>CAYSCH010000042.1:0-22884 GCA_964429355.1 uncultured Planctomycetaceae bacterium | reverse complement strand
GCCAGAAGGATCAGCAGCACCAGCGCAATCGTCGTCCATTCGGTATTGCGGATACTCTCCTCGGCGGCCAGCAGCATGTCGGAACCGATCGCCGCGGAGCCAGTGATTCCCAGGTGAAGCCCCGCGGGAAAATGGGAATCGGTGCGCAGAGTCTCCAGGGTTTTCTCCACCTCGCTCAACAACCGCATGTTGTCGATGGCCATGAACTCGTTGCGAAGCTGCAGCAGAATGAGCAGTGCCTGGCCTTGCTCCGTCGGCGCACTGAGGAGTTTCTGGCCGATCACCTCGGTCCGATGGCTCAGCAGACCCACTACGGGATCGTCCGGTGAGTCGGTTGGAGTGAATCGCAGGACGAGGCGATCCGCCACCTGGTAGTCTTCCGCTTTCAGGGGCTCACCCTGGCGGGCGACGACGAGGACGATCTGGCTTTTCGAAAGCGTGTCGGGAAACGCGCTTGTGAGCAGGCGTTCTCCGAGTACACTGGGCATCTCGCTGGGAAGGTAGGCAAAATCTCCGTCGTGGGTCACTTCGTCCCATCGGGGCGCGCCCAGACGCACCCCCACCATGGCGCTCACCCAGAGGGCCAGTATGAGCAGCCACCAGCGGGATACGATGAAGCCGAGGTGTGAAAACATTGGGACGGAGAGTCCTTCGGGTCGGAGAAGCGGCCAGCCCCCAACCACTTCATCCTAGCAGATCGGCAACATCGCTCAAGTGTCAAAGACCAGTTGGACCAGTTGGGCTACGTCGTTCTGCGGGGAAAAATGGCCAACCTGGGTGCCGTTCGCGTCTGCCCAGCCGTCAGGACTTACCAGGACCCTGCAGATACCCTTGGCAGGCCTCGTCGTTTCACGGCCGGAGGATGTTGGAATTCAGCGGGGCTCTGACTGACGCTGTGCCACGGAGCGCCGCGCATCCTGGAGCGCCGCCTCGAGGTACTCGTCGAGTTCCACCTGCTGGTCACCGTCGGCTACCTTGGCCACGAGGTGGACGGTCACATCCGGCTCCACGCCGACGTGGCTATACGCTTGCCCGAGAGGCGAGTAGAACCGCGCCGTTGTCAGCCGTACGCCGGCTTCGTAAGAACTGAGTGGAAAGATTCCCTGCACGGAGCCCTTTCCATAGCTCCGGGTTCCGATGATCCTGCCCCGCCGGTGGTCACGAATCGCCCCGGCAAAGATCTCGGCGGCACTCGCACTGTTTTCATCGATCAACACAATCAGCGGCACCGACCAAGTGCCCACGGTATGGGCGGAATAGCTGAGGTCTTCCTGGGGTGTCCTGCCGCGAGTGATCACGATGATGCCGTTGTCGATGAACTTGTCGGCCACTTCCACGGCGGAGATCAGCAGGCCCCCCGGATTGCCTCGCAGGTCCATGATCAGACTTCGCATTCCGGATCGATGCAGATTCCAGAGCGCGACGTCCAGATCCTGGGCTGTCGTCTTCTGGAAGCAGGTCAGCTTGAGGTAGCCGATTCCATAAGAGGGATCCATCATCTGGGTCCCATCGATACTCGGCACGTCCACGCGTTCTCGCTGGACCGACACGTTGCGGGTCTGGCTGTCGCCGTCCAGAATGACGAGCCTCGCAATGCTCCCCGCCTCGCCCTGCAACAGGCTAGCCGCCCTGTCCGTCGACAGATCCTGTGTTGCCTGATCGTCCACCGAAATGATGCGGTCGCCGCTGTTCAGTCCTGCTTTCTTGGCCGGGCTATTGGGTATGACCCGGACGATCTCCAGGGCGCCCTCGCGGGCCTTGATCTCGATTCCCAATCCGACGAAGTTCCCTTCGATCTGGGAGTAAACCTCATTGAGCTGAGCGGGAGTCAGGTAGGTTGAATAGGTGTCGAGCGAGTTGGCTGCGCCGCACATGCACTCGAGCACGACGGCGGCAGGTTCCGCCCCCAGTTTCTCCTTGGCGCGTTTGGCGATTTGGGAAACGGCGTCGATGGCGGCCTCGCGGGATTGCACCATTTCCGCCGCCATCATTCGGCGGATTGAGTACCGGAACTCGTCGATCTGAACGTCGTCGGCCGCCGGGAGATTTCGCTGGCGGAAGGCCTTTTCGGACAGTGCCGCTTCCAGATCGTTCACTCCGTTAACGACCAGCGACTTCCAGTTCGGAGCCTCGACGTAATGCGTCTGTATTTTCCGGAGGACTTCGGAGTAGAGGCTCAGGGCCTCGTCCATGGAAATCCTCTGGAGCAACCGACCGTAACTCTCGTCGGCGCATCGGCGAACCACGTCGTAGTGCAGGCGTGAGTAGTCAAGCCGCCGTTGGAACGTCTCGTTGGAAGGGAATTTCCGCAGGGACGTTTCATAGTGCCCCAGCGCTTCGGCCCAACGGCGCTCCAATTCCAGTTCACGTCCCAGTCGGAGCAGTTCGCCGACTTCGGCCGACTGATCGCTAATCTCGACCGTGGTCTGCGCGCAAATCGACGGCGCCACGGCGAGGCCGAAAATGGCCGCGCCCAGCCATAAAAGGCCAGCGCAGAGAAGCGTTCGTCGCATAGTCCCTTCCATTGCGGATCGCTGCTTCAAGAATCAAGGGGGCCGAGGACGCTCCGCCGTGCCGAGTTGGATGATTCCGTTCCAGCCGTGCTCGTTCGGGTCTGGTCACGCGCCGTTGGCATCTGGTATGTTCGCGCCTACTTTCGTGGACGCTCCGTCAACCGGGAATGTCAAGAAAAATGCCCGGTCAAAGAGAATATAGGACACGTTTCCAGGGTGGTCAAACGGGCGACTGTTTTTGTTGCCCATCCATCTGTGACAACCCGTACACGCGAACCCCCACCGGACGCGTTGCGCCGGCCGCAGGAGAGAATCGTGTCGGGAGGATCGCAGGAGTTACTGCCGCGAGTTCGGTCTGTAACGACAATTCCGGGTCCGCCGCCGACTCGATACCATGGCCATGACTGGCCCTCGCCGAGCGGTTTCGAGGCGTTTACCTGGGAACCTTTCATTCCGGGCAGCGGTTCCCTCGGCCGCGACTGGACGACTATAATGCAGTCTTTCGCTGCCCTGCTGCTGCGTCGGAGGTTGCGTCGTTGAACTGGCTCAATCTTGTGGGAATCTCGCTCGGTTTGGCGATGGATGCGTTCGCCGTTTCCGTGGCGGTCGGGTTGACGTTGGCGAAGGTCACCCCGCGTCATGCCTTCCGGATGGCTTTTCATTTCGGCCTGTTCCAGTTCCTCATGCCGATCCTGGGATGGCTCGTCGGGCGCGATGCCGCCGCGGTCGTTTCCGGACTCGATCACTGGGTTGTTTTCGGACTGCTCGGTTTCGTGGGTGGCAAGATGCTTCGAGAGGCGAGCGAAGGCCGGGATTTTGATCCCGACACAGACCCCACGCGCGGCCTGAGTCTCGTAACCCTGTCGATCGCGACGAGCCTGGATGCCCTGGCGGTCGGCCTGAGCATGGCCCTGATGGGCACATCGGTCTGGCTGCCGAGCGTCGTGATAGGAGTGGTGGCATGCGCCCTGAGTGGGGTCGGGATCGTCTTCGGTGGCCGCATAGGGCCTCGCTGGGGGCCCTGGGCCGAACGAATTGGCGGCTGCATACTGATAGCAATCGGACTGAAAATCCTCGTTGTCCATGTGGCGGCGTGAGGCATCAGGGGGGAGTGTCCCAGACGCGGTTGCTTGGTCCGTTTCCGGTTCCCGGGTAGAATGATCGCTTGGCGACCACGCGTTGAATCGTTGGGAGATAGCGCTCATGCGTTCTGTCGGAAAAGACCGTTTCTTTCGTTCATGCCTCGTTCTCATCATCGTTTCGCTGGCAGGTTACTGCGGATGTGCGGATCCTGTGCCGGAGATACCGGCCCAGAATTCACCATCCACGGTATCCGCATCGCCTGAACCTGTTGTTGCCGGCCCGTCGGGTCCTGAAGCTCCCGGCGAGAAAACGTCTGACAACGACCAGTTCGCCGCGCTGGCAGCATTCAATCGCGGCGCCGCTCTGATGGAACAGTACCGCTATTCGGATGCGGCCCGGGAATTTGCCGAAGTGATCCGGACCAAACCGGACTGGCTCGCGGCCCGCTTCAATCTTGGGTTGGCCTATCTGAACATCCAGGGCGCGGAGGGCACCGAGTCCCATCTCGACCTCGCACGCGACGCGTTCCTCGCCGTACTCGAAGCCAATCCCAAAGACCCCTACGCGCACTTCTGCCTGGGTATGCTCTACGAACACTTGGGCGAGGCGGAGAAGGCTGCCACGCATTACCAGGCCGTTGCGGAAGTCGATCCCGATGATCCACACGTTCTCTACAAGTGTGGCCAGGCTCTTGCGGATGCCGGACAGACGGACGAGGGTACCGTCATGCTGGAAAAGGCGGTCCAGGTCGACCCGGGTTTCATCTCTGCCATCTACCGCCTTGCTTTGCTTTACCAGCGGAGTCGCCGGCTGGATGATGCCAAGGCACTCTTTCAGCGATTTCAGGACCTGAAGTCCACGGAAATGACGGGCGGCTCCTTTGCAGTCCGAAAGGTTTACGGCTCGGCCGGCAAATACTACCAGGTGATGGAAGCCGACAATCTTCCTCCGGCCAGCATGGAACCACCCGTGTCGCCAGCCGTCGTCTTCTCGCCCGACCCGCGTCTGATCGACATTTCCACAACACCTTGGAAGTACGACGGTGGTTCCGTGACCGCGCCGGCCGCGACTTCGGGCGACATCGACGGCGACGGCGATCTCGATCTCTGCCTCGGAGGAATGGACGGCGAGGGCACCTGTGCTGTGTGGTTCAATGACGGGCAGGGACAATTCACTCGCGGCTCCGACCTGGCTACGCACGTTACTTCTCCCAACTTCGGCGACGTGGACAACGATGGAGATCTTGATCTGTGGCTTGGGCGGGCTGGAGCCCCGCTGCTTTTGCAGAACGACGGAACGGGGAAATTTACTCCCCTGCCGTACTCGGAACCCCCGCTCGCTGATCCTGGCCTCACATCGTGTGCCAGGTTGGTCGACGTCGACAGTGACGGCGATCTCGATTGCCTCGCGTTTCGCTCATCAGGCGGATCATTGCCCGCCGAGCCGTCGACCAAGCCCGCTCCGTCGCTCGTCTTCAACAACAACCGTGACGGTTCTTACGAGGAGATTGCCCAGCGCCTGGGGCTCCAGTTCGCGGATGCGGTGATCGGCACCGTCGTCCACGACGACTTCGACAACGACCGCGACCTCGACATGATCGCTTTTCCAGCCCTCTCGGGCAGGCCGATCGTGTGGCTCAATGATCGCGTGTGGCAGTATCACGTTCTGGATGCCGAAGCCGGCGGGCTCGACGTTCAGCAGGTGGTCGGCGCAACGTCGGCCGACGTGAACAAGGACGGGCGGCAGGACCTGTTCGTCTTTTGCGGCGAGCAACTCCACCTTTTCTTGAACGGAAGTCGCGTTTCTTTTGTTCGCGACGAAGAGTTTTCCAGACAATTCTCCAGATTGGGCGGTACCGGCGGTCAGGCAGTCGACATCGACAATGACGGCGATCTCGACCTGCTGATTGGCGATGCCCACCGGGGGAGCTCTCGCGGCCCCTTCCTACTGCTCAACGACGGCACCGGCAAGTTCCGCGAAGCCTCCAAGCTCGATCCGGGCATCGTCCTCGACGCGGTTGAGACGCCCGCCGGTGCAGCCTGCCTCGTTGCGGATTTCACCGGCAATGGCTGCTGCGACCTGCTCCTGCTGCCGGCGGGCGGCAAACCGGCATTGTTTGAGAATCTCACCGCCGGCAATCACTGGCTCGCGCTCGACCTTCGCGGCGCGCGGCCGCAAGATACCAAGGCTCGGTCGAACAATTCGGCCATTGGCACCCGGGTGGAGATCAAGACCGGAACCATCGTCCAGCAGTTCACCGTGGGAGTGCCAACCGGGGCAGGCGTCGTGCCGCCGCTGAGGATTCACGCAGGACTCGGTCCCTTCGAGAAGGTCGACTGGCTTCGCATCTATTGGCCCGACGCTGTGCTCCAGGCGGAGTTAGAGGTGGCCGGCGACCAGGTAACGCCGCTCGAGGAGCTTCCTCGGAAGACATCCTCTTGCCCGACGCTGTTCACTTGGGACGGCTCTCGCTACCGATTCGTGGCCGACTTTGCCGGTGTCGGAGGACTTGGATTCTTCCTCTCCCCCGGCCAATATGCGCCCCCCGATCCGACCGAGTACCTTCCGATCCCCGTACTGGAACCGCAGAACGGTGAGTATGTCCTGCAGGTGCTCGAGCCGCTCGAAGAAACCGTCTATTTCGACGAAGCGAAACTCGTGGCCGTCGATCATCCGACGGGCACGGAGGTCTGGCCCTACGAGATGATGCCCGTCAATTGCCCGCCCCCCCCCTTCGAGTTGTTCTGCACCCGCGACAAGATCGAAGTGGTTCGCGCGGTCGATCATGACGGCGCCGACGTTACCGGTCGGCTCGCTGCCGTCGATCGGCAATATGCCGGTACGACCAAGGTCGATCCCCATTTTCTCGGCTTTGCCGAGCCTCATTTTGTTGAGCTCGATTTCGGCGATCAGTTGCAGAATCTCCCTGCCGATGCGCGGCTGGTGATGTACTTGTTCGGTTGGGTCGAATACGGCTACTCGTCCACGAATTTCGCCGCCTGTCAGGCCGGTCTGGCGCTCAAGGCACCGACAATCCAAGTCCAGCGTGGCGGCACGTGGATTGACGTGCTCCCGGAAGTCGGCTATCCGGCGGGCCTGGACCACGTGATGACTCTCGATGTAACCGGCACAATTCTACCTGGCGACCGAAAGGTGCGGATTGTATCGAACATGGAACTCTATTGGGACCGGATCTATCTGGGGGTCGACGAAGATCTGCCGCTTCGCATCCAAGAGGTCCCCGTCTCTTCGGCCAACCTCGCGTTCTTCGGCTACCCGCGGGAGTACTCACCTGACGGCAGGCTGCCCAATATCTACGACTACCACAATGTGGATCGAGCCATGGGGTGGAAACTGATGGAAGGCGATTACACGCGGTTCGGCGAAGTGGGCCAGCTTCTGGCGGAGACCGACGACTGTTACGTGATCATGGGCCGCGGTGAACAACTCACGCTCCGATTTCCCGCCGACGCCTTGGGGCCCATCCCCGCAGGCCACCGCCGTACGTTCCTGCTGAAGAGCGACGCCTACTGCAAGGACATGGACCTCTACACCGCTTTCCCCGACACGGTTGAACCCCTCCCGTTCCACGGCATGAGCGGCTACCCCTACGGCCAGGACGAATCGTACCCCGACAACGAGAAGACCCGCGTCTACCGCGAGAAGTTCAACACCCGAAAAGTGGGTAACCAGCTCACCGTGCCGTGATAACCGTACGGACATGCCTTCACCAGCACGACCGCACCCCCGATAGCCGCACGGGCTTGCGCTGGGCTGGGAACCGCCACCGGCCAACCGTCTCGATGGCAGGAGTGACCTGCAGATCCTCGCCAGTACGCAGGTCTTTCGTTCACAACGCGGTACGGCTCAGTTCCTCAATTCGTGGAATCGCCACGCCAGGGCGCAATCATCGGCCAATAGTTCATCCAGTTTCGACTTGATCTCGCTGTTGTCGCCCGGTCGGTAATCCTTCAATCGTTCCCGGTAGTCCGACAAGCGATACAGGAAATCGCCGATCGCCTCGCCGTCTATTTTCTCGACGCTCTTTCCATATCCTTCCCGGGCGAGTTGGAACCCGTTGAGTTCCTGCTCAAACTGTCCCTGCATCGGCATAGCCAGATAGGGCTTGCGGAAACAGAGGGCTTCACTGATCAGAGTGAATCCGGCGGTCGCGATCACGGCCTTGGCCGCAGCCAGATCGTCCAGGAAGCCGTCGCTGCTGAACGGCCGAAACTGGAGCGGTCCATCGCGATTCGAGCGGTCGTAGCCGTAAACCAGAAACGACTCGCGGCCGAACTTACACAACTCCTGGAGGCACGTGTCAAATCCGCTCGTCAGGTAGACGAGAACATGGTCGCCCACCGAAGGAACCTTTTCGAGAACCTCGCGCCTCAGAATCGGCGGAAACAGGAACGTGCGCTCGTTGCGGGTTTCGCCGAAACAGAAAGCCGTCACCAACGATACGTCCGGCCGCGGCACCATCGCCCGGATGATGGCCTTCGTCGCTCGGGCGTCGGCCGCCGAGCGGGGCGGCCGCTCGTACTTCACGTAGCGCATGCGATGCTGGTTGTCGATAGTTACCAGCGGTAGCCCGTAATGGTGGGCCAGGTAGGCCGTCATGGGTTCGAAATCGGTGATCACACAATCCGGCCGAAACGCCTTGAAGACTTCGTGCCGCAGTCTCTGCAGACTGCGATACCCGTCGGGCAGTCGCTTGATGTTCTCTGTGAACGTCTTGACGATCGAGACCTTGTTGTCCTGGCTGGCGATACACAGCCCCTCGGTCTCGAAAACGTCAAAATCGTCCTTGAGGTTCTTATAGCCCCGGTCGTAGCTGACAAGCTTCAGTGTATGCCCCTGCCGGCAAAGATGACTTGCCATTTCCCGGGCACGAGACGAATGGCCCGAGCCTTCACCCGAAACGCCGTAGACAATTCTGGCCATGATTGAACCTGCTTCAAAACGTTTGCTGACTTCGGCATGTGTCGACAAGCAATGTAGCCCAGGGGCGTATCACGTCAAGTGGCCCGAGCCACCTCGGAATCGCAGCCGGGCTGCCGAATCCTCGACAACTGATGAGGCAGTCCGTGCCCGTTGGTTCAGCGTAATGCCACTTCGACGGGGGCTATGAAGCGGGGTCCATTTCCCTCGCTACTCCGGCCCTGCCATCCGATATCGCTGCAGCAGTGCGTGAAACCGCGGATCCTGCAACGGATCCTCCCTATGCCAGAGCAAGTGTGTCCGACAGGAGCAGTCCGAACAACCAAAACCCAATGCTGCGGGGCGGAGGAGTTGGCCGAAAGTTGCCGCAAGGTCGCACTCCAGACGCCTGGACGAACGGATCGGCAACGGAACGACGTCACTGGCCTGTTGACGCAGGTAGTCCACATGCCAGTGCATCGTCTTGCGGCGCCGCAGGTGACGAGTGACGCGAGCGGTCAGGTTCTCCATTGCCGAGCCGATGTAGACATAGTGCCCGGCCGGAAACTCAATCTCTCCGAGCTGGCCGACCGGAATACGGCACGCCTCGTCCAGCCGCATCAGCAGCAGGTAACTTCCTCGGTCTTCCACCTCGCGCCGCAAATAATCCCAAGGGATCTCCAACTTCCGGACCTCGCCGGCCAGCCGCAGCCGGCTGTCCCACCGGACGGCCACGGGCAGGATTCGCAGTTTCTTGCGGACTTCGAGAAAGGTCCGGCTGAACGCCAGATCGGTGTGGTAGTCCGGCATGAAGTAGTCCACGTTCGGCGTCTGCACGAGTAGAAGGATGCACGGTTTGGCACCGGTTGAATCCAGTCCCGCAAGTTCCTTCAGGTGTCGCCGGCCCCGATCGGTAACGGCGTCGGGAAACATGGCCACGCGATTGCCGAAGAGGGTGCACGATTTGACTTCCAGGAAGAACTCTCGTCGCCCCTGACGCATGAGAAAATCAAACCGGCTCCGGCCGTGCCTCACTTCCGTGCGGACAATGTCGGCCTTCTCCAATCCGGGAATGCGGTGGTTCTCCAGCAGCCAACCGGCGGCGTGGTTCGTCCAGTGCGTGTGGAGAAACACCGGCTCGCCGTCGCGTTCCACCGCCACCACGGTAAATCCCGTCCCGGGTGCCTCTTCCTTGGATGTCTTGCGTGCGTTCTCTGAAAGATACAACGTCACACCGGGAAACAGCAATTCCCAGAGCCGCCCGGGATTTGGCAGGAATGCCTTGATCCGCCCCAGTGACTCGTGTTGGCAAAACACAATGAACCGATTCGGCCGTTCCAGGAACCGGGCCTTGAGAATCTGGGGCACCGGTGCGTAGGATTCGTGCAGCATGGGTGAGATCGTTGAGATAGAACGGGGCCCATCTGAGCCGCCAGTGTCTACCGGCTCTTGAGCGTAAAACCGGTGTAATGGAGCCCCGTGTCGTCGTTGACCAGCACCGCACCACCGGGCGGGAAGTATTTTCGCAGAGCTTCAAACGGCGGCAAGGTGTGCTGGCTCATGGTTCGTTCCAGTCCGCTGAAGGGACCGCGACGCGGCCGGGGACGTTCCGCTTCTTCCGTTGGCTGTTGTTGCCGAATCGGCTCATACCAAGCCTCGGTCCGCTCGGCCGGTCGTTGGAAGCGAACCAGAACGGGATCGCTACCGCCAGTGAGCTGTCCCATCTCCGTGATCATCTTCCCGAAATCCTCGGCTTCAGCCAAGCGTTTCAGGCCGCCCTCCTGGGTGACAACGATACTCTTGAGGATCGAGTCGCGATCGGCAATCATCAGCGTGTCGTCGAGGAGTCCCAAGCACAGGGAAGTCGGTCTGCGCCGGCGTGGGGGTAGATCCGCGGGAGGCTCAGGCCGGATCATTTCGTAGTAGACCACGCCTCCATACTCTCGTTTCATGAATCGTGCTGCGTGCTTCTGCACCACCTCCCGCAACAACTCGCCCGCGTCGGCTTCGGGGAGCAGCTCGACCGCCAGCAGACCGGCGACGCTGTTTTCTTCGGCAATCGGTTTTTCGATCCAACGCATGAAGGTGATCCGCCCGGTTAACGCCGGCAGGACCTCCAGAATCAGATCGATTCCCAACGGGCCGCTCAGCCGTGTGGCGATCAACTCGTCCAAGGCCCCTTCGCCCCGGAAAGAGTCGTAGAGCTTTCTGAGTCTGTCCAGTGTGGCCGGCAGATCCCAGTAGAGCGTTACATAGTCCGCGGCGTCGGCCGGCACCCAGTCCTGTGGCGTCATCTTGCCCTGCTTCGGTTGGACCATGTCGACCACGCCTTTGCGTGGCGAGGCGAGCACCAGGTGCGCATGCCACAGGCTGTCGTACGGTCCAGCGTCCAATTCGACAGCACCGCCAACCGCCTTGATCCCATCCAGCCCCAATGTGGGGATCATCATCAAGGCGACCTGCATTTCCATCTGATCTCGTGCGGACTGCTCAAAGATTGCCATTGGATTGACGTACCACATCACCTGCGGCTTAGGGTTGTGCCTCCGGCTGCGCTGCATGATCGTGGAAAAATCGTCGCGTGTGGCGAGCGTGGCCGTGTCATCACCGTCCCAAAGCGTCAGGACCTTTTCCAGGATGCCCAGATCGTTCGACCAGACCAGGGTGCTGCCCCGTTTGAAGAACGCTACGTCTTCCTGTGCCCGGCCCACGCTCTCAAACACGGTAACGGGCATGCCTCTCACTTCCCGCTCGCTCAGCTTGTTGCCTGCCTCTTCGATCCGCTTCACGATCGACTGAATGAGGAGCTTGGCGTCGTCCACGTGGTCGCCTGTGTCGATCAGGACCACGGGCACCGGTGGACCTGTCTCACGGGGCACTAAGGCGAACGTCAACTCCCCCTGCGGGAGGTTCAGCAGGTCGTCCGTTGTCAGCCCGACGCTCTCTCGAAGCGGGGCCGTTTGTTTGTCGATGCTTCCCAGGATGTCGGTCACGACGGGCTGGAGAGCAGGATCGTTGAGGATCCCGGCGATGGTCGTTCGAGAAAACCGATCCCGTGTATCCGGCACATCCAGTACCGAGACGAAAACCAGCGTATTTTCCGGCAGCAAGCAGGCCGAAGGGGGTCGCTCCGCCTCGGCCGCCTCGCAGGCCACTGCCCAGGCGACCGCAACAGAGATCAAACACAGTTGGGCGACTCTTTTCAACTTATCGGCGGCTCTTGGAGTCAGCATGGCGTTTTTCTCGACTTCCAGATAGAGGGTGTGCGCACCTATCGTTATACGGCATTCGCGGCAGGAAGGACATTCTTGGCACGGATTGTGGGGATTTTTTCGGATACTGGTTACCAACGGCGCTGGGGATCCTGCCTGCCGGTGAATTCTCCTCCCGATTCGCGCCGGATTGCATTGGCAGTCCGGTGGGAGCACAATGCTCAGAACGTTCCGTTTCGAAGGGCGCGGCAACAACAGACAATACCAAAGGAGACGATCATGAAAGGGATGGGAAGTGCTGTTTCGGCTCTGATTCTGGTTCTTGCCGGATCGCTGCCTCTCGCGGCGCAAACGCCCATCAGTGCCTGGAGCGACGCGTGGAAGGCGGAGAATAAGCAGTGGATTGCCTGTCACTTGATCGGCATTGGTTCAGAAAAGCTCGACGCCGTGGAGAAGCTCATCGTTGAGGGCCTGGCACCGCTGGGTTTCAATGCCGTCGTTCTCGAAGTTGACTATGGCTTTCAATTCAAGTCACATCCGGAACTGGAAACGGGCGGGCTGACCAAGGAGCATGCCCGGAGGCTGGCCGAAGTATGCCGTCAACACGGCATTCGCCTGATCCCTTTGATGAACTGTGTCGGCCACCAGTCCTGGGGCCCCCGGCCGGGGCCGCTGCTCGCCAAGTATCCGCAGTTCGACGAAACGCCTTCGATCCCACAGGACGACAAGAAGATCTATTGCCGCGAGTGGTGCCCTTCGCACCCGGAGGTCAACAGGATTGTCTTCGAGCTGATGGACGAACTGATCGATGCCTTCCAGGCGGATGCGTTTCATGTTGGGATGGATGAGGTGTTCTTAATCGGCGACAAGGACTGCCCACGGTGCAAGGGCAAAGATGTCGGCGAACTCTTTGCCAAAGCGGTCAATGAAATGCACGATCATCTCGTGCGAGAAAGAAACGTCGAGATGCTGATGTGGAGCGATCGGCTCCTGGACTCGAAGGCCAGCGGATACGGACGCTGGGAAGCCAGCGACACGGGCTCGCACCGGGCGATTGACCGGGTGCCGAAGGACATCATCCTTTGCGATTGGCACTATGAAATGCCCGCGACCTATCGGAGGATGGGGCAAGAGAAACCCTTCCCCTCGGTCCAGTTCTTCCAGGAAAAGGGTTTCCGTGTGCTGCCGGCCCCCTGGAGGAATCCTGAATCGGCGACGGTTTTTCTTCAGACGGCGCGACAGGGGGCGACCGAGAAGATGCTGGGTGTGCTTTTCACCGGCTGGTCGGTCAGCCCGGAGGGCCTTCTGGACGGTTTGAAGAACGAACCGAAGCCGTTCAAGCTCCCCGAGAAGCCATCGCGCGAGCAGACAACGCAAGGTGTTGCCGCCACGATCCAAGGAGTGCTGAAAGAACTGCGGCCAGCGGGAAAATGAGACGGTTCGTGTTGGCTCGGCAAGGCGATTCTTTTACACTGGAGCGTCTTGCGAATCGATCAGGCTTTCAGGCCTGTCGATCTTTCCAGCACCTTCCGTTAGCTGGAGTGTTGCGCTTTTTTGCCTGAAATTCCCTCTTCTGCACCGCGATCCTGGCCTGGCCAAGGAAGCAGTAGCACCGGCGGCGAAGACCGTTCGCCTCCGACCGGAGACGCAGGATGAATCCCATTCCACCCCTTCGGCACGCTGTCCGCCGCCGGATCGTTACCGGCCGTGTGCCGGAAGAACTCCGTCGGCGCTACCGGACGCTCTACGAGGCTCGCATCGAGCCCCGGTCTGACGGGGGGGCTGTCTTCGACCGGGCACGGCTCTGGCGCCGTGGCGACGTCCGTGTGCTTCGCGTTGCCGGCGACCGATTCGAAATGGCTTACCAGCATGGCCGCCTGCTCGCAACGGAACTCGCCCGCGGCACACTGCGACAGGCCAGTCTGCTCCCCCGCAATGCCATCTGCAACAGCTACGGCAACGGCCTGCTCTCGGCGTTGGCGAACTGGTACGCCGACAAGTGTATTTCGGAGCCGATCCTGCGCAACGGACTCGCCTACCTGGGCGGTTCCTCTTCCCAGAGCCTCGGCGAAATCTACGGGCTCTCAGAAGGTAGCCGCGTGCCGGTATGGACCATCTTGCGAGCTGCGGTTGGACCCGAAACCTCGCAGGTTTTGCTCGGACTCACCGAAACGAGCATCGGCAGCGATTTGCAGTGCAGTTCTTTTGCCGCCTGGGGCTCAGCCACGCAGGGGGGTGAGATGCTCATCGGTCGTAACACCGACTATCCGCTCAACGGTTGCTACGACGCTTACCCCACCGTTGTGTACTACGAGCCCACCGACGGCACGCACCGATACATGACAATCACCTCGGCGGGGTTCCACATCGCGGGCGTCTGCGGAATGAATGAACACGGCCTGTTTGTCGGGGTTCACTCCGTACCGGCAAGCACGGTGTCTGAAATGGGGGTGCCGGTTTTCTTGGTCGGTCAGGAAGTGCTCCGCCGGGCCAGCACCCTTGAGGAGGCCGCTGCTTTGCTCGAAGCAGTAAGGCCCGCTGCCGGCTGGAATTACCATGTCGTGTCCACACGCGAGCGTCAGGCCCTCACCATTGAGTTGTGCAACGCGGCCGCGGCCAGGCGGCCCTGTCAGGGCGATGTGCACATTACCACCAACCACTGGACAGAGCCCGCCACGCTGCCCCATCAACTGACCGCCATTTCGATTTTCGCTGAGGACTCCAATGCCCGCGCGGATCGTGCCCGGGCGCTCATCGACGGGGCCTGCGGCGCGCTCAACGCAGCGGGCGCGGCCTCCATCCTCGGCGACACGATCGATCCGGCAACGGGAAGGGCGCGTCTCTTCCCCAACGTTCTCGCCGCGACTCACACTGTTTCCAGTTCCGTATGGCGACCCGATGCGCACACGGTCTACGTTGCGGTCGGCCGTGCGCCGGCGTCCCAAAGTCGGTTTCTCGCACTTCCGACTCCCGATGTCCTCAATCCGGAAGCCCTTTCGATCGCGCCCATCGAGTTCCTTCAGCCAACTCCCATAGGTGCAGATACACCCGGCCTTGCTGAAGCCCGGCAATGGGTGATCGCCGCACGCATCGCCTTCGAATACCACAACGATGCCGGCGCGGCCGCCGACCTAATGGCATGCGCGGCCGCGCGCTACGACGATCCGGCCCTCCATCTGGCCTCGGCGCTGATGGAAATCCGGGCCGGCAGCTTCGACCGTGCCATGGGCCCGCTGGAGCGTGCCATCGACCAGCACTGGGATCCCCGCCGCGCGGTCATTGCCCGATATCTTCGCGGGCGGCACGCTGCCTATCGGGGCGACGTTGCCACGGCACGGACCGATCTGGAGACGGTCCAGCACAGCGAGCATGCCGACCCTCGCCTGGTCAGGGCGGCTCGCACCGCTGAGCGTAAGCTGGGCCGTCGTGCCCGTCTGCGATTACAGCCCACCGAGATCGTCCCTATGGGTTGGCTCCCCGACGCCTTTCGCTACCTGGGACGCCTGTGAAGCCGAAAACCAACGGCCCGCCTTCATGAGACGACGAATCCGTGGAGGGGAAACCGAAGCCTAGGTCCTACCCCCCACCCCCACCCCTTCTCCGCCGCTCAATTGACGGTGAATATCGGCCGCAGCCACTCGCCCCGCCCCCATGGCCTCGATCACCGTCGCTGCGCCGGTCACAATGTCTCCTCCGGCCCAAACCCCCGGCCGGCTCGTACGGCCGCTGGTGTCGGCTTCAATATAACCCCAGCGGTTTAACCTCAACCCGCCCGTCGTCTTCGTCAACAGCGGATTGGCTCCCGCTCCGATGGCCACAATAATCTGGTCCGTCTCGATTGTGAACTCGGAACCGTCGATCGGGATCGGTCTGCGCCGGCCCGACGCGTCGGGCTCACCCAATTCCATCCGCTGGCAACTCATGCTGCGCACCATTCCCTTCTCGTTGCCTCCGAAGGCGATCGGATCGGTCAGCATTTCCAGAATCACCCCCTCTTCTTCGGCGTGCTGGACCTCTTCCGCCCGTGCAGGCAATTCGGCACGGGAACGGCGATAGATGATGGAAACGTGTTCCGCTCCCAATCGCAGGGCGGTCCGTGCGGCATCCATGGCCACGTTGCCGCCGCCGATCACGCATACCTTGTTGCCACGCACGATCGGCGTGTCGTACTCGGGGAAGCGATAGGCCTTCATCAGATTGCTCCGCGTCAGGTACTCGTTGGCCGAGTAGACCCCGCCGAGATCCTCGCCTCGAATGCCGAGAAATTTCGGCAGACCGGCCCCCACGCCCACGAAGACCGCGTCGTAACCGCGTTCCCCCAGCAGTTCGTCGATCGTAACACTCTGGCCGGCGATCTGGTTGAGCTCCAATTTCACCCCTAGCCGCGTCAGGTAATCGATTTCCTTCTCGACGATCGACTTGGGCAGCCGGAACTCGGGAATACCGTACATCAGCACTCCGCCCGGCCTGTGGAAGGCCTCGAAGATGGTCACGTCGTAGCCCCGCAGGATCAAGTCGCCTGCCACGGTCAGCCCCGATGGCCCGCTCCCGATCACTGCCACCTTGCGACCGTTGGCCGGCTGCTGCAAGGGCAGTTCGACCAAGCTGTTGTCTCGCTCGTAGTCGGCCACGAACCGTTCCAGCCGTCCGATGGCCACCGGTTCTGCCTTCTTCCCCAGGGTGCACTGCTTTTCGCACTGCGCCTCCTGCGGACAGACCCGCCCGCAGAGCGCCGGCAAGGCGTTGGTGTGTTTGATTATTCTCGCCGCAGCCGCAAACTCGCCCTGCTTGATCAGGCTGATGAATCCTGGAATGTCGACGCTGACCGGGCAGCCTTCCACGCATTTGGGCTTCTTGCAGATCAGGCAACGTTCGGCCTCTTCCCTCGCCTGATCCGGCGAATAGCCCAAGGGCACTTCGTCGAAATCCTTGGCGCGCAGCCGCGCGTCTCGGACCGGCATGGCAGTGCGGGTCTTCCTGACGGTCTTCAAAGATTCGTTGCTTATCCGCATTTCGCACCCTTCATGTAGCGGTCCAAAGATCGCTTTTCCTCGAGTGAGTAGATTCGCTGTCGCGAAACCACCGTGTCCCATTGGACCAGGTGCCCGTCGAACTCCGGCCCGTCGACGCAGGTGAACCGCGTCTCGTTTCCGACGGTCACCCGGCAACCGCCGCACATGCCCGTGCCGTCGACCATCACGGTGTTGAGGCTGACCACCGTTCTGACGCCGAACGGCCGCGTTGTCTCGGCACAGAACTTCATCATCATCGCCGGTCCGATCGCGTACACGCAGCCGATCTCCTTCCCGTCCGGTCCCGCCAGCAACTCCTGGAGCGGTTCGGTCACCAGACCCTTCCGGCCGGCCGAACCATCGTCGGTGGTTACAATGTGCCGGTCGCTCACCGAGGCAAGCCGGTCTTGCCAGAACAGCAAATCGGCGTTCCGCGCGCCCTGGATCGATATCACTCGCGTGCCTCTCGCCTTGAATGCCTTGGCAATCGGATAGACGGGCGCCGTGCCGACGCCTCCGGCAACCACCACCACCGTGCCGAAGTCGTCGATCTCCGACGGGTGGCCCAAGGGGCCGATCAAGGCGTAGATCTCGTCGCCCTGCGACAGGGAAGCCACCTTGCGCGACGTGGTGCCAACCACCATCAGTACCAGCGTGACCGTCCCGGTCGAGTCGTCGTAGTCGGCGATCGTCAGTGGGATTCGCTCACCCCGCTCATCGGCCATCACAATGACAAAATGCCCTGGCCGAGCCTTCCCCGCTAAATGAGGAGCCTCCACGAGAATTTCGTGGATTCCTGGAACCAGTTCGAGTTTCTCAAGTATTTTCGGCATAAGTGCAATACCCGCAAAGGGGAAATGAGTTACGAACCGACAAGGCGTGCGCTCCCAATGGGTGATCGCGGCAGCAGTGCTTCCTGCCAGGAAACGCCGGCATCAGTGATTCAGGCGGGCGGCGCGCTCGGGGCGGAGCGTGTGGGCAATTCCATCCCGGCTCGTTCCATACGCCCTTGGATTGAGCGTTTCTGCCAAGCAACGATGAGTTTTGCCGCCCAGAAATATTCTCTCGTCTCTGTATAACAATTACTTATCGAAATTTGTCCACAACTTCTCCCGTCTATTTCGGCGAGCGAAGCGCAGAATCATCCGCCTCCTCCGGATCCGGACCCCTCCGAACTCGAGAAGAGCTTTCTTGCAGGTTCTGAGGCCCGAGGGCCAAGGCCAATCCCCTGTCCTTGGCTAATCAATCAGGCGCACACTCGACCGGCGAATACTGAGATGGGCCCACCGCTGAACCAGCATGGTCCTGCGAGGGCCCTTTTTGTGGTCCCCGTTCACGTTCACCGGTGACTAATCCGTTTTTTAGCCCAGTTTACTTTGTGCCGCAAGAGGAGATGTCATGCCCCCCTCAATACAGCTTCTTGCTGCCCCCCGACCGGGTCCTGCCACATAAACCCATTGCCTGGCAAGACTTCGGAGTCCATCTGGAAATTCTTGCCGGCCTACACCGCCAGGCCTATTTGGCACCCCTCGCCTCCATTGAGAGGTCGAATTTCGAGTTGCGCATTCCTGATAGTCGCACTCGCCTCTCCTCCTACTTCTCTTCCTTTTCCAGCGGCGCCTCGTAGAGGTAGAGGTAGTGCTTCACTCCATCTTCCAGCGACTTCACGGTGAACGATTTCTTGTGGACGACCCCTTCGATTGCGTAGTTGTGGGTGACAATGCGCGAACCCGGTTCGAGCTGTTCCAGTTGCGGAACGAGCCGCTTGTTCATCTCCGGCAACAGGTACAGCATGATCACGCTCGCCCGGCTCAGATCGAGCGTGAAAATGTCCTCTTGCTTGATTTCCACCAGTTCGCCGACCTTCTCCTTGCGAACGTTCTCGTGGCATTCCTTGATCCGCTGCGGATCCACATCATATCCCACGCCGTGGCAGCCAAAACGTTTTGCCGCCGCCACGACGATCCGCCCGTCGCCGCAGCCGAGGTCGTAGACGATGTCGTTCTGCTGGATGGAACCTCTGTCGAGCATCGCGTCGATCACGTCGTATGGCGTGCCCACGTAGACGCAGTCCGGGGTCTTGGAATCTTCGCTTGCTTGTGTTTCGTCGGCGGCGATTGCCGTAGACGGCGCTTGCATCGAGAGGAGACTGAAACCGAAAAATGCCGCGATAATTGCTCGGTACATAGCTAATCCTCGAATCGGAATCTCTTTGAACCTGTTAACGGAACCAGCGTTCTTGTGCGTTATCATCCGCGCTTACTGGAAAACCGCCAGCCCGGAAATCGCCTTCTCCAGACGATTCGCACCCCGCTCGGTGACTTGCTCGCATTTCTTCGTCCGCAGGATTCGCAGATTCTTGAGCGGGCTCAACTGCATGATGCCGGCATCGGTCACCTTGCATTCATCGAGATTCATGACGCGAACTTCTCGCAGGCCTGCCAAATGTGCCAGCCCCGAGTCCGTCACGGTAGTCCTCTGCAGGCCGAGTGTCTCGAGGCTCACCAGCGGTTTCAGATGGGCAAGCGGCTCGTCGTCTATCTTGCACCCACCCAGGTTCAACACCCGCAATTTGGTCAGCCCCTCGAGGTGCTCGAGCCCGGGGCCGGTGACCTTGGTGTTTTCCAAGGCCAGCACTTCAAGATGGGTCAGTTTTCCCAGGTGGGCAAGGCCAGCATCGGTCACGTCCAGGTCATAGAGGTAAAGGCGTCGCAACCGGGTAAGTCCGCCGATAGCCGCCAGCCCGGCGTCTGTCACGCGGCAGGCCCCGATCTTGAGCGATTCCAGGCCTGGCAGACCTTTGAGGTGGACCAAGTCGACATCCGAAACCTCCGCCTTCGCAATCTCCACGCGCAGGACCACGCCGCGATGGTCTCGCACCAACTGCACCGACTTCTTTTCAAGCGCCGCCACCGCAGTGGCATTGTCGGACAGCAAAACGGCTGTCTCGTTTACGGCCGCAGCACTCTGGCGGTCTCCGGCGTTCGTCGCCGACTCGGCGCCGCGCAAATCAGCCGCAAAGGCTGCCGCCAGAACGAACCCTACCCACAACGTCGCTTTCATGGTCGTTTCCCTCAGATTCCTGACTTAGCACTCTCCAACGCCCGACATTGTAGTCGGGCAACCTACCCCTCGGCAAACCTCCCCCGTCCCTGCGGCCGTGAAAGCGCGACGCGTAAGCGAGGCCCATTTGCGAAACGAATTTGAAGGGGAGGAGAGTACAGCCCAGGTCCGACTTCTGTTCACCTCTGAAGCTCTCCCTATCCCTCCATGAAAGGGCTGCGGCGCCGACACTGTTAGAGCCGCTAACAAAACCACCGGCTGTGCACATCCATGCCCGTGGGAAACTCGTAGGTCTTGTGAGGGCCTCTCAATCCCCGGCCCACTGGTCTTTCGAGAACAGATTGATCAGGCACAACGACGTTTTTGCTGGAATCTGCGGCAGTCATGTCTTGCCTCGACCGTGCCTGGACGGTGTAATACTCCACTGACTCGTTCCCGGTTTTTTGCAGCAGGTGGCGATCGTGGCCCGCATGCGGACCGTTCTTGCTGCAGGAACGGCGATCGATTCTGGGTCCCGCAGCCTCTGAACCGCCAGCGGGCCCTGTCAATGGCAAGAAAGCTCCCTCCATGGACTCTCCCCAACACCAGCGCGACTTGAACCTGGTCAACCGAGGCCTCTTGCCAGAGCTTGGTCTTTTCACCACCACGATGCTCATCCTTGGCGGCGTGATCGGGTCGGGTATTTTCCGCAAGCCGGGTGTCATGGCCGAACAGGTCGGCTCGCCGGAGCTGCTCCTGGCGATCTGGGTTCTGGCGGGCGTGATCACGCTGCTTGGCGCGCTTACCAATGCCGAAGTCGCCGCCATGATCCCCGCCACAGGCGGTCAGTTCATCTTCTTCGAACGGATGTACGGGCCATTCTTCGCCTATCTTTACGGCTGGGCGGTCTTCTCCGTGATTCAAAGCGGTTCCATCGCCGCCGTCGCCTATGTCTTTGCGGAATACTCGACGCAGTTCGTCGCACTCCCGGAACTGCACGGGGCGGCGGGGAACTTTTCGGTCCACGTGCCGTTTGTCGGCGACGTCACTCCACTCAAGGAAATCGGCGTGAAAGGGCTCGCGGCGTTCCTGATTGTGATGCTCACGGCCGTCAATTATGTCGGCGTCCGGTTTGGCGGACTGGTCCAGAACATCTTCACCGTCGCCAAGATCGCGGGGATGGTGCTGCTGATGATCGGTGCCTTTTTTCTGCCGACAGGCGGTTCCCTGGCAAATCTCACCACCGCCAGCGCGACGATCCGGCCGGAAGGACTGGCCCTTGTTGTGCCCATCGCTGCAGCCATGCAGGGTGCTTTCTGGGCCTACGACGGCTGGAACCGCATCAGCTTCGTTGCCGGCGAGGTGAAGGACCCCCAACGGAATCTTCCCCGCAGCCTCCTCTTGGGTATGACGGCTGCGATCGTAATCTACGTGGCGATGAATATCGCCTACGCCTGGGTCCTGCCGGTCGACGCCATGGCCCAATCGAAACTCGTCGCGGCCGACGTGGCGGAGAAGTGCTTTGCCGGCGGCGGACGGTGGATCGCCCTGGTGGTGATGGTATCGACCTTCGGCGCCACCAACGCCATCATCCTCGCCAGCGCGAGGGTTTATTTCTCCATGGCCCGACGCAATGTCTTTCCGAGCTTCCTCGGCGTGGCCCATCCCCGTTTTCATACGCCGGCGGCATCGCTGGTAGCGCAAGGCTTGTGGAGCGTGCTGTTGCTCCTGAGCGGCACCTTCGATACGCTCACCGACACGTTGATTTTCGTGAGCTGGATCTTCTACGGGGCCAGTGCCTACGGGGTCTTCGTCCTCCGCCGCAAGGAACCCGGTACACCGCGTCCGTACCGGGTCCCTGGCTATCCCTGGGTGCCGGCCCTATTCGTGCTATCGTCGGCACTATTCCTGGTGTTGACGCTCTATAACGACGTGACCGCCTACCTCGCGGCATCGGCCGCCGGCCAGCCTGCTATCATCAACTCCGCCCTCGGCGCCGCCCTTGTAATGATCGGTGCGCCCATCTACCTCTTCTATCGCGTGAAAGCCTGATTGCTGCTGGCGACCCATCGTCTGCCGGTTCAAAAGTCTGTCCATTTTCTCCATATTCACAGGGATGACGCACGGTTACCTGCGTCCCCCAGCAATCTCCACTTGACCGGCTGCCGGCAAGTTCCTATTGTCCCCCCCGCGACGTAATCTCCCGGCCCGCGGTCGCTTTGCGCCGCAGCTTCTCGGAGCAGACAAGGATGTCTTGCCCGACGCCCGAAGGGCTGGGATGGGCCAGCGGCATTTGCGATGGAGCCTGGTAACCAATGAAAACCGTTTGGGTGTTCGGGTTTAGCGCTGT
Organism: uncultured Planctomycetaceae bacterium; assembly: GCA_964429355.1. Classification (GTDB taxonomy): domain Bacteria; phylum Planctomycetota; class Planctomycetia; order Pirellulales; family Thermoguttaceae; genus JAAYAY01. The sequence continues at coordinate 752 of CAYSCH010000042.1, read as the reverse complement.
GTTACTCCTTGGTGGTTGCTCCGTCTGGAACCCGCTCTCGGTACGCTCCCAAAGTCCCGATACGGAGGAAACGCCCACGCGGTCCACCCGCCTGGTCGGTGATCTGGCGGTTCCCTTTGGGCTTCACCCAATTGTCGTCGAAGCCGTGGGATTTGTCACCGGGCTGAAGGGAACGGGCTGTGATTCCGAACCCTCCCATGCACGCACTCAGGTGATGCACGAAATGCAGCGCCAAGGCATCGAATCCCCCAATGCCCTGCTTGCTTCGCCGAATACTACGATTGTGATGGTTCGCGGCATCCTGCGGCCGGGAATCCAGAAAGGCGATCGGTTCGATCTCGAAGTCCGCGCGATGGACAACGGCGAGACGACCAGCCTCCGCGGTGGAAATCTCTGGACTACCGAGTTGAAACAGATGGCTGTGATGGCCGACAACCGAATTCACGGCGGGCACGCACTTGCCACCGGCAAGGGGGACATTCTGGTCGATCCAGTTGCGGAGGGGGAAGGCAACAAGGTGCTCCAGTGCCGCGGCCGGATCCTCGGCGGCGGTGTCGCTCACCAGTCGCGACCGTTGATGCTCGTTCTCAAACCAGAGGATCAATCGGTTCGCAACAGCGCACGTATCCAGGAAGTCATCAATCGCCGCTTTCACATTTTCGATCAGGGCAACAAAGTCGGCGTTGCCAAGGCAAAGACCGACGAAGCCATCGAACTGGTGATGCACCCCCGTTACTACGATAACGTCGACC
>CAYSCH010000041.1:36257-37882 GCA_964429355.1 uncultured Planctomycetaceae bacterium | reverse complement strand
AAGCGTTCGAGAGGCTCCCAAACGGTGCCGAGGAGCTGGAAGATGATGGACGCCGAGATGTACGGCATAATTCCCAGGCCGAAGATCGTGGCCTGGGTGAGGTTGCTGGCGCTGAACGTAGCCACTCGGTCGAGGACCTGCGCGAGCTGGCTCTCGCCGCCGAAGAGGCCGGTCATCTTTGCGGTGTCGACGAACGGCAGCATGATCTGCCAGCCGATCCGATAGATAGCGAGAAACCCCAGGGTCAGAAGGATTTTCATCCGCAACTCAGGGATCGCGAAAACGACACGTGTTTTCTCCCACATCGCTCGCTCCGTCCTTTAGGATCAACCGGCTATGGACTTGCCGAAAAGTTCACTCGCGGCCGGCCCTGCATATCCCGCCAGTCGTTCGTATCCCATACCAGCGGTGCTACTTGGTTTTCTGTTTATTCTTGACGACAGGCTTCTTCTTGGGCAAGGCGACGGCCTGGCCGCCGGCCTTCTCGATCTTCTCTTGTGCCGACTTGCTGAACCGGTGTGCTGTCACGGTCAGTTTCTTGCTCAGCTCACCGTCGCCGAGCACCTTGAGAACGTCGAAGGCACCTTTGGCAAGATTCTTTCCCTTGAGGGTGGCGAGGGTCACTTCGTCGCCGTCGCTGAAGGCCGCGTCCAGCTCGCCGACGTTGATGACCGCCACGACGTCGGCCCACTTGTTGTTGAATCCGCGCTTGGGGACCCGGCGAACAAGCGGCATCTGCCCGCCCTCGAAGGTCGGATGTGCCGAGAAGCCCGCACATTGGCCCTGACCCTTGTGCCCCCGGCCCGAGGTCTTGCCGTGGCCGGAGCCCGGTCCCCGACCGACGCGCTTCCGCTTCTTGAACTTATGAATTCCGCGATGGACATCGTTCAAATTCATGACAGGGAAACTCCTCGCAGCCGCTCCACGTCGCTCTGGGTCCGCAAATTCTTGAGGGCCTCGATGGTCGCCTTGACGACATTCGTCGGGTTGCTTGTGCCGAAACTCTTCGTGAGGATATCGCGGATGCCGCAGGCTTCGCACACCGCACGCACCGCCGTACCGGCGATGACCCCGGTACCAGGTCCGGCGGGGACGAGAATCACGCGGGCCGCTCCGAAATGTCCTTTGACCGTATGGGGAATCGTGGTACCGGTCATGTTGACACGGACCATGTTTCGAGTGCCGTCCTTGACCGCCTTCTCCACGGAGGGGGGAACTTCGTTGGCCTTGCCGTAGCCCCAGCCAACCTTTCCCTTTCCGTCGCCCACAACCACGAGGGCCGTGAAGCTGAAGCGGCGGCCGCCCTTGACCACGGCAGCACAGCGCCGGATCTTGACGACTTTGTCAACCAATTCCCCTTGTGTTGATTCGGTGTTAGCCATCGGTAATCTGACCGCTTTGCTCAGGCTTTGCTTCTAGGAATGGGGGTCTGCTGCTATCGGCTCTCCAGGAGCGATCGCCGCAGTCCCTCCTTTCGTCTATTTCTTCTTCTTGCCCTTCTGGGGCTTCACTTCTTCTTTCTGGACCGGTTCGGGTTTCTTCGCGCCCAGGTCAAGTCCGGCATCCCGGGCCGCGTCAGCCAACGTGGCCACCCGGCCATGATACTTGTATTTGACGCGGTCGAA
>CAYSCH010000041.1:33386-36247 GCA_964429355.1 uncultured Planctomycetaceae bacterium | reverse complement strand
CAACCTGCTTCACACCGGCCGCGAGGGCCCGTTCGGCAATCGCCTTTCCGACGATTTTTGCCGCGTTGCAGTTGCCTCCGAAACCGACCTGGCTTCTCAACTGCTGATCGTTCGTACTAGCAGATACGAGTGTCTTTCCGCTCGCGTCGTCGACGATCTGCACGTAGATGTGCTTCAGGCTGCGAAACACACTCATTCGAGGTCTTGTGGAATCGCGTTTGATGCGATTTCGCACGCGATAACGACGCCGACCACGCTGCAATCTGTTCTGTTTCTCTTGTTTCACTTTGCTGCCTCACGGGGCATTGAGACGCTCGCCAACACGCTCCAACACGATCCCGGCGATCCGTCTCACCTTACTTGGCCATGACCTTACCCTGCTTGCGGCGAACCGCCTCACCCTCGTAGCGGATCCCCTTGCCCTTGTAGGGTTCTGCTTTACGAAGTGCACGCACCTCGGCAGCGAACTGTCCGACCTTCTGCTTGTCGATCCCGTTGACAAGCACGTGCTGCTGGTCCGGGCAGGTGACCTTCAAACCTTCCGGAATGGGCTTTCGCAACTCGTTTGCCAAACCGACGCGAAGCTGCAATTCGTTGTTCTGAATGGCGGCGATGTAACCGACGCCCTGTAGCTCCAGCTTCTTCTGGTATCCCTGCGTGACGCCGACGATCATGTTCTGCAGCGTGGCCCGCGTCAGCCCATGGTACGCGCGGGACGCGCGATCGTCCTTCGCCCGCCGCACCGTGATGGTTTTTGCCACATCGTCGTGCGCGACGCCGACTTCAGGCCGAAGCGGCATTTCCAGCAGCCCCAACGGACCTTCGACGGTGACGCTGCCCTCGGCGACAACGACTTTGACGCCGCTGGGCACGAGCACCGGTTTGTTACCGATTCGAGACATGAATCTACACCTTTTGCATGTCGCTCCGACAAGTAATTTTCCAGCCGCTAATTGGTCCCGCTACGGCTACCAGACCTCGCAGAGCACCTCGCCGCCGAGATTCCTCTGGCGTGCCTCCCGGTCGCTGACGACCCCGCGGCTCGTACTGAGGATCTGGATGCCCAGCCCGTTGAGCACGGGCCGAAGCTTCGTGGAGCGGCTGTATACGCGTCGCCCGGGCGTACTCACGCGACGGGCGTGCTGGATGACACGTTCCCCGTTCGGTCCGTATTTCAGGTAGAGCCGGAGCAATGGGGCCGGCTGGGAAGCCACTTCCTCCCAGTCCCATATGTATCCTTCACGCTTCAGCACCTCCGCCAGTCCTCGTTTCACCTTGGACAGCGGCATCTCCACGTGCGGACGTTCGACTCGCACCGCATTCCGGATGCGGGTCAACATGTCGGCAATAGGGTCAGTCATCATGGTGTTTGCGGTCCCTCTACCAACTCGCCTTTTTCACGCCGGGGATAAGTCCTTGGTCCGCCAACTCGCGGAAACAGATGCGACAAACCCCAAACTTACGGTAAACCGCACGCGGACGCCCGCACAACCGGCACCGGCTTTCGCGACGCGATGTATACTTCGGCGTTCGTAACGCCTTAGCGATTTTGGACTTGCTTGCCATGGGGGGTCGAGTCCTCGTTATCGACTTCGTCGGCTCCGCCCGGACTGTCCGCACAATGCAGCGACAGACGCGGCGGGAACCAAACCATTGTTCCCAGCTATTACGAATCCGAGTCGTCGCGACGGAACGGCATGCCGAACTCGCGCAACAACACTCGCGCCTCGTCGTTGCTGTCCGTACTCGTCACGAACGTGATGTTCATACCTTGCTGCCGGGTGAATTTGTCCGGATTCAGCTCGGGGAACACCAACTGTTCCGACAACCCGATGTTGTAGTTTCCCCGCCCGTCGAAAGCATCCGGATTCAAGCCCCGGAAGTCGCGAACTCGCGGCAAAGCGATCGAAATCAGCCGGTCGAGAAATTCGTACATGCGGTGTCCCCGAAGGGTCACACGGCATCCGATCGCCATGCCTTCGCGGAGGCGGAAACCGGCGATCGAGTTTCTGGCGAGCGTCACCACGGGCTTCTGGCCGGCGATCTGCGTCATCGCGTCAACGGCCTCTTCGAGGTGCTTCTTCTCGCCCACGGCGCTGCCAACGCCCATGTTGATCACGATCTTCTTCAACCGCGGGAGCGACAGGCGGTTCTTCCGACCCATTTTCTCCTGCAGTCCGGGAAGTATCTGTTCGTTATAACGCGTTAAGAGTCGGGGGATCATTTTTCGCTACGCCTGCTTCTTTGCGGCCGACGCCTTGGGTGGGGAAATCTGGCCGATGTTCGCGCTGCACTTCTTGCAGTAGCGAACCTTCGAGCCATCCGCAAGGCGGCGCGCTCCGGTGCGCGCCGACGCATCACATGCCGAGCACACCAGACGCACATTCGAAAGCTGGACCGGCATCTCCTTGGAAAGCCGGCCACCCTGCGGATTGCGTTGACTTCGGTGCACGTGTTTTTTGACTCGATTAATCCCTTCAACAACCACTTTGCCCGCCGCACGATCCACGGTGAGAACGCGGCCGCGCGTCCCCTGGTCGTCTCCGGAAATCACTTCTACGGTATCGTCGACTCGAATATGCATCACACCACCTCGGTCGCGAGGCTCACAATTTTCATGAAATTCTGTTCGCGAAGCTCCCTTGCAACGGCGCCAAAAATGCGTGTGCCGCGCGGGTTCTTGTCGTTATCGATGATCACCGCCGCGTTGCCGTCGAAGCGTACGTAGCTTCCGTCGGCTCGACGGGTCGGCTTCCGGCAGCGGACGATCACCGCACGCACGACCGCTCCCTTCTTCACATCGCTTCCGGGGATCACGGACTTCACGCTGCAGACGATGATATCGCCGACACCCGCGGTTC
>CAYSCH010000041.1:7199-33376 GCA_964429355.1 uncultured Planctomycetaceae bacterium | reverse complement strand
GGTTCGGCGGTGCGTGCCGCCCAACACTTTGATGCACTGCAGTTCCTTGGCGCCGGTGTTGTCTGCGACGGCAAGGCGTGTTTGCATCTGGATCATGATTGCTACCCAAGTCGAAAAACCAACTGTCGCCGCTAACAGACCTTCCCGCCGGCAAACGATACCTTGGGGAACCTCGCGTTTGCCAGGGCGTCCTAAACCTCCACGCCGTCGACGGCCGATCCCTGGTCGGCCTTTGCCGCCGCACGCATGGCCGCCAGGTCGATCAACTGGCCTTCGGTCACGACGCGAACGAGCTCCCAGCGTTTCTTCTTCGACATCGGTCGGCACTCGACGATTTCCACCGTGTCGCCCTCCTTGGATTTGTTCTCTTCGTCGTGAACAAAGCACACAGTCCGCCGTCGAATGAACTTTCCGTACTTCGCGTGCCGGACCAGACGCGGGATCTCGACTCGGCGCGTCTTCGCCATTTTGTCGCTGGTGACGACGCCAACCGCAACTCTTCTTGGCATTGGTCGTTTCCTCTCGGCATGCCCGCAGACCGGGCCCCTCTCATCGTTCGTACCTACTCGTGGCCTCAAACCAGCGCCGGTTTTGTTCCGGCAACTGCCCGTTCTCGTTGTACTGTCAGGATTCTCGCAATCAGCCGATGTTGCTTGCGCAGCTCACTGGGCGCATCCAATCGTTCGGTCTGGGCCTGAATCCGTAACCGGAAGAGGTGTTCCCGGGTCTCGGCCAGCGTGACCTGGAGCTGTTCGTCGCTCATCTCGCGAAGCTCGGAGGCTTTCATGATCTCTACTCGACTTGCTGCTCGTTTCTATTCATGGTGGTCGCGACGCGACCCGCCGCGGGCGTTCCTACATCGGCCGCCGCTTGATGAATCGCACATGCACGGGCATTTTGTGTGCCAAACGATTGAAGCACAGCCGCGCAGCTTCTTCCGTCGATCCGCCGATCTCGTACAACACGGTGCCCGGCTTCACGACCGCAGCCCAATACTCGGGCTCGCCTTTTCCCTTGCCCATACGCGTTTCCAACGGAATCGACGTGATCGGCTTGTGGGGAAACACACGGATATACAGGCGTCCCTCGGTGCGAAGGTACTGCTGGGCGGCAATACGCCCGGCTTCGAGCGTGGCGGCACTGATCCAGCCCCCCTCCACTGTCTGCAGACCATAATCGCCGAATACGACGCGGTTGCCGCGGGTCGCACTACCTTTTATACGACCTCTTTGGCACTTTCGATGTTTGACCCGTTTGGGCATCAACGCCATCGATCTCGTCCTCGCTATACATGCCCTGATTGATCCACACCTGCACGCCGATGTGCCCCTGCGCGATCATCGCCTCGGCAAAGCCGTAGTCAATCTTCGCACGCAGAGTCGAAAGGGGAATCGAACCGGAAATCTGCTTTTCGCGCCGGGCCATTTCGGCCCCGCCCAATCGTCCCGCCAACTGGATCTTGATCCCCTTGGCACCGGCCTCCATGGTCTGTTCCATCGTGCGCTTCATGGTGCGGCGGAAACTCGCCCGCTTCTGAAGCTGCTCGACAATATCCTCCGCCACGAGCTGGGCGACAATCTCGGGCCGCCCCACTTCCTCGATCTTCAGATTGATCCGCCGTCCCGTCAGGTTCTGCAGCTCCGTCTGAAGCTCTTCCACCCGCTCCCCCTTGCGTCCGATAAGCACGCCAGGCCTGGCGGAATGGAGAACAACTTTGACTTCGTCCCGCGTGCGCTCGATCTCGATCTTGGCGATCATCGGGTACATCACCCGGCCCGCGCGATCCTTCCGCTTCTTGACGAACTCGCGGATTTTCTGATCTTCGATCAACAGGTCCGCGAACTCGCGTTTCGACGCGTACCAGCGGCTTTTCCAGCCGACCATCACTCCCGTGCGGTAACCGGTAGGATTGACTTTTTGACCCATGCTAGGCTACTCCAACGCGACGGAAATGTGGGACATTCGCTTCTTAATGATCGAGGCCATTCCTCGAGCCTTTGGCCTGAGCCGCTTGAACATCGGCCCGCCGTCGATTCTTACGTCAACGACCAACAGCCCGCCGAGGTTGCGTGCTCTCCGGTCTTCCGCATTGGCCAAAGCGCTCTTGAGCACCTTCTCCAACATCCGCGCCCCGCGGTTGGGCTGGTACCGCAATATATTCAAGGCGTCATCGGCGCTCTTGCCCCGTATCAAATCCGCGAAGGCTCGTACCTTCCTCGGACTGATGCGGGCGTACCTGTGTTTTGCCTCGTATGCCATCTTGCCGTCCTCGAAACCTCATCCACGACCAGGGGCGGCCGCGCCGCCAACTGCGTCACGATCGAGCCGTTACTACCGCTTGCCGCCCTTGCCGCCGTGACCACGGAACGTCCGCGTCGGAGAGAACTCGCCGAGCCGGTGCCCGACCATCTCCTCCGTCACGAATACCTTCACGTGAATCTTGCCGTTATGCACCATGAACGTATGCCCCACAAACTCGGGCACGATCGTGCACGCCCGGGCCCACGTCTTGATCGGCTGCTTCGTCCCGGCCTCGTTCTGCTTCTCCACCTTGAGGTAGAGCCGCGGGTTAACGAAGGGACCTTTCTTCAGGGATCTTCCCATGGTAGGTAGCCGTTTGTCTTGCGTCTGTTAGGTCGTTTGCCGCTCCCGGCGCCGGCCCTCCGGCTCCGGGTAAACGAACGTCTATTTGTTCAGTTTCAGCACGCCGTAGCGCCTCGATCGGCGCCGCCGAACGATAGCGCGATTGGAGGCCTTATACCGCTTGCGAGTGGCACCACCCTTGGCCGACTTGCCCGTCGGACTGACCGGATGACGGCCGCCCTTGGTGCGTCCTTCGCCACCGCCGTGCGGGTGGTCGATGGGGTTCATTGCCGTGCCGCGGACGTGTGGGCGTTTTCCAAGCCACCGCTTCCGGCCCGCCTTGCCCAGAATGATGTTCATGTGCTCCGAATTGCTCATCGAGCCGATCGTCGCCCGGCACGCCGCGGGGATACGCCGGATCTCGCCGCTGGGGAGGTTGATCTGTGCCCAGTCGGCGTCCCGAGCCGCCAAAGTGGCTCGCGACCCGGCTGAACGGCACATCACGCCGCCGCACCCTGGCTGAATCTCGATGTTGTGAATGTCCGTACCGAGCGGAATCTGTGCCAAAGGCAGGCAATTTCCGACCGTCGGGGCGGCACCCGGCCCGCTCAGGACCGTATGGCCGACCTTAAGGCCTTCGGGGGCGAGGATATAGCGTTTCTCGCCGTCCACGTAGTGGAGCAGGGCGATTCTGCCGGTCCGATTCGGGTCGTACTGGATCGACGCAACCACGGCGGGCACACCGTCCTTGTTGCGACGCAGATCGATCGCACGGTAGCGCCGCTTGTGTCCGCCGCCTCGATGCCGCGCCGTTATCTTCCCCTGGTTGTTGCGTCCGCCGGTCCGCCGCTTCGGTTTGAGCAGGCTCTTCTCGGGTTTTGCGCCCGGCGTAAGGTCCGCGAAATCGCTGACCGTAGCGCCGCGCCGCCCTGGAGAAACCGGTTTGTATTTGCGAATTCCCATGTTTGATTACTCTTCGCTCTCGCCCAACGTCCTAGAAGAAGTTAATCCGATGTTCCGGATCGAGCGTCACGATCGCTTTCTTCCAGGACTTCGTGGCTCCCATTCGAGATTTCGTTCGGCGCGGTTTCCCGACTCGGTTCTGCGTATTGACATGAACCACCTTCACGTCAAACATCTCCTCCACAGCGCGCCGCACATCGTCCTTGTTCGCCAACCGGTTCACCTCGAAGGCGTACTGGTTGTTGCGTTCCGCTTTGTGGAAGCCCTTCTCCGTCACCAGGGGGCGGAGAATGACCTGGAACGGCTCCAAAATCAGTTTTTGTTTCGCGACATCTTGTGTCATAACCAGACTTCCCCTGCGGTCACGATGCCTGCGTTTGTTGTTTCACTTTTTCACGAAAGGCGTCCAGTGCAGCCTTCGTCATCAGCATCCGTTTCGGCCGCAGAATCTCCAGGGCGTTCAACTCGCCCACGGGCAGGATGGACACGTCGGCAATGTTGCGGACGCTCCTGAACACATTCGCGTCGTGGCCTTCCACCGCGACCAGAAGGCTGCCATCCAGCTTCAATGCCTTGAGGATCGAAGCCATCTGCTTGGTTTTCGGTTCGCTGAAATTAAGCTGGTCGATCAGGACAATTTCGCTGTCCTCGATCTTCGAGGCGACTGCCATTCGCGTCGCCAGGCGCACGGCTTTCTTCGGCAGTCGGTACGAGTAGTCGCGGGGACGCTTGGCGAAAATGTGGCCACCGCCGCGCCGCACGCCGCTCCGCCGTGACCCGGCACGAGCGTTCCCGGTGCCTTTCTGGCGATACATCTTCTTCGTCGACCCACGAACTTCACCACGGCTCTTCGACTTCGCGGAGCCCTGCCGCTTGTTCGCCTGGTACATAACGACGACGTCGTGAAGCAGTTGCTTCGAGATCCGCGGAGCCAGTTCGGCGGGGTCGATGTCGTAACTGCCGACCTCCTGGCCGTTTCGGTCGTATACAGGCAAGCTCACCATGATACCGGACGTCTCAAAATATGTCTCAATTAGCGCCAACGACCCGAAGCCGCCGGCATTCCCGAACTCACGACTCCTTGGCCGCCGGAACCGGCAACTTGTTCGTCGGCCGAATGGCCACATAGCCGCCGTTTGGACCAGGGACCGCGCCGTAGACCAACAGCAGGTTATTTTCTGCATCCACCCGAACCACACGCAGATTGCGCGCGGTGCATTTGGTATTCCCGTACTGGCCGGCCATCTTCTTGCCCTTGAGCATTCGGGAAGGAAAGGCACTACTGCCGGTACCACCCAAATGGCGGTGAACCTTCTTCACGCCGTGCGTGGCCCGTTGGCCGCGGAAGTGATGGCGCTTGATGACACCAGTGTAACCACGTCCTTTGCTGGTGCCGCTCACGTCGACAGACGTTACGCCGGAGAAGATGTCGACCTTCAGCTCCTGGCCGACCTCAAACCCCGCGGGTGAGATGCGGAATTCGCGAATGAACCGTTTGGGCTCGCATCCGGCTTTCGAAACGTTTGCGATTCCGGAAGTAGCCCGGGCGCGTTGGCGCTTGCTGTCGAGTTTGGCCACATGGCCGCGCTCGCTACGGCGGGCAAGTCGGCGAGGTTTATCCATGTATCCCAATTGCACAGCCTCGTACCCATCCCGCTCCCCGGTTTTGACCTGAAGCACGTGGCACGGGCCCGCCTGGATGACAGTGACCGAGATCACGTTACCGGCAGGGTCGTAGACCTGCGTCATCCCGACCTTCTGGCCGAGTAATCCGATACCCATCGTTCTCGCCTCTCACCCGTCTGCCGACACGGGAGCTACCGGACCAGGCCGGCCTTACCCGCTCAGCTTCCAGATCATAGGAAATCCCAGAATACTACGTTCTATCCACAATCCGGCGAGCTCAGTGCCTCGCCGACGCCTTGATTTTGATGTCCACACCCGCGGGCAAGCTCAGCTTGTTCAACGCCTCAATTGTCTTGGCCGTCGCCTGGCAGATGTCTACCAGCCGCTTGTGGGTGCGAATCTCGAATTGCTGCCGCGCTTTCTTGTCCACGTGCGGACTGGACAAGACGGTGTAGCGCTCAATGCGAGTCGGCAAAGGAATTGGGCCATGCACCACGGAGCCGGTTCTTTTCGCCGTATCGACGATTTCGCCCGCGCTCTGATCCAAGATGGCGTGATCGTATGCTTCCATCCGAATGCGGATAATCTCCGTCGTTTGACCAGCCACAGAAGCTCTCCCAGGTCACCCAATTCCGAGTTGCCAAAGATAACGCCGCTTTGAAGGGCGGAAAAACTCAAATCCTACCAGGGTTCCTAAGCGTCGTCAATCCGTCATCGTCACAATTCTCGCCCATTCCTGGTCGCGTGCGATGGCACAACGACTCTTTTCGGAGAGTCGACTCGGGAAATGGTAGGAAATCTTTGCGATATCGCCAGATTCTCCGCCGTTTTTCCTGTCCTACGCTGCACGAGCCACGGCCTTCCAGGGTCAGTCGAGCCACTCAGGTTACCATCCGCGATTCCGGCTGGGAATGCCCCCCACAGACAATTCCCCATAATTCTGCTTGGCGCGGGAAACCCAGCCCATACGACCGTCTCTGGGCACTGGATCGTGAAGACCAACACGTCTGCTCTCCGATCTGAATGGCGGGCCGGGGCCAAGCACGGTCCCGGCCATGCGCCGAACCGCCAAGACCCTTTGTGAACCCGTCCCTACCGGCAAAGCGCCACGACAATCAATCACCGGGACATAACCAACCGCGGGGCGATGCTGTGCCGTAACGTGCTGCAGAATAGCAACTTACGGCGATACGAGTGTTTCCCGGCACGGCATGGCGCGCGTTTCAGTGGCCTCAGTTTGCGCGGATATCCTACAATCCAAGGAGGCGAGAGATTGCCCAGATTCTTGTCGCAACGCTTTGAACGCAGGCAAGGGCATGATAGTATCTCGATCAGTCTGGCCAACGTGAGGACGCGTGGCTGATTGTGCGCGAGGAATCGGCGGATGCAGGATCACGAAAAGTCCACGGAACAACTGCTCACCGAATTGCGGGAACTGCGTCGGCGGAACGCCCAGTTGGAAACGGCCGATCAGCAGCGGCGACGGGCAGAGAAAGAAATCCGCGACTCCCAGGCCCTCTACTCCTCCCTCGTCGACAACCTCCCCGTCCAGATCCTCCGCAAGGACCTCGCCGGGCACTTCACCTTCGTTAGCCAGTCCTTCTGCGAGCTTCTCGGCAAGGCATCCAAAGAGATTCTCGGCAAGACCGATTTCGATTTCTACCCCCGTGAACTGGCCGACAAGTACCGGGACGACGATGTTCGGGTCGCCGCCACCGGCACGCTGTTCGAAGACATCGAGAGCTACGAGAAGAAGGGGCAGGCACGCTTCGTGCAGGTGATGAAGTCCCCGGTTCGCAACGCTTCGGGCAACATCATCGGTGTCCAGGTCGTGTTCTGGGACGTGACCCACCGCAAGCAGGCCGAAGCCGAGCTCGAACAGGAACGCTACTTGCTCCGTTCTCTGCTCGACTACCTTCCCCACAACATTTACTTCAAGGACTCCGCCAGCCGGTTCATTCGAATCAACCGCGCCATGGCCAACTATTTCGGCCTCCGTAATCCCGACGATGCAATCGGCCACACGGACTTCGACTACTTCCGTGAGGAGCATGCCCGGCAGGCCCGCGCCGACGAGGAACGAGTCATGGAAACGGGCGAACCGCTCATCGACCAGGAGGAGATGGAAACCTGGCCCGACGGCACCGATACGTGGGTCAGCACCACCAAGCTCCCGCTCTACGATCAGAGCGACCGAATCATCGGCACTTTTGGAGTCTCGCGCGACATCACTGAACAGAAGCAGGCCGCCCAGGCCATGCAGCACGCCAAGGACGCGGCCGAAGCGGCCAACCGTGCCAAGAGCGACTTCCTGGCCAATATGAGCCACGAAATTCGCACTCCGCTGAATGCCATTATCGGCATGACCGAACTGGTGCTCGATTCGAACCTGAACGACTCCCAACGCGAATATCTTCGCATGGTCATCGAATCGGGCGACACTCTCCTTTCCCTGATCAACGACATTCTCGATTTCTCCAAGATCGAAGCCGGCAAGCTCGACTTCGACCACGCCCTCTTCGACTTGCAGGAGAGTCTCGGCGACACGATGAAGTCACTGGCCCATCGAGCCCACACCAAGGGCCTCGAACTGGCCTGCCGGATTCATCCCGACGTGCCGGCGATGCTCGTCGGCGACGTGGGACGGGTCCGCCAGATCGTCGTCAACCTCGTCGGAAACGCCGTCAAGTTCACCGACAAGGGGGAAGTGGTTCTCGAAGTTTCACTCTGCGACCAGACCCCGGAAATGGTCCAGTTGCACGTCTCCGTTACCGATACCGGGATCGGTATCCCGGAAGACAAGCTGGACTCGATCTTCCAGGCCTTCGAACAGGCCGACTCCTCCACCACCCGGCGGTTCGGCGGCACGGGTCTCGGACTGGCCATCTCGTCGCGCCTGGTGGAACACATGGGAGGCGAGATCTGGGCCGAAAGTAACCTCGGATCCGGGAGCACCTTTCATTTCACCATCTGGCTGGATCGCCCCTCACCGGCAGAAGCGGCGACTATCCAGTCCCGGCCGGTCGTTGTGACTGGTACCCGCGTACTCGTCGTCGACGACAACGAGACCAACCGCTGCATTCTCCAGGAAATGCTGACAAATTGGGGCATGGTTCCGACGGTCGTCGCCGACGTCGCCAGCGCTCTGGGCGTTCTCCGAGAAGCGTTCCTGGCGGGCGAAATGATCCCGCTCGTGCTCACCGACGCCAATATGCCTGAGCACGATGGCTTCGCTCTGGCCGAACGAGTCAAGCAGGACCCCGAACTCTCGAGCACGGTCATCATGATGCTCACCTCGGGCGATCGCCCTGGCGACATCTCGCGCTGCAACGAACTCTGCGTGGCCGCCTACCTCCTCAAGCCGGTCAAACAATCGGAACTTTTCGACGCCATCGTGATGGCTCTCGGCGTGACGACCGCCGAAGACGATTACCGCGTCGACGCCCGCGAACCCCACGAGCAGATCCCCCCCCTGCGTATCCTTCTGGCCGAAGACAGTCTCGTCAATCAGAAACTGGCCGTCGGACTGCTGGAGCGGCACGGGCACTCGGTCGTGGTGGCCAATCACGGACGAGAGGTGCTCGGAGCGCTCGAATCGGATCGGTTCGACCTGATCCTCATGGACGTGCAGATGCCCGAAATGGACGGCCTCGAAGCCACCGAGATCATCCGCGCCCGCGAGCGTGACACCACAAACCACGTGCCGATTATCGCCATGACCGCCCACGCCATGCAGGGGGACCGACAGCGGTGCCTGAAAGCAGGCATGGACGAGTACATTGCCAAACCCATCCGCGCATGGCAAATCTTCCAGACCATCGCCAAGGTGCTGGGATTCTCTTCCGAACCCCTGGCCGCTCCCGACTTGCCCTCCGGTGAGCCGGCCGCAAACAGGCGGCCTCAGCCGGCAACCCCGGTGTGGAACCTGGAGCTGGCCCTCGAATCAGTCCGAGACGACCGCGACCTGCTGCGGATCGTGACCGAAACCTATCTTGAGGAATCTCCGACCCTCCTGGCACGAATGCGTCAGGCTCTCGCCCAATCCGACGGCCCCCAGTTGAACCTCGCGGCCCATTCGCTCAAGGGATCCCTGCGATTCTTCGGAGCCGAACCCGGCTTTCAGCTCGCCTACCAACTCGAACTGATGGGCCGTAACCACGATTTCGGCCATGCGGCAGACACCCTCGCATCGCTCGAAACGCTTCTTGCCCAACTTGCCCGCGATCTCCGGATCTACCTGGAACTCGCCGCCAAAGAGCAGTGAGCACTCCCAGAAACCCGGATCGTAAGCCAGGCCACGACCTCAGACGCCCTCACATAATCTACAGGTCTCCCACGGGCATGGTCGTGCACAATCACCGGCTTTGCTCCGTCGGACCGGATGGCCAATACCTGGCGGCTTCGGCTACAATCGGAACGTCGGCCGCAGGATGAAAATGCTCCTCAGGGATCAGGCATGCCAATCAATCGCGTTTTTCTGGGATGGAGCCGGCCAGCCCTGGCGGTCGCCGCCGAATATCTCGTCAAGCGTTTTCGCCATTCCGGGGCACTGGACCTGACCGGCGTGATCCTCGCGGTCCCCGGCGGCCGCGCCGGACGCCGCCTCGAAGAACTCCTCCTGGAACGCTCCGAGGCTGCCGGGCTCAACTTCTCCCCGCCGGCCATGATTACCGTCGGCCAATTGCCGGAACAGCTCTACGTGGCCCAGCGACCGTTCGCCGACCGGTTGACCCAACAGCTCGCCTGGGTCGAGGCCCTGCGGAACACGGAAGATCGTTACCTCCGGCAGTTGGTCACCGAGCTGCCGGCCGACAGCGACCTGGCAGGCCGCCTGGCCCTGGGCGAGATGCTCGCCCGGCTCCACCGCGAACTGGCCGGCGACGGCCTCGACTTCCGCCAGGTCGCCGAGTGCGGCGCCAGACTCGACGACTTCCCCGAACAGGCTCGCTGGCAGGCCCTCTCCGTCGTCCAGCAAGCCTATCTCGATCTGCTCGACTCGCTGGAACTCTGGGATCTGCAGACCGCCAGGTTGTTCGCCATCCGCTACCGCGAATGCCACGCCGACGCCGAGGTGATTCTCGTCGGTACGGCCGACCTGAACCGGGCCCAGCGGCAGATCCTCGACCTGGTGGCCGATCGGGTCACCGCCCTCATCTTCGCTCCCCGGTCCATCTCCGATCGGTTCGACTTCCACGGCTGCCTCGCAGTGCCGGCCTGGCAGGAGGTGAAGCTCGAGCTGCACGACGATCAGATCGAAATTGTCGACGGCCCCACCGATCAGGCCCTCGCCGTCGCCCGGACACTGGCCGGCTGGAATGGCCGGTTTGCCCCCCAGGAGATCTCCATCGGCGTTCCCTCCGAACCGCTCATTCCCTATGTTCAGCAGCAACTGGAACAGAGCGGCGTCGCCGCCCGCTATGGCGCCGGCCGTTCCGTCGGCCGCTCCTCCCCCTGCCGTCTCCTCGCAGCCACCTCCGACTTCCTCGAAACGGCGTCGTTCAGCAGCCTCGCCGCCCTGCTCCGCCACGCCGCCATCGATGCCTGGCTCGTCTCCAAGGGCATCACCGGCGATTGGCTCAGCGAACTGGACCGCTACCGGACCCGGCATCTCCCCGTCACGGTCGACGGCAATTGGCGCGGCGACGGCCGGGAATATCGAGCCCTCCAGACCGTCTGCAGCTCGCTCAACGACCTTCTCGGAGCGACCGTCGGCGCCGCCGGCGGCAGCCACACTGGCAACACCACGCCTCGGCGCCGGCTCAGCGGGTGGGGACAACCGATCCTTGCCTTCCTGACCGCCGTGTTTGGATACCGCTCGCTCCACCGCAACCAGGAACCCGACCGCACCCATTGGCTGGCCTGTGAAAAGATCTTTCACGTTCTTTCCGCCAACCTGGCACTCGAGCGTTACAGCCGGCTCGAACCTGAAGTCAGTGCCTCCGAGGCCTTGCGGCTGATCCTGAGACAATTGGAGGGGGAGATGATCGCTCCTCCCCCGGATCCCAACGCCGTCGAGCTTCTCGGCTGGCTGGAGCTGCCCCTGGACGATGCCCCGGCGCTGGTCGTCTGCGGAATGAACGACCAGACGATTCCCGATTCGCTCAACGCAGATCTATTTCTGCCCGACCACATGCGCCGCCAGTTGGGCATCGAAGACAACGATCGGCGTTACGCCCGTGACCTCTATGCGCTTTCGGCTCTGGCCGTTTCTCGTCCGGACCTGAAACTCATTGCTGCGCGCTGGAGCCCCGAGGGGAACCCGCTCACGCCCAGCCGGCTATTCTTCGCCTGCGACGACGAGACCATCGCGCGCCGGGCCCTGGCCTGCTTCGACGAGGATCGGCCCAGCCAGGCGGCCGTCGTTCCCCACGGGGCCCTTGTGCCGGGCCGGCTCAAGACCGGGCTCATGCCGCCTTCGCCCCAGCCGCTCCGCGAACCCCTCGAGTCGATGCGAGTGACCGAGTTTCGCGACTACCTCGCCTGCCCCTATCGGTACTATCTCAAACATCGGCTCCGGCTGGCCGCCCTTTCCGACTGGGGCGAGGAACTCGACGCGGCCGGGTTCGGCTCGCTGGCCCACGAGGTGCTTGGCGATTTTGGTGCCAGCGAGGTCGCGGCCAGCATGCACGACGACGAGATCGCCCTGTTTCTGAGCAGTTCATTGGACCGTCACGCCCGGGCGTTCTTTGGCAAAGATCCTCTCCCGGCGGTCCGGGTCCAGATCGAGCAATTGCGCTGGCGGTTGATGCATTTCGCCCGTTGGCAGGCTGAATGGGCAAGCCAGGGCTGGCGGATCGAGGCCGTCGAGCACGACCTGGAGGGCACGTCGCTCCTGGTCGACGGCTTGGCGCTGAATCTCCACGGCCGCATCGACCGTATCGACGTGAACGAGGCCACCGGGGAGCGAGTGATCTTCGACAACAAGACGGCCGATACGGCGAAGAAGCCCGAACAGACCCACTTGAAGGGCTCCGAGTGGATCGACCTGCAACTGCCGCTCTATCGCCACATGGCCTCCGCCGAGGAGGGCGAAGGCCCGATCCGCGTGGGCTATATCGTTTTGCCCAAAGACACCAGCCGCATCGGCCCACTCTTCGCGCCTTGGAGCGAGGATGATTTTGCCGCGGCCGACCGCGTGGCAGAGGAGGTGGTTCGCAGGATCCGCAAGGCCGAGTTCTGGCCCCCCGCCCTGCCGCCCCCCGCTTTTTCCGAAGAGTTTGCCGCCATCTGCCAGGACGGCCAGTTCGGCGCACTGGCCGACGCGCTCCGCGAAGAAGGGGACCAGTCGTGAGCACCAGCCGCTTCCCCAACGTCGTCGTCCGCGCCTCGGCCGGCACCGGCAAGACCTTCCAGCTCAGCAATCGCTACATCGCCCTGGCCGCCGGCGGGGTCTCGCCCGATACGATCCTGGCCACGACCTTCACCCGCAAGGCGGCCGGCGAGATTCTCGCCCGTGTGTTGTTCCGACTGGCCGAGGCGGCGGCCAGTCCGACGAAACTCGCCGCCCTGGCCCAGAATGTCAACGACCCCTCCTTCGATCGGCCCGGCTGCCTCGCCGTGCTCCGGCGGCTGGTGCGCCACGTTCACCGGCTCCGCGTGTCGACCCTCGACAGCTTCTTCATCCAGGTTGCGCAGAGCTTCGCCCTCGAACTGGGCCTTCCCCCCGGCTGGCAGATTGCTGAAGAAATCGACGACTCGCGGCTCCGCGGAGAGGCCATCCGTGCCGTTCTCGAGGGCCATGAGACCGCCGATGTCGTGCGGCTCATGCACCTGCTCACCAAGGGAGAGGCGGCGCGGAGCGTTGCCGAGCAGATCAGCAGCCTTGTGAACGAGCTCTACGGCTTCTTCATTGAAGCCCCGACCGAGGCCTGGTCCGCCCTGCCGCGCCGCAAGACCCTCAAGCCGGAAGAATTCCAGCAGGCCATCCTCGCGCTCGAGTCGGCGCCCCTGCCCGCCGACAAGCGAGCCGAGAAGGCCCGAACCGTAGATGTGGCCGGTGCCCTGGCCGAGAACTGGCCCGATTTCCTCTCCAAAGGCCTGGCCGCCAAGGTCCTCGCCGGCGAGCGAAAATACTACAACAAGGAGCTTCCCGACGATCTGGTCGCCGCCTACGTGCCGCTGTTGGAGCATGCCCAGGCCGAGCTCATCAACCGGATTGCCGACCAGACCGAGGCCACCCAGAGCCTGCTGGCGCGATTCGACGAAGTTTACCGCCAGATGAAGCTGCGGCGACGGAGCCTGCGATTCGACGACGTCACCCGCCTGCTGGCCGAGACACTCCAGGACGGCGAACTGGAACGCATCGTCTACCGCCTCGACGCCCGCGTCACCCACCTGCTGCTCGACGAATTCCAGGACACCTCCCCCGCGCAGTGGCACGTGCTGCGCCCCTTCGCCAGACGCATTGCCGGCGCCACTCGTCCTCCCCGCGTCGGACAAGAAAAACTTCCGTCCCACGGGCCGTCGTTCTTCTGCGTGGGCGACGTCAAACAGGCCATCTACGGCTGGCGGGGCGGCGTGGCCGAAATCTTCGAGGCCCTGGAAGACGAACTGGAAGGCCTCAGCTTCGACTCCCTGGAAAAGAGCTGGCGGTCCAGCCCGCCGGTCATCGAATCGGTCAATCGGATCTTCGAAAACCTCCGCGCCAGCGCGGTCCTCGTCCGTTATCCCGATGCGGCCCTTCACTGGCAGGGGCGTTTCGCCCACCATTCCACGGCCCGCACCGAACTGGCCGGCCATTGCCGGCTCAGCGTGGCGCCGGCCGTCGAGGAGGGGGGCGAACAGAAGGTCACCACCCTGACCTATGCGGCCGAGCAGGTTGCCCGGCTGGCCCACGAGGCCCCGGCCTGTTCGATCGGCGTTCTCGTGCGGACCAACGCAGCCGTCGCGCGAATGATCTACGAACTGCGGCGCCGCGATGTCGACGCGAGCGAAGAAGGGGGCAATCCACTCACCGACTCCCCCGCCGTCCAACTGCTCATGTCGCTCCTCACTCTGGCCGATCACCCGGGCGACACGACCGCCCGGTTCCACGTGGCCCACTCCCCCTTGTCGGCCTCCTCGGGATTGACCGACCACCGCGACGATCAGGCCGCCCTGCGGTTCTCACGCGAAACCCGGCGCCGGCTGATCGACGAGGGATACGGGCCGGTTCTCCGCGGCTGGACCGGGCTTCTGGCAAGCGAGTGCGATCGCCGCGACCTGAACCGCCTGCTCCAATTGGTCGAACTGGCCTATGCCTATGAACCTGCGACTACCCTGCGGGTCGACGATTTCGTCGAATTCGTCGAGAAGAAACGCGTGGAATCGCCTACCGCCGCCCGGGTCCGGGTGATGACGGTCCACCAGTCGAAAGGCCTGCAGTTCGATATCTGTGTTCTTCCCGAGTTGGACTCACGATTGAAAGGCCAGCCGCCGTCGCTCGTCGTCGGCCGCCCCGGACCCGCCCAGCCCATCGAGCGAATCTGCCGCTACGTGAACAAGGACCTCCAGGCTCTTCTGCCCCGGAAGTTCCAGGAAATGTTCACCACCCACGACCGGCAGCAGGTGGAAGAGGCCCTGTGTGTGCTCTACGTGGCCCTCACGCGGCCGATCCACGCCCTCCACATGATCATCGCTCCTGCGAAGGAATCCGAAAAGACGATCCCCGCCACCGCCGCCGGCATTCTCCGCGCAGCCCTGGCCGAGGGCCGACCGGCTGAGCCGTGTTCGATCCTCTATGAAAACGGCAATCCGGCATGGACCGATCTCGTCCCCGCCGCCGAGAAGCGGACGCCGGCCGAAGAACCGTCGTCGCTCGTCATCCGACTGGCTCCTGGCAACGCCGCCGCCCGCCGCGGGCTGGAAACCCAAAGCCCCTCGCAACTGGAGGGTGGGCCTCGCGTCCATCTGGCCGAACAGTTGCGGCTCGATCGGTCGGCCGCCATGGACTGGGGCACCGCCATGCACGCCTGCTTCGAGCACATCGCCTGGCTCGATGACCACGAGCCCGATGCAGACCTGATCCGCCGCAAACTCCAGGCCCTGAAGCTACCCCAGACCAACATCACGGACGTACTCGCCCGGTTTCGACGGGCATTGGAGAAGCCGGCCGTTCGAGCCGCCCTCTGGAGGGAACGGACCTTTGTCGTCCGCCGGGAGGAAACCATCCTCCGCGGCACCTTCGACCGGCTCGTCGTCCTTTCCAGCGCCGGAAAGCCGGTCGCCGCCGAGGTCCTCGACTTTAAGAGCGATTCGCTGAACCCTGGCGATCCCGCGGCGGTCGAAGCGAAGAAAGACCTCTACCGCCCGCAGCTTGAGGCCTATCGCTCGGCCGTTGCGCAGCTTTACGCCCTGCCTCCCGACCGGATCACTGCCCGGCTGGTTTTCGTGGAGCCGGGAGTCATCCTTGGAGTCTAACCGCGTTTGACCCTGCCGTGGCCCTTGTTTGCGGTTGCGGGATGGGCTCTCATGGATGCGCCGTCCCTGGACGGAGGTCACCGGCGCGCCATCTCCGCTTTACCTCAGGTTGCCTTCGACCCCCGCAGACTCAGCCCAGGAGGAGTTGTCATGCACTTGTCGCCTGCTCGGTCGGCTGTCCTTGTGGCCTTTCTCGGCTGCTGCCTCGGCTCTGCCCGTGCCCAGTCCGTTTCATGGGAGCCGATCGGCCTGTCGGGCGGGGGTGGCATGTTCACACCAGCCATCTCGCCCGCCGATCCGGATCGGATGATGCTCAACTGCGACATGAGCGCCGCCTACATCTCCAACGACGGTGGCCGCAACTGGCGAATGATCCACCAGGCCCAACTTCGAACCGATACCCGCTGCCGGCCGGCCTTCCACCCGACCGATCGAAACATCGTCTACGCCTCGTCAGGCGGGCAACTGCGAATCTCCCGCGACTGCGGCGAGACGTTTGAGCCTGTCGGGAACCTCAAAAAACCCCTCTATGGCGAGATTGCGATCAGCCCGGCCGATCCGAAGACGATGCTCGCGGGCACACGCGGCGGGCCTTGCTGCTTGTCGCGCGATGGCGGCCTCACCTGGACCGAATGCGACGGCCCCGACGGTCCGCTGCTCGGATTCCACTTCGATCGAACCGGCCAGGGCCGTACCATGTTCGCCGCCACCGAACAGGGCGTCTGGCGCTCGGGCGACGGTGGCCGCACGTGGACCGAGAAGACGGCCGGTCTACCCTGGAAGGAAATCCAAGGCTTCGCCGGCGGCTCCAACGCCGAAGCCAACCTCGTCCTCCTCTACTGCACGATCAAGAGCAAGGAGGAAAGCGGTGCCTTCAAGGGGGGTGTTTACTGCTCCCGCGACCGCGGCGATACCTGGCAGCCGGCCATGGGGCCCGGCATCAACACCGAAATCGAAAAGGCCGACCAGTGGGCGTACGGTCCCGTCGCCCAATACAGGCAGCTCCTGGCCACCGACCGGCAGCCGCTCACCGTGTATGTCACCAACACCAGCACCGGCTTCAGCCCGCCCCATCACGATACTGTCTATCGCAGCGACGACGGCGGCGACACCTGGCGCGACACCTACTTTGAAGACCCCCGGTTCGACCGCTACAACATTGCGTCCAACTACGTGACCGCCTCCACCGGCCAGTGCTACAAAGGGGGCGAAACACCCTTCGGCGTCGCCATCTGCAACGCCGACCCCGACCGCGTCCTCCTCGTTCGCGGCGAGGTCCACGTCACCCACGACGGCGGCCGGTCCTGGCTGAACGGCCACACCTACCCGGCACCGGGTGCCGTGCCCGGCCCGGGCAGCGCCTGGGTCTGCAATGGCCTCGTGGTCACCACAACCTGGAACTACTACATCGATCCCTTCGAGCCGAACCGGCACTACATCGCCTACACGGATATCGGCATGGCCCGGTCCCTCGACGCCGGCAACTCCTGGATCTGGTGGGACAAGAAATCCTGGGCCCCCTGGCGCAATACCTGCTACGAAATGGCCTTCGACCCCGACACCCCGGGCAAGATCTGGGGCGCCTTCTCCGACGTCCACGACATCCCCAACGACAACATCATCTCCGAGCGCCACGGGCACGAGCGCCCGGGCGGCGTCTGCATCTCGCGCGACTTCGCCGCCTCCTGGCACCACGAGGCCGGTGGCATCCCGCCCAAGGCCGTGACCTCGATCGTCCTCGAACCCCGCAGCCCCAAGGACGCTCGCACCCTCTATGCCGGCGTTTTCGACCAGGGCGTCTACAAATCGACCGACGACGGAAAAACCTGGACCCTCAAGAAAGACGGGCTCGGCCATCCCCAGAACATGCGTGTCTCCCGCGTGGCACTCCACCCCGACGGCACCCTGCTGGCCATGATCTGCGCCAAGCGGCCCGCGGCCGGAAAACCGCTCATGAGCGAAGGCGTCGGGCTCTACCGGTCCACCGACGGGGCAGACACCTGGCAGAAGGTCAACGCCTCGCAACTCTTCCTCTATCCCAAGGATTTCTCGGTCCATCCCCGCGACAGCCGCAGGATCCTCGTCGGCACCTGCGACGCCGGCTGGGACGACGAATCGGGCGGCCTCTATTCCACCTCCGACGGCGGCCAATCCTGGCAGCGCATCGGCCGCCAGGCCCGTCAGACCTTCGGCGGCTACTTCCACCCAGAGCACGACGGCTGGATCTACATGACCCTCACCGAAGGCGCCCCCGGCGCAGGACTCTGGCTCAGCCGCAATAACGGCCAGTCCTGGCAGCCCTTCGACGCCCTCCCCTTCTCCAACATCCAGCGCGTCGTCTTCGATCCCGCCAACGATCGCCAGCTCTACGTCACCACCTTCGGCGGCAGTGTCTGGCGTGGGCCGATCGCCCCGCCTGCCGACTGAGTGAATCTCGCTTTCGGCCGCCTGGAAACAGGGCAGGCCCCGCCCCAGTCAGTAATTCATCGCTGCGAGCGTCATTCTGAACACATCACCCTGCTGTGGCAATCCATCCGGCAGAAACTTCGCGATCCACTTCACCTCATTCATAATGGACGAGCCCTGTCTTTTGGCGGCCGCACGTTGCGTGGAACTCCGGTTGGCTGTGCCCTGGTTGACATTTCGAGCCGCTTTGTGATATTGAGTTCATCCCACTTCGACGGGTGGCCCTGCTCGACCCTGAAGGCTATCACGGTGTGCCACTGTCTACTTGTTGACAGTGTTTGAGAGATCGTCCTGCGATCGCACGCCTCACAAGTAAGCCGAGCCACACCGATTCGCTCCCCATATCGGGAAACCGGTCTTGCCCATACACGTCCACCCTCATCAAAACACAGTCCCCTCCGTTCCCTCTGTTCCCTCCTGTTCAATCCCTTCTGAACTCGCACCAGCGCCCGGCAGCCGTTTCCCCAAACCCGCCCGCCACAACGTCACTCCCCGGGACCAGTCTCCTGGCTCCAGGAGCAGCAGGCCGAAGTGGGCGGCCAGGTCTGGATCTCTGTCCCCGAGTGCGGCATCGACGGCCGCGCCACGGTTCTGGCCATAGGCCCCTGCCCGCCGATCCCGCCCGGCCCCGGCCGCGTGGTCACCGGCACCTTCCGCCACGCCTCGGCCCAGGTCCTCGACCTCCACGTCGACGGCCTCTCCGAGCCGATCGGCACTACCGCGAACCACCCCTTCTGGAGCGAGGACCGCCAACAGTTCCTCCGCGCTGACGAACTTGAAATCGGCGAATCTCTACGCACGCTCCACGGCACCGCCCGCCTTGTCGCGACCGTCCCCCGCTCCGGCACCGAACCGGGAGCCGGTTGCGTTGTTCCGGAGACACAGTACCTAATTCGTGCCTATTTTTGTTCGGGCTTTGCGTGGTCTTGGCTTCGGCACGGGTTTCTGCTGTTTCAGAATGCGACCAACAAGACCGTGACCGTTGCAGCCGGCGTAGGTCAGAACGCGGGCCGCGCGGCGTGCAGCGGTGGGGTGTCGTAGAGGGGGGCACGTCGGGTGCAGGCGGGAGAGACGAGGAAGACTCGCTATCCGCTGGGAACGGCTCGCCGTCGCTGGCGCTTACGGGCAGCGGCGGCGCGGGATTCCTGGACCCGCTGCCTCACCCGGGCTTCCGGATGGTCTTTGATCCAGCGATCGGCCAAGAGTGATTCCAGTTCGGCTGGGGTGGCGGTGCGGATCCGGCGGAAGACATCCAGCAAGTACGCCTGCACATCGATGCACTGCCGCTTGCAGGTCATCGTCAACGTATAGAAGATGGCGGCCGTCTCGCCTGCCTGTTCATTCCCTCCCCGGCACAGAACTGCCGCACCCCAATCCGCTCGCTCCCTGCCGCCGAAAAACGTCCCGCCAATAACGCTCTTTGACTGCGTCGCGCGACTTCGCCATCTTCGCACCCTTCGTTGGTTCGGTGAATTGCCGAAAGCTCACGCTTCCAGCTTATCACCCCACGCAAGATGCGCTGGATGCAACGGTCACGAATGGCCGACACGACCGGACGGGACGTGATGGCAACCGTCCCGCCCCTGCTATGTTTGCCCGCGCAGGTCAAGCAGTGATTCGAGAGCGCTTGCGTCATCTCCGCTGATAAACTCAAGCATAACACAACCCTCCGACATTGGCGAAAAATGACAACCAACAAAATGCGGGATGTTCTGTGGAAGTGGCCGACGTTCCTTATTGGCGCTTGCTCGAATGTACATGACGCCACCGCTGACCACCTGGACAAGGGCAATACCATGTTTTGTGGCGTATTCAACGGCCCCGGATTGGAATGAAGTGGTGGCAACTACAAAGCCCTTATGACCACCGACCGACCGAAGACGATCGTGCAATACCTGAATCACTTCCCGTTTGACTGGGTTCTTGTGTTTCTTGCACTCAACCAGGATCAGAAATTGCGCACCTTGGAAAGCCCTAAAACGAACGGTTACGTCAATGGCGTATTCACCATCAGCGCCGGGTAGTGTTTCAAGGTGGGCAACTTCAAAGGACTCCAAGGTGCCGCCGACCTTCTCAAACCAACTCTTGACCAGCGTTTCAAATTCTGTTGGCGAGAGTTGGTCAAGGGGCGAGAACATTCCTTGAAAATCAACAGTGCTGGGACACGTATCATCCATAAGTCACTTCCGGCGACCAATAAGACCATGGCGAATTTGATGGGCATCAGCACTCCCTCTCACAACCTTTAGCTTAGCGCCTGTGCTCCCTGCCCACAAGATGAGCACCTACCGGCGACCCCCAGCAACTCGGGAGAACCAAATCTTGGGGCGGGCGCTAACGCTGTCATGACAGCGCTCGGTAGTGAGTGGCTGGAAATCCTGCTGTGAAAATGGTTAAGTTCCGACCCCGATGTTGCGAGTGCCGCAAAGTTTGTGTCGCTCAGACGTGGAATGTGGCCTTTGTCACTCACCGCAGGAAGGATTGGCATGAATCAGAGACCGAAAGTAAGTGATTGTCGTCAATGCATCATGCCGAAAGGTCTCGGGCCCCCCTGACAGCATCGAGCAATACTGTTAAAGGCTTGCGACGTAATCGACGAGAACGTGAGCAAGAGCCTCCGTAAGTCCGGTGAAAAACATGGCACATTCCCTAGTGTCGGCCTCGCTTGGCGCCGCAAATCCTTTCGCGCGGTGAATTATCGTGTTCCGCTTGTCCATAATCCGTTCAAGCCGCTCGCGTGCAAATCTCGCCGCATCCGTTGGTGACGCCGTGCCGAAGTGGGTTTGCAGGGCCGGCTGTTGGCTGAGGAGTGTCCACACCTGTTTTACTCCAAGTCTGCCAACATGCTCAGAGACGATCTGCGGTTTGAAATTCCTTTCGTTACTCGAGAATGCTTCCACAATTAGGGCCGCTGGGGTGGCACCTGTAACGACGCAGCCGTGAAGGGCTGCCACAATGCCAGCGGCGCTCAGGTGTCGATACTTGTCCTGGGTGAGGTTCTGCAAAATCCTTCCACATCCGTTGGTATGCTCCTCCTGCATCTTGGTAGGCAACAGAGCAAAGGTGCCCGTCTTGCCAACGGTCTGAATCGCCGCTTCATCAATCAGGTCTCGAACTCCTTGCTCAAATTGCGCACAGGCGCTCAGGTATGCTCCCTCACAGGCGAGCGATATACCTAGAGGCATTGTCCTTGCTTTGGCATGGACATCCCTCGCCGCAACGGCAATGGCATGAGCTGACCGAAAGCGGGCTAGGCTGGCTTTCGCAAGATCGAACGTAGCTACGCTTAAATCGACGTAGCTAATCACCCGGTTCATACTGATCTTGAAATCCGCCGCTATTGACAGCACGGCCGTCTCCCTTGTTGGTTTACAGCCCGGCAGCCGTGGCGATCAATGTCTTCATCAAGTCAAGTCGGTCCTCAATCGCCTTCTTCGTATTGCCACGCCCCACAAGAAGCTCGTAGTCTTCTGGCTTTTGCAGAGCTGTCAGCGTTGCGCTGACAATCTGCGAGGAACGCTTCACCAATTCCTTCTTCTTATCCCGGTACTTGCCGAAAGCAATTAGCACGGCGTCGGCAAGAGGGACGGAACGGCGACCGGACAAGCTACCGTTTTTTGCCAAACGGAACAGGTCGTCTCCATAGACCTGTGAGGCGATCTCAAAGACCTCCCTGTACTGGGCCTCTAGTTCAGCACACTTCGCCTTCTTGAACTTTTGGCTACGAATCATGCAGTCGTCCAGGGTGCGTTTCATACCTCCTTTGAAGAACGCGAATTCATTGAGTGCGAAGTAGCGGAGAACGATTTCACAATCCGCCATCCTCGAGTAGAGGGGATTCCTCTCCAGCTTGCGACTGACTTTGTGAGGTTCAGCGGACTCTCTCGGCGGAATGCCCCACGCTGTCGTAAATAAGTCGCTGCGTGCCAGAGAGATCAGACTTTTGTTGAAATTGCTTGCATACAGGCAGTTCCGAATTTCCTGAGCGTTCAAACGCTCGCCCCCGGTATTCAGCCTTTCAAAGACGTATTGGCGAATCTCCATTGCCGCCCTTGGGTCTTTGCTGCTTTCGGTCAGAATGATGACAGCAGCCAGACCGCGGCGCTCCAGACCGCGCTGAATCTTCAGCGGCAGGTCTCTGAAATCCTTGCCGTTCAATTCGGGCCAGATTCTCAGATCACGCAGTTTGAACTCGTTGCGAAAGAAGGAGCGAACCGAAGCTAGTCGCTGTTGTCCGTCCATCACCTCGTACTGGGCGTAGTCTCGCTCGTAGAGGAAGATAGGCGGGATTGGGATGTTCATCAGAAGCGATTCAATTAGATGCGACCGCTTTGTGTCGTTCCAACGTGCACGTCGTTGGTACGGAGGGCTTGTGTCCAGGACTTCCTTCTTCTCGAACATGTCAAGGAGGTTCGGAACGAGGAAGTCATTACGTTGGATTACGATTCGGGCTTGTCCTTCGTCGTACTTCTTCTCAATCTGCTGTTCCGTAGAGGGAAGCGATTCCGTGTATTCGGCTTCAAGTTCGTCGAGAATGTCTTCCGCTTCCTTTTCGTCAGCCGCGCTTGACTTCGGAGTTGGTGGCATATGTTGGTCCTATTGTCTTTTGCTGAGCCCGAGAGGTATCTGGCTACCTTTATCTGCAAGCAGTCCACAAGGCCGATCTTGCCGGTCAGCGTGCCGGAACCACACTGCCGTGCTGCACGATCGCACCTATGATCCTCTGAATGTACGTCTCCCTGTCGTTCTCTTGGAACAGAAGATAATGCTCTTCAAGCTCGGCCTTGGTCAAACCGTCTTCCCACCCGGGATGTTATTGCGGAGCGGGGGCGAAACGATGGCACCAACGACCCATTAGGGGTGATCGTCTCGTGTCTAAAGTTATCTTACGTTATTCGGGGTAGTCAAACAACCGTTGTCCGGGATCGCAGACACGGCCTGCTTGGCATTTCAGCACCACAGCCGGGGCATTGCCGATCTGCCCCTCGCTCCACACAGTCGCGGTGATCGGTGTGGCAATGATCCGTTTGATCCAAGATCGTTTGGGAGGATTACAGCGATTGTACGGCGCTTTTCGCACAGACCACGTGAAGTCGAAACGGGGATCGTGCCAAGAAGCGTGGGAAAGAAGGATAGCGAACATGAAGTGAGTTTGAAACCTTTCATTGGAGCCCTGCGGGTATCAAGCCCGGATTAGTGGCCGACTCTTGACACTTGACGAAGTGATAGATAGACCCCTATCACCCTGTCATGACATCGGATACGGGGTCGATACGGGGTCCGATACGGGGTCAACTCTTGACTCTTGACAGACTCGGCGTCTCGGCGTAGAATCCCAGCATGGCAAGACCCGTCCGAGTCGAGTTCGAAAACGCCGCCTACCACGTCACCGCCCGAGGAAACGAGCGTAAGGATCATAAGAGATTCCCGCCACTACTACTCAGGTAGTTGCCAATCGTATTCCTGGCGACCGGGACCGTCAACGGACGCCACCGATTTGCGCCCGCCCCTCCCTCCGGGTTGTCGTCTTCCGCAAGAGACGTGCGGCAACCGACGCTTCGCGCGGCAGAGTTGGCCCGCAATAACAAGGCGCCTGGAGCGGGGATGCGTCGTCGCAAGGAACCGGTCGCCAGTCCCAAGCCGCGGTGACCTTAATCTGCCGAACCTTGAAAGGCGACAACTACCTCGGTAGTATTGCCGCTTGGACCTGCCATCCCCGCGTCTCGGCAGCACCAACCTTGGGGGGGGCGAGGATGCGACTTGGGGTCGTCGTCAATTCCTCCGGATGAGCATGGGCCGGGCTGCCTCCTTGCGATCTGGACTGGCGGCCTGGCAAGCGAATGGCCCCCACAAGTTCGGACCTTTTGCTGAAAGACAACAGGCGTGGCTATGCGGAAGAACGCACTGCGGAGGACGCCCGGGGCTAGGTGGCCCTTTCTGTTCTCGCTCATCGTTCTGCTCTCGGGGTGTGGGCGACCAGCGGCCGAGATCCCGATGGCCGGCGGGAATGCTCGCGAGAATGTTGCCGTTCCTCCGGAATCTCAACCCCGTGCCCAGGAAGCGTTGGCAGCGGAGCCGAGGCCGCCGGCGATTGTCCCCTCCATGGCAGCGCAAACCGGTGCGTTGGCAACGGCACCGAACACGTCCGAAGTGCCCGGCCGCAAACGGTCGCCCGGCATGGAAACTGAAGATGGCTCGCTTCCGGCGGACGTCCCTGCTTCTACCCCCGCCGGCGCCGACACCCTGGAGAGGCAACTGGCCGCACTCGAGGTTCCTCCCCCATGGCTGGAGGGGGTGAGCACGAAATACGACACCTCGCTCCCTTGGAAGGATGCGAGACTCGAAATCCGCCGGCTCCTGTCGCTCAACACCGACGCAGCCCGCAAGGAAGCCATCAAGTTGACGTGGATTTATCTCCAGAAGGGCGACATTGGGGACGGCCACGAGTACCCCATGTACATCTTCCTTGGAGGCGAGCCGGTCTGGGCCGTCCGCGCCCACGAGGAGTTTCTGGCGAAGCCTCACGACCCGGCTCCGGACCACGCCTACATTTCCCTCGCGTCGCTCTATGCTCGATTTGACGAGTTCGAGAAAGCCGAAGCGACACTCAACAAGGCCATGGCCAAACTGCCCGCTCCGCCGTGGCGAATTGCGCGGCAGGCAAATCTCCACGAGGCATTCGGCGATCTCTATGTCGCGTGGGGAAAGACGGAGTTGGCCCGCCAGAACTACGCGGAGGCGATCCGGCTGTATCCGACCTCCGACCAACCCTACGGGCAGCACCTGCTGAAACGGCAGGCGGACCGCACCCAGTCGAAGGTCGATCTGCTCAGCTTTCGTTCGCTGGCAGGCGCGCTTCTTCGCGAGGGTCGCTACACCTCAGTAGCGCTTGGGTATGCCGGCGACATCCAGGTTTCATTGACGGTGCGCGACGGCCGAATGGCCGACATCCAGGTGAAACACGAGGAGAAGATCGACCAGGGGGCGTGCGTCCTCATTCCCCAGCGGATTCTCGACAAGCAGAGCCTGCAGGTCGACGCCATCACCGGGGCCACGGTGACGACCAACGCGATTATCGACGGCGCGCTCCAGTGCCTTCGCAAAGCAGGTCTTCAGTAAAGGCACGACCTATGCCCCGCGTCTTTCGATGGCCGCGCACGGCAAATGTCTTCTTCCCCTATCTGAAGCCTTCCGAGCGAATCGGATGGCGAGGAGCATTGCACAAGTCTCTTGTCGTGCTCGGTCCAAGCTGGCGAAGCTCGCCTCTGCGGCGACTGGTCCAGTCCGCCTCGCTGGTCCTCTTCTTCTACGCGCTGTTCTACGTCTGCTGGCCGTACTCGCAGCCATTTTCCGCAACCACGCTGAGCGACAAGCAGTGGTTTCCCGTCGAGACCTTCCTGTTGATCGATCCACTCGTGGGCGTCTCGACTGCACTGGCCGGCCGAGTCGTCAACGGGCCGACGCTCGTGTGGACCGCGGGGATCCTGCTTGTATGCGTGCTGGTCCCGCGTGCGTTTTGCGGGTACCTTTGCCCGCTCGGCACGCTGATCGACCTGTGGGACTGGCTCGTGGGGCGCCGCTTCCGGAGGCTTCACTGGTCCGCCCACGCCCCGGCGAGTCGAGGGTGGACCCATATCCGATACTACGTGCTCTTCGGCGTGCTGGTGGCATCGCTGGGGGGCGTGCTTCTGGCGGGGTTCGTATCGGCGATCCCCGTGCTCACGCGGGGCCTCGTTTTCACCGCCGGCCGTTGGCAACTGGGGCTGATGAAGGGTCCCGGCCACTTGCTGGCGGTGGACTGGACCTTCTGGACCTCGGTCGTTCTGTTTGCCGGAACGTTCCTGGCAAGCCTTTTCGGGAAACGGTTCTGGTGCCGCTGCCTGTGCCCGAGCGGAGCGATGCTCTCGTGCTTCAGCCTCTTCCGCCTGGTAGAGCGGAAGGTCGGGGAGACGTGCTCGGGCTGCGGCAAGTGTATCGCAGTGTGCCCACTGGATGCCATCGACCGGGATTTCACGACCCGAACGAGCGATTGTGCGTTCTGCCAATCGTGCGGAGGTGTCTGCCCGACCCATTCCATCCAATACATTACGCGGCAGAGCCGCCGGCCAGCACGAGCTGCCGCTCGAGCTGAGATGGTCTGC
>CAYSCH010000041.1:0-7189 GCA_964429355.1 uncultured Planctomycetaceae bacterium | reverse complement strand
GTTGGTCGCGGATCTTTGTGAAATGCTCCACGGTCTCTGAGGATAGCAATTCAGGGCAGCGGAACAGCGGCGCGCAGTCGCTCCGCGACGAGTCCTCCGTACGCCAACCCGCCTGGTCGCGGAGAGGATTTCTGGCCGCTTCGGTAGTAGGCACTGCGGCAGCGGCGCCGGGGCTGGTGAGACTGGCAGTGCCGAGCGGCGATCGGCCGCGACCGATCCGTCCGCCCGGCAGCGTTGCCGAGGCGGAGTTTCTCGCCCTATGCATCCGTTGCGGGGAGTGCTTCAAGGTCTGCCCCGGGCCGGTGCTCCATCCGGCCGGCCTCGAGTACGGCCTGGACGCTCTCTGGACCCCGGTGGCCCACCCCGAGCACGCGGGTTGCCACCAGGACTGCAACTTCTGCACCCAGGTATGCCCGACCGGCGCGATCGAGCCTCTGGAACTTGCCGTGAAGCGACGCACCCCGATGGGGCTGGCCTGGGTCGATCCGGGCACGTGTCTGCCGCTGCGCAACGATAAGCTCCGGCAGGACTGTGCCCTGTGTTACGATGAATGCGAGCAAGCCGGATATCATGCCATTGAAATGCAGGAGATCCGCATCGAACTGGATCCTCCGCCCCCGGAAGGCATGTTCTCCGAGATCGAACTGGAAGCCATGAGCCGGATTCGCGTTCCGGTCGTGCGAACGGAGGCGTGCATCGGCTGCGGGATCTGCCAATACCGCTGTCAAATGCGCAACGTTGTCCAGGAGGGCAAGCTCGCGCACAGCGCGATTCAGGTGCGTTCAGGGCGCGACGGCTGCCGGCCGGGATAAGCGACTGCGGAACGACCGCCTGCTCAGGACAGCCCTGTCTGAATGACGCCCTGCTGCCTGATTCCTGTTCCCGGATCGAGCAGGGTTATGCGAGCGTGGCTGGCCCAGTCTTCGATGTATCCTTGGACATCAATATTCTGGGCTGTAGCGGGGGACGTTTCCTCGGCCGTTGGCCTCAATCCATCGGCGCGGTCCTTCGCGCCAGGTGGCCACTTCCTTGATCGCGGGTGGCCAGCCGGTTAGGATCGGATGGGCGGAGACAATTGAGACTGAGAGACCGTTCACCAACATGGAGACATGACACGATGAGATTTGGATTGTGGGTTGCGCTGATCGTTCTGACTGGCTGGATGTTCGGTGCTGTCGGTTCCGCTGCCTGCCAGGAGAAGGGGCTTGTGTTCGCCCATCGGGGCGGGTCTTACGAGTTCGACGAGAACACGCTGGAGGCGTTTCGGGCCTGCTACGAAAAGGGGCTCCGCGGCTTTGAAACCGACGTTCGCATGACCAAAGACGGCGAGCTGGTCATTCTGCACGACGACAGTCTCGACCGCACCTACCATGCGACAGGGGCCGTGGAACACAAGACAGCAGCCGAGCTGCGGACGATTACGACCAAGAAGACCGGCCAACCTTTCTTGTTTCTGGATGAACTGCTGGCCTACTTCGCCGACAAGCCCGGTGTGTATCTCGAACTGGAGATGAAGACCGGCAACAAGGAACTGTATCCCAGCGGGCGGTTGGAGGAGTATTGCCGGAAACTGCACGACAGCGCCTTGGCTCAACGCCCCAAAGATTCACTCTATGTGTTCACTTCGTTTGACGAAGAGCCTTTGAAGATCATGAAAAGTCTCGACGCCCAGGTGGATCTGCTGTTGATCACGGGAGGGCCGTGCTGCCCGGAGATCGTCAAACGGGCCCAGGATCTGGGGATCAAGCGGATTGGCTGCCGGATGGAAGAGACCTCCCGAGCGGCTGTGCGTGAAGCCCAGAAGGCCGGGCTGCTTGTGACGGGTTGGCCGGGACACAACTTGCAGGATTACCACCTTGCGGTCGGGCTGGGGGTCGACGCGATCTGTACCGATATTCCCATCGCCATTCAGGCCTGGAAGGCCAAGACCGAGTGATCGTGAGGGCCTGTTGGTCTTCAGAAATTCTCGCCCCGGAGCATCCGCCAGATGGCCGCCGAACGCCTCTTTGACCTCAACGCCCTGCCGGCCAATCCGAACCTCGTGGCACTCGGTCTGAGGGGCACGGTCGATCAGCCAAGGAGCGGCAAAGGACTATTCGCCCCTGCTGAATGGCCTTGCGTAATTCGCAGAAAGGTTGCCATCGTGAAGATAGCCGCGTGGACTTGCCCCGCGATTGGCTGCGCCCCCTGCCTTGCGTACAAATTCTGTCGGCCCCGGCCCATCGACTTCCTCCAGCGCCTTGCCGCAAGTTTCTCCGGGAATCACGCAAGGCCGTTTGGAATCCTTTCGGCAACCGCCGCTCTGCTCGTGGCAGCAGTTGTCTGTGGTGCCTCCGATGCGGATGAGCCGCACGCCCTGGTGCTCAAGCCCGATAGTTACGAGCATTACATCGAGGCCTTCAAGAATCAGGACGAGGAGCTCTATCCGCAGCACATCTCCAACGCCCAGTCCTGGGAGTTCCTCCGCGATAACGTGCCCATGTTCGAGTGCCCTGACAAGCAGATCGAGGAGATCTACTACTTTCGCTGGTGGACCTACCGAAAACACATCAAGAGCACGCCCGACGGATTCATCATCACGGAGTTCCTGCCGCAGGTCGGCTGGGCCGGCAAGCACAACTCGATCAGTTGTCCGGCCGGGCACCACATCTATGAGGGGAGATGGCTTCACGACCCGGTATTCCTCAACGACTACGCGACATTCTGGTTTCGCCGCGGGGGCGAGCCGCGGCGGTACAGCTTCTGGGCTGCCGATGCGATCTGGGCCCGCTATCTGGTGAATAACGAAAAAGACTTCGCCACCGGCCTCCTCGACGACCTTGTCGACAACTACCGGGCGTGGGAAAAGGACCGCCGGCAGGATGACGGGCTGTTCTGGCAGGTCGACGATCGAGATGGCATGGAGGTCGCCATCGGCGGTACGGGAACGAGACCCACGATCAACGCGTACATGGTTGGCGACGCCCTGGCCATCGCCCACATCGCCGAGCTGGCCGATCGCAAGGACATCGCGGCGGAATTCCACGAGGACGCGGCAAGGATCAAGCGACTGATGGATGAGCGGCTTTGGGACAGCCAGACGCAGTTCTACCAGGTTGTGCCCCGCGGGAGCGACAAGCCGGCCGGCGTTCGGGAGCTGCTTGGATATACACCCTGGTACTTCAATATTCCCGGCGCCGACAAATCGGTCGCCTGGGCGCAGATCATGGATCCGGACGGATTCTTCGCACCGTATGGTCCCACAACGGCGGAACGCCGGCATCCCAAGTTCACCCTCTCTTACGAAGGCCACGAATGCCAATGGAACGGCCCGAGTTGGCCCTATTCGACGGCCGTCACGCTGACGGCCATGGCGAATCTTCTGAACAACGTCCAGCAGGACGTCGTTGACCGCCAGGACTATCTCGATCTGCTGCGAATCTACACGAATTCGCATCGCCTGAAACGCGACGACGGCACGATCGTGCCCTGGATCGATGAGAACCTGAATCCGCTGACGGGCGACTGGATTGCCCGTACTCGGCTGAAGAGCTTCACCAACGGCACGTGGGACGCTCGAAAAGGCGGCCGCGAACGGGGAAAGGATTACAACCATTCGACCTATTGCGACCTGGTCATCACCGGCTTGGTGGGGCTCAGGCCGCGGGCAGACGACACGGTCGAGGTGAACCCGCTGGTTCCCGCGGAGGCCTGGGATTATTTCTGTCTGGACCAGGTCCGCTACCACGGCCGTTGGCTGACGATCCTTTACGACAAGACCGGCCAGCGATACGGCAAAGGCGCGGGGCTGCGGGTCTTTGCCGACGGCCAGGAGATCGCCCGGTCCGATTCCCTTGCACGCCTCTCAGGTCCGCTCCCTCCGGCCACCGCCGATTCCACGATCGGCGCCGCCGGCTGGACCAAACACGAGAAGAGTCCTGTGCTTGGTGGCGACCTGGGTACGTGTTTTGACGTGACGCTGCTTCGCGAAGAGAACACCTATCGAATGTGGTTTTCCTGGCGGCCCAAGCGATCGATTGCCCTGGTTGAAAGCCGGGATGGAATCGAGTGGAGCGCTCCGCAAATCGTTCTGGAACCCAATCACCAGACCGACTGGGAAGTTGACATCAACCGTCCGGGTGTTCTCCGGCGGGACGGAGTGTACCATATGTGGTACACCGGCCAGGCCCGCGGCAGGAGCTGGATCGGCTACGCCACGAGCCCCGACTGTATCCATTGGGAACGTCGTTCATCCCAGCCGGTGCTGTCGGCCGAAGCTTCTTGGGAAAAGGTGGCCGTGATGTGCCCCCACGTGCTCTGGGATGCCGAGAAAGAGCTGTACCGGATGTGGTACTCGGCCGGAGAGCAATACGAACCCAATTCGATCGGCTACGCCACGAGCCCCGACGGCCTCCATTGGACCAGGCACCAAGACAATCCGGTGTTTGCCGCCGATCCGGCCCGACCGTGGGAGCAGCACAAGGTGACCGCTTGCCAGGTGATTCCCGCCGCAGGCTCGTACCTCATGTTCTACATTGGCTTTCGCGACGAGCACCGCGCCCAGATCGGTCTGGCGCGATCCCAAGACGGAATCACCGGCTGGCAGCGGCATCCTGCCAATCCTATCCTCTTCCCCACCGACAACGCCTGGGACGGCGATGCGTGCTACAAGCCCTTCGCCATCTATGACCAGCCGATCGGCCGCTGGATGCTCTGGTATAACGGGCGCAAGGGCAACGTCGAACAGATCGGCCTTGCCACCCATCCCGGTATTGACCTTGGGTTTCCCTCCCCATGAGCTACCTGGGATCCATCCGCATGCACCCTTCGTGCACCACCGGCTCTGCGCTCTGCCAGTGCCTCAGCGGCAATCGGTTTCGTCAGGAACCGTACTCTCCCTCTCGGATTCCTGCTTCCTCTTCGCTCCCCCTTCATCGTCTGCGTCTCCGCACGCCCTCCCGATCCTCGCCACCGACACGCTGCCACGCACGATAACCTCCTGAGTTTGCCCCTTGTCGGCTGGCACTTCTTCGTCGGGCTCGTGCCGGTGGAGACAGGTTAACAAAGTCACCCGACCTTTGATCGTCTCATGTCTATTGCGCATCACGACTCCCCCGCAGGAACTGTACCCAGCCGACGACGGACACTGGAATCAACACGACGAGGAGTAGCTGAAAAGCCACGGACAGCGGCTTGAGGAACGAGAACCACAGATCGAGGTGTTCCGGCTTGATCGCCTGAAGCATTAGCATCATAACACTAAATAGAAGCATGAGAACCAGAGCCACAACGGCAACCAGGATCTGCACGAATCGCAAGACATAAGCAAACCCCCAGGCTACGACGCACAGCAGTACGCCATAGCCGTGGAGTGAAAGCCAGAACCACCCTTCGCTTAATGGCTGCGGTGCCACCAGATCCGTTACCAAAGCGACGAACGAGAATCCCAGGAGGTACGCTTCCATAGCTGCGACTACGGCGACGAATGGCTTCCACGGGCTCGTGAGCCTGCTGCGAAGGACCATGTGGTACGCTGCCCCACCCAATCCGCCCACGAAACTAGCGACGAAGAGGAGTACTGTCGCTTCGCCCAATCGCAACACGTTTCCGGTGGCAGCCCACTGATACAGATAGAAGCACGTTCCGGGTGCGGTGACAACGGCAAGCAATGCAGCACCCATCGCCGCTGACCGAACTATACCCGACTTTGACCGGTCATTCTGCGGACTCCCAGGGCACGAATCGTTCTGATCCGGGCACATTCACTCATCCCCCTCTCCCCGGTCGGCACCTACACCACCTGGTCACGATGAATCACCGTTCCTTTTCGCCATCTGACCTTCGGAACTTGCCGTCCTGCACCAGTCCATGGTTCTTCCTCCGGAATCATTGTAACGAGGGTGAGATACAATTCCCAGCAACCCTCAGATTGACCGAATTGCCGAAAAGGAAGAAACTGCGGGTATGAATGAGGTAGCCAAGCCAGAACACTGCAGATTTCAGTTCAGTTTGAAAAGGCTGCTGCTGTGGACAGTGGTTGTGGCTTTGGGATGTGGCATGCTATCGACTGTTCAAGCGGAATCCCTTGATTGGCTCGTCCTGTCTCCATGGTTGGTTACGGTGTTCGTCGTGCGTTGGGCTTTCGGAGGTAAATGGGCGGCTATAGTTTCCGTCATGATCGGAGTGCTGTTGTGCGGATTGGTCGGCTGCATAGGATCAGCACAGGCGATAGGCGGATCTATAGTTACCATTGGATATTATACTGTCCGTGGTGGGCTTAACGGGAGCCCGATCGGCTTTGTTCTATTCCTGCTGGTGGAGGCCGCTTGTCGAACGGTCAACTGGTTCGACAGAAGTAGGCAATCAGATGAATAAGAACCCTCCCAAACCCCGTCGCTGGTTTCAATTCCGACTGCGAACGCTCCTGGTTGGCGTCCTCGTGTTGAGTCTGCCGCTTTCGTGGTTCGCCGTGAGGATGGAAAGGGCGAGAAGGCAGAGGGTGGCGATTGCGGCAATCGGACGATTGGGAGGGCGTGTTCATTACGAAACGATTTCGTCAGCCCCTGAATGGGCACGAGATGTTCTGGGCGTCCACTCCTTCCTCGATTCAGCAATAGCTTCGCCAACGGCGGCATTCGGTGACGACGAAGCGAAGTGCTTGAAGGATCTGCCCGGCCTCAGAGGGCTTCAACTCGGAGATGTACAGATTACGGATGCCGGGCTTGAGAATTTCAGAGGGCTGACGCACCTTTGGAAGCTTTACCTCAACAACATGGAGATCACGGGCACCGGACTTGAGCATCTCCAGAAGCTGACGAACCTTAGAGAAATAGACCTCGGAAACACTCGAGTCACCGACGGCGGGCTTGTGCCTCTCGAAGGCCTGACAAACCTTACCAATGTGCTCCTCCACAACACGCAAGTCACCGATGCTGGGCTTGTGCATCTCAAAGGGCTGGCTAACCTTAAAGATCTGCTGCTCAGGAACACACAAATCACTGACGAAGGCATCGAAAATTTCCAGAAGTCACTGCCGAATTGCACAATCCATTGTCGCACTCCGCAGACTCCATGACTAACGCCCGCCCAAAACGCCGCTGGTTCCAGTTTCGACTAAGGACGCTCCTGATCGCCGTCCTGGTCCTAAGCCTGCCGCTTTCGTGGTTTGCTGCCAGGCTCTGCACTTTCTGAATTGACGGGCTATATCAAG
>CAYSCH010000040.1:31966-38437 GCA_964429355.1 uncultured Planctomycetaceae bacterium | reverse complement strand
TCGCTGGGCAATTCGACCAACACACCCTGCGTGTGCTGGTCGGCACTGGCCAGATACTCAGTGATCTGGTCGTTGTGGCGCCACACGTCAGGCATGAATGACTCCAGGAGATAGCGTCGGATCATCTGTTTCTGGTCGCGAGTCAGGCCTGAGGGCCGGACAATCTTCTCCAGGATCTGGTTATCGCCTCGAGCAATGGCGGGCAAGGCAAAGCGAGGTGCCAACTCATGGGAGACGATGCCCGTCAGATACATTGCCTCGGCGGTGCGCGTGACGCGGAGCTCCACGAGCCGGAAGACCCCCTGAGAAGGTATCTGTTCCGTGTTGCGTTTGGCACTGATCAATCCCATGGGCGTCTTCAACTGCCACAAGTCACCTTCCCACACGGCGATGATCCGCTGGCGGTCAAGGATCACATACCTGTTGGGGGCTTTCAGTTCCTTGACCGGATCGGCGACAGGGGTCACCTGCGCCAAACCCTCACCCTCGTCGCGTGGTTCCACAAGAACCGCCGGCATCCCATCGCCCGATTCGGCAACCGGCGCGTCGTCGGATGCTCCGGCGGCGACGGCTGGGGGACCTTGGATCAGCACAGGATGCTTGCATTTCGGGCAGTTCCGAGTCTGCCCGATCAGTTTCTCTTTCGCGTTCAGCCTGCTCTGGCAATTTGGGCAAGTGATTTGGAGCATGGTGAGTCCTCTACTGATGATCGTTCCCCGGGGGAACTGTTCCTTCCCCCATTAGGCACAATATCAAATCCTCCAGGTTGCCACAACAAAACGTGGCGTAACTTCGCCCACCTTCTCTGCCTAGCGTGGGGATCCCCAGTTGGGGATGCCTCTCTGGCGCCGCCATGGGCTCCTGCCCTGCAGAGGGGGCGCGATTGCGGGATCTCGGTTATTCGCCTAGAATGGGCGAATTATTCGGCCATTTTTGCTTATTCCGGGTTCACCACTTCGGTTCTTCACGGATGTTTGAAACGTCCGAAGCGATTTGGTAGATGGTATTCGAATTGGCGGAAGCGGGTGAGTAGGGCAAATCGTTGGTCTGTGCCCCTGGCCTGTTTCGGGTGCCTCGTGGATATCGTCTGGAGGGATGTTCTATCCATTTCGACAATCCGCCCCCACCGGCTCTCTATTACAGACTCCGTCGGGAAGACCGGGTCCTGCTGAGTCCGATGCGTTGTTCTGCATGAGGGATCGTTGCTACTGTGGATCCTCGTGTCGGTCCTGTTCGATTTTTAGCGGGAGCTTGAATCCTCGTGCCTTTGGATCACCTGCCAGGGACCTTCTTCGGTCCATCCACCCTCGTTGAGATGGTCCGTCACCGGGCCAAACACCAGCGCGACGACATCGCCTTCAGTTACCTGATTGACGGCGAAGACGACGTGGTACAAATTACCAATGGGGAGCTCGACCGGCGAGCGAGGGCCATCGGCGCCTGGCTCGAATCCCACAAACTCGGTGGTGAGAGAGCCCTGCTGGTCTATCCGGCCGGTTTGGAGTTCATCACCGCCTTTTTCGGTTGTCTTTACGCCGGCGTTGTGGCGGTTCCCGTCTATCCGCCGCGACGCAATCGCTCGCTCGAACGAATCCAATCGATCGCGGACGACGCGGAGGCCAAGGTGGCCCTCACAACCGACTCGGTGCTCGAACGAGTTGAGGGCCTGATTGACGAAACGCCGCATCTGAAAGAACTCGCCTGGCTGGCCACTTCCCACCTCGACGACAAGACGGCCGAGGACTGGGAGATGCCCGACATCCATGCGGACACTCTCGCCTTCCTGCAATATACGTCCGGTTCGACCGGCACTCCCAAGGGAGTGATGCTGGACCACGCCAACCTCGTTCACAATTCCGCGCTGATTTCTTACGGATTCGAGCATTCTCGAAGCAGCTCGGGAGTGTACTGGTTGCCGAGCTATCACGACATGGGGCTGATCGGAGGGATTCTCCAGCCACTCTATGTAGGCCGGCCGAATGTGTTCATGTCGCCCATGTCGTTTCTTCAGCGGCCGTTGCGCTGGCTGCGCGCGATCACGAAGTATCGCGGAACGACCAGCGGAGGGCCGAACTTCGCCTATGACCTGTGCGTGCGCAAGATCACCGATGAGCAAATCGACGAGCTTGATCTGAGCACCTGGGAAGTGGCCTTCAACGGAGCCGAACCGGTTCGGGCCGAGACGATCGAGGCATTTTCGAAGAAGTTCGCACGCTGCGGTTTCCGACGGGAGGCTTTCTATCCCTGTTTCGGCCTCGCGGAAGCGACATTGATCGTTACGGGAAGTTGGGCCAAAAGGCCCCCCGTCATCCGCGCATTCGACGCACACGCGCTGGCGGAGGATCGGGCGGAAGTCGTTGAAATCGCCGCGCCCAAGGCGAAGACTCTGGTGGGGTGCGGCCAGACTCTGCCGGATCAACGAGTTGTGATTGCAGATCCGCAATCGCGCACGGCCCAGCCCGAGGGACGAATCGGTGAAGTCTGGGTCTCAGGCCCGAGTGTTGCCCTGGGATATTGGCAACGGCCGGATGTGACCGAGGAGATCTTCAAGGCCCGCCTGGCAGAGAGCGGCGAGGGGCCGTTTTTGAGAACCGGCGATCTGGGCTTCATGTACGAAGGCGAACTGTTCATCACCGGTCGCATCAAGGACCTCATCATCCTCCACGGCGTGAATATCTATCCTCAAGACGTCGAACAGACCGTCCAGGAAAGCCACGAAAGGCTCCGGCCGGACAGCGGGGGCGTCTTTGTTGCGGAGGTGGGGGACCAGGAACGACTTGTTGTTGTGCAGGAAGTGGAACGCCATCGTACGGCAAAATTCTCGGAGATCATCAGCGCCATTCGACGCGACGTCTCTCGCGAGCATGAACTCGGCCTGGATGCGGTTGTGCTGGTCAAGGCCGGAAGCGTGCCGAAAACCACGAGCGGAAAGATCCAACGCCACGCCTGTCGCGACGGGTATCTCAACGGCACGCTGGCTGTCGTTGCGCAGTGGGAGGTGGGCCAGATGCTCCCCCCCGCCGAGTCGGCAAAAACCGCCGAGAAGCCCGCTGCCGATCTGAAAGCGGTCGTTTCGCACCCCGGAACGACCGCCCCTGCGGGCAGCAACGGAAAGAAACCGTCTGCACCGAAGGCGTCCCAGGCTGCTGACCGGTCGGGGGCCGGAAAGACCACGGAGGAAATCGTCTTCGAAGAGGTGCGGCGTGTCGCCCGAGAGCGAGCCGATGGAATGGAACTCGATACCCCGATCACTGAATTGGGGATGGATTCCCTGGAGCGGACGGAGATTGTGGCGGCGCTTGAGGAACGTTTTGGGGGACGGTTTCCAGAAGAGGTCCTGCCCGAACTTATCACCGCGCGCCAGGTTGTGGATGCCGTTCGGCGGTACCTGGTGGTGCCGGTGCGTGCAACCGCTCTCCGGCCCGAGCAATACGAACCTCCCGAGGAGAGCTGCCGTTTTGAGCTGTTCCCCGAATATGTGAAGCTTCGCGAGGGACTCGACCTGCTCGAATCCACCGGGTTGTCTCCCTACTTCAACGTCCATGAGGGTGTCACGACCGACACGACGATCATCGACGGGCGTGAATTGATCAGCTTTTCGGGCTACAACTACCTTGGAATGTCGGGCGATCCGGTAGTCGTGGAAGCCGCCCAGCACGCCTGCCAGCAGTACGGAACGAGTGTGTCGGCAAGCCGCCTGGTCTCGGGCGAGAAGGACCTGCACGGCGACCTGGAACGCGCCATCCGTGACCTGGTCGGTGCCGAGGATTCCATCGTGTACGTGGGGGGGCACGCCACGAATGAGAGCACAATTGGGCACCTGTTCGGCCCCGGCGACCTGATCCTCCACGACGCACTTTCGCACAATAGCATCCTGCAAGGGGGCATTCTTTCCGGCGCCCGCCGCCGTCCGTTCCCGCATAACGATTGGGCAGCTGCCAACGACATTCTTCAGAGAATACGCCATGAGTACCGCCGCGTGCTTCTGGTGATCGAAGGTGTCTACAGCATGGACGGCGACATTCCTGATCTACCGAGATTCCTGGAGGTCAAACGGCGTCACAAGGCGATCCTCATGATCGACGAAGC
This sequence comes from uncultured Planctomycetaceae bacterium, assembly GCA_964429355.1. Lineage (GTDB taxonomy): Bacteria > Planctomycetota > Planctomycetia > Pirellulales > Thermoguttaceae > JAAYAY01. The sequence continues at coordinate 34,348 of CAYSCH010000040.1, read as the reverse complement.
CCACTCGATGGGGGTGCTTGGACCATCAGGACGCGGCATCTGCGAGCACTTCGGGGTCGATCCGGCCGATGTCGAGATTCTGATGGGTACGCTCAGCAAGTCTTTCGGCAGTTGCGGCGGGTACATTGCGGGGTGCAAAGCCCTCGTCGAGTATCTCAAGTACACGTCTCCAGGCTTTGTTTACAGCGTGGGTCTATCGCCTCCCAACGCGGCCGCGGCATTGGCTTCCATCCGCCTGCTCCAGGCCGAACCGTACCGGACCGAGCAACTCCGCCAGCGTGCCAGACTGTTCCTGGACCTGGCCAAGAGTCGCGGAATCAACACGGGCATGAGCAAGGACTCCCCGGTAATTCCCGTGATCCTTGGCAACTCCATGCACGCCCTTCAGCTTTCGAAGGCCCTGTTTGAGCGTGGAATAAACGTGCAGCCGATTCTCTATCCGGCCGTCGAGGAGAGTGCCGCACGTCTGCGTTTCTTCATCACCTCGCTCCACAGCGAAGAGCAGATCCGGCGTACAGTCGATGCAATCGTCGAGGAATTGGAGAAGATCAAGCCGGCCCACCTGACAGGGGCGGCCTCAAGAGACCTGTGAGGTTGAAACGTGAGCGAACCTGAAACAGGTGACAGCGGGTCGCATCGACTCATGCAGATCTGCTTCTGCCGCCGGGGGAGCCCTCTTGCGTCCGGCTAACGGCAGCGAGGGCCCCCGAATGGATTGGTCCCAAAACGTCCAAACGCATGCTAAACGAAACACGATTCCGGATATATACTCGAAGGATGAGTTGTCCGATTCACTTCGAAACGGTAATAATGCTGTTAGTGAGAGAGTTACTCGGTCAGGATGAGAACCTCGGGCCCTTCGGGAGCACATTGCCGCGTCAGACGGATCTGTCGTGGTGGAGGCCCAGTTCAATCACAAGAGGCGAGATCGCGGCCGGCATGGCAAATCCGGGCCAACGATAAGTTCACACTTCACGGTTCTTTACCCAAGGGGGTTTAGATTGCTTACGGAACAACAGATTAACCAGAGTTGGCGACGGCTGTTCAATCGGGGGCAATTCGACGAAACAACGTTTGAGAAGGCCCAGGTCCTGCTCGACGAATTGCGACCTGAAAGCCCATTGCGACACCGCCTTGGCACAGAGTTGGAGGAGCTTCGAAAGATGAAGCTCCAGGAACAGAACTGAAAGACGCCCTGGCTGGGAGCGTAGTCATCCGCAGGTAATCGGGCAGCGGACACCGACTGCCGGGGTGACACTCTACAACAAACGAAAACGCCGCGAGAAACTTCTCGCGGCGTTTGGTGATTCTTGGACCCGATTCTGGCCGGAGTGCCTGCGCGGGGATCAGTAGTTCAGGAGCACACCGAAGTTGAAGCCGTGGATGAACACGTCCTGGCGATTGTCTGAAAGGTCCAGGCCCATGGTCGGCACCCGATACACGTTGAGGGCTGAGCCGCGGGCAATTCCGTCTATCCACATTCCCGTCCAACCGCCGCGAACCGAGAGCCCTCGTGTGAGCTGATACTGCAGGTTGGCTCGCAGCTCGACAATCGGGCTCCATTCGTTCTCGTGGGCTGAGTGGGTGAACGACGTCTTGGACAATGCCAGCGGGCGACCCTGCAATTCCGCCGGTTCGGCATCGAGGTCCGACGTGTAGATCTCGCCTGCCGTCCAACGGGAGGCCAGGGTTCCCTGCTGGTCGATGTTCTGGTTGTTGAAACCGGCCACAAAGCGTCCCGAAGTATCGAAGGTCCACCGTTCACTTGTAACGAACCATCTGAGAGCCAATTGCGGACCGACGATATGGTTGTCTGCGCTGGTCCACCAGTAGCTGTCGGCAAGGGATGCACCAGGGGTCCAGTAGGGCACCCGTTCGTCCGGAGCCACTTCGGTGTCGGCATCTACGGCAATGCGATTCCTGGCGTCTACGGAGAACAGATCGTTGAACTCGAGGTATCGGGCACCGGCGTAGAATTCGAAGAATCCGCCATGCTGCTGGGGATGAGTGCGAAAGGAGTACATCAGTTCCGCACCCCAGGTCTCGTTGTGGTTTTCGACCTTGAAATCGTCGAAGGTCACCGGCAGGTCACGGATTACCGCCGGGAGCAGTTCTTCCGCGTCCACACCATAGACGTATATTTGCTGTTCCTGCGTCGTGTCCTCCGGCCAAGGCTGACCGACCGGCCAGAGGTAGTAGCCCTGGAGCAACCGTCGGTTCTCTTGGCCCTGGGGCGGGTCGTCCCAGACCATGCTCACGCCGTTGGCGGTGATTTCATTCTCGCTGTTGGTTTTCAGGCGAAGAGTACCGAGCATCCAGCCGTGATGGTCCCACCGGTCACCGATCTCAAAGCGCTCGCCGTTTTCCCACTGGTGGCTGAAG
>CAYSCH010000040.1:21032-31956 GCA_964429355.1 uncultured Planctomycetaceae bacterium | reverse complement strand
GTCGAGGCTGTTCGTCTGAACGACGTAGTCGCCGGTGTCGGGGCCATAGAAGGCCGGGCGTCCCTCGCTGGGGAAGCCGATCGGGACCCCTTCCGGAGCCGACGTCGACCAATGGAGATAATCGAAGGCGAAGAAGAATCCTTCCTTTGCCCGAACGCCTCCGCCGTAGCTACTGTATTCGGCCGGGGCAAACAGCTGCAAATTCTGCAAGCCTTGGCCTGGAGCGGGCAATGCCAGCAGGAACACGCCTGCCAGAGCGGCCATCCACGTTGTTGTTCGATTGAGCGACATGATCGTTGACCCAATTTGGTGTCTTGCTTTGATCCCCTGCACCGCACAGACTGACGCCGCGCGCATCTCTGTGCAACTCCGGTCATGACGATGGTATCGGACATGCCAGTCGCGCTAGTTGAGTAAGACTGGTAAGCCCTGACCAATTTTCCTCCTTTCTGGGTCGTAACGAACGTATGGGCATGGAAATGGAGAAGCGTGGCAAGTTGGGGATGGTATTTCAGGTGGCACATCAGGAGCCAATCCTGTTGGGAATAGCCGTCCGGCTGCCTGAATCGCGATCGCTCCAAGCACTTTGATACCAGCAGTTTGCCCCGGGCGCCGTGCCGGGCGAAAGGCCTGGCGAAGGAACCACCGCAGGCGGCAATTCGATGATCGGCGAATGCCTCCGGCCTGCGACTCCCGCGCGGCCCTCGGAGCAGGAGGGAGACTCGCAGGGCGGCAGGGTCGCCAAACAATACGAGCTACCGCTCGAGCTGAAAACAGCCTGCTCCCGATGGTCGCGGATCTCTGTGAAAAACTTCACGATCTTTGAGGTTAGTAGTACAAGGGTTTCGGGAAATGGGAGCACAAGGATCGCCTGGATTTGCCCTTCAGAGCCTTATCTGGCCCGTGGAGAGCTTGCCCTTCTGGTCCCGCTCTCGTCCCTACCGGCGGCCCTTGGTCGGCCTCAGGCGGCCTTCAGGGCTGCTGAATCTGCAGCCACCAAGAGGAGAACTTGACCTTGGTGAGAAAGCCGGTTCTTTCTTCCCCCCATCCGGGCATATCCCGGTGCGAGAAGCATGGCAACCACCGCGCCGCGTGCCACCGGTCCGAGGTGACTGCCCTGAGGCAAGCCCGGTGGCGGCCTGCGGGTGAATGGCCTGGTCGACAGGAACAGGACCAAGAAGAAGGCAGCCCAGGCAAATGCCTGGGCTGCCGAGGTTTCGTCATTCTAGGGAACTTCCGGGACTAGCCGTCGATCCATCCGTCATCGAGCAACAGGAAGTCGACCGAACTGGCCACGTCCTTGGTGTCGGTGCCGCTGGAACGGTAGGTCTTGACTTGATCGAAGGCGAAGGCTTCGTAGAGCAGTTCCATTTCGTCGCCGACCTCGTACATCCTGGCAGCGGTGTCGTCGACGACCAAGTGGTCGTTGCCGGCCGTATCGCGGAGCTTGGCAATGTCGCCCGAGCCCGGCGTACTGGTGGCCTGGACCTTTTCGAACTTTCGAGTGGTGATCTCGAACTTATCGCCACTGAACTGGGCCTTGTTCTTCACGCCCCAGAAGACTTCCTTCGCGGCGCTGTCGGTGAACCGGGCGATGTCCTTCCCGCCGGCGGTCGAGTAGGCAAGGACCTTCTCGAACAGTTGGGCGGTCACATCGTAGTTGGCCTCGGTGCTGTACATGCGTGACGAGGTGGGCGTTCCAACAAACTTATCGACCGACTTGGAATCGAAGATTCTCGCGTCGTCGTTGCCGCCGCCGTCGGCGATGGCCTTGACCTCGGCGAAGTTTTTCGTCCGGACAAAGAATCCGCCGCCGAACATCTTCGCCAGCCCACTCTGATACTTGAACCGGTCGTTGCCGGCCGAGTCGTGCAGTTCCGCTTTGTCGGTGCCGCCGGTGGAGTAACCGTATGCGTAACGGAAACCCTTCGCCCGGTGCATGAAGCCGTCGCCGGTCATCCGGACATACTCGGGAGTTCCGATGAACGTCTCGTTTCCGTCGGTATCGTCCAACCTGGCCTCGTCGAGGCCGCCGTTGGTGGCATAGGCATAGACCTGCTCGAAGGCCAAGGCCGTATTGGAGTATCCAGGCCCGGACATGACGGTCTCGCCGGCTTTCATGACCAGCTTGTCGGTTCCGGACGAATCGTAGAATTTGGCCTCGTCCGTGCCGCCCCGGCCGTTGACGGTGACACTTTCGGCGTCGCTCACGTTGACGGTGAAGTTCGCCCCTTCGAAGGTGACTTCGCCCGGATAGAAGGACACCTTCTCGGCAGCGCTGGTTCCGGTCAAGGTAGCGATGTCGTTGCCGCCCATGCCATCGAAATTGATGGTGGTGACCGTGGAAGCCACGTTCTGGGGGACGCCGTTGATCTTGACGACCCAGGAACCCGGAGTTGCACCGGCCACGAATTCGAACGTGTCCTGCCCTGGAGTTCCATACAGGTTCAGCACCGAGCCGTCGTCGGCCACCGCCGCCGGCGGGTCGATCACGCGAGCGTAGATGTCGGTTCCATCGACGGGAATCAGGATCGCCGCGTTGTCGGGATCTTCGACGTAGCCCGAGTCGGAGACACCCTGCCAGACGACCACATAATGCCCATCGGCATCCATGGAAACGTCGGATACCCGCTGATCCTCTGCGATAATCGCGTTGACGCGGAATTCGCCGAGCGGTGATGTTGCGCCGCTGATCGCGAACAGGGTGCCGTCGGCGTTGTACATCTTGGCGAAGATGCCGTACAAGTCGCCGGTGTCGCCTTCCTGGTTGAAGCTCGACCAGGTGACCACGAAGTCGCCGTTGGAGTCCATCGACACTGCCGGCTCGAACTGGTAACCGGTGGCGAACTCATTCACGCGGAATTCGTTGCTCAGGGAGCTGCCGGTGCTGCTGTAACGGCGGGCGTAGATTCCATATCCGCCGAAGGCATCCTGGCCGAAGCTCTGCCATGCGATCACGAAGTTGCCGGTGTCGTCCATGGCAATTCGCGGCATCTCCTGCTTGTCGGTCTGGTACTGGTTGACCATGAACTCGCCGCCCACGCGGCTGCCGGAGGCATTGTATCGTTGAGCGAAAACGCCCATCGAACCGTTGTCTTGTTCCGCAGCGGCCCAGGTGATGGCGAAGTCGCCGTCGTTGTCGATGGCCACATCGGGAGTGACGTGGTTATTTCCCGTCGTCGAGTTCACGCGGAACTCGTCGCCGGTCGGCTGACCACTGAGGGCAAACGTCCGGGCCATGATGCCGCCCTGGTTCTGGCTGCGCCATGTGACCACAAATTCGCCCCGGTCGTTCATGGCCACCGCTGGATGGCTTTGAGTACCGTCCCGGGTGGCGTTGACACCGAATTGAGCACCGCTGGCATTGCCGTAGGCGTCGAACACCCGGCCGAAAATGCCGCTCGCGTCATACTGATCGTCGACCTTGCTGGTGTCGCCTTCGCCTTCACCCTGCCAGACCACGACGAAGTTGCCGTACTGGTCGATGGCCACGTCGGGATTGCTCTGGTTGCCCGAGGTGTACGAGGTGACGAGAATGTCGCCGCTGAGGGGTTCGCCGTAGCGGTCGAACTGCCGGGCGTAAACGTTCGTGTAGACGATCGGCTCGTCATTGTCGTCGACCACCGGCTCGCCGGTGTCGTCGACGAGCGGATCGTTCACGCTCGTCCAGACAACCACGTAGGATCCGTCCGGGGCCCTGGCCACGGCCGGTTCGGTCTGGTCGTTGATGGTTATGTCATTGACGACATCGTCGCTGTCGTCCGGATCGGGAGTACCCGGGTTCGGCAAGGAGCCGTCGTCGCTGGCCACGCGGAAGCTGATCGCGAAAGAGCCTCCCGGTGTGCCGTCGTAGTTGCCGTCGAGGCGGTTCTCGTACAGGTCTTCGACCGCATCCCGAAGGGTGAGAACGTAGTCGCCCGAGGCAAGGTACTGGGCGCCGGCCGCATCCGGATCGTCGTCGAGCATCAGGACGACGCCGTACTTGTGGGTCGAGACGTCCAGCGCGAACTGAACCTGGTAGATGCCGTCGGGGACCAACTCTCCGTTTCGGGTCAATTCCCAGTTATCCAGATTCAATATGCTCTCTCGTCCGGCGTCGCCGTTGAAGGTGCTCATCGCTTCGCCGACGTTGATGGCAATCGCCGCCACACTTTCGTCGAAGGTAGTTCCGTCAATCAAACGGGCCATCGACGCTACACCGTTGGAGATGGTCATGGCTTGGATTTCAGTCACGGTCGGGCCGGCGTCGTCCTGCCGCAACTCCAACCGCTGGCCGAAGACACCCTGGGCACTGATCTGCCCGGGCTGGTTTCCGTTGCCGCTCCAGACGATCAGGTAGTCGCCCGTGTTGTCCATGGCGATGCCCGGAAAGCGCTGGTCGCCGGTCTTGGTGGTGTTGACGGTGAACTCGCCGCCGATCGCGCCGTTGGCCCCGTAGGCCGCGGCATTTGCCAGAGTCAGCTTCTGACTGCTCACGTAGCGCTGGGCCAGGATGTCGAATCCGGCAGGCGTGTGGCTTTCCCAGGTGATCACGAAATCGCCGTCCGCGTCCGTCGCCACCCGCGAGTACTGCTGCTCGCCGGAGGTCGTTGTGTTGACCTGGAAGGCCTCGCTGAGCGGAGTGGCAGCCGAGTCGAAACGCCTGGCGCAAATGCCGTCCGTGTCTTGCGTGCCAACACCGCTGCCGGTCCCGGCGATGTCGGGAGCGTCGTTGGTCCAGGTGATCACGAAATCGCCGTCGGCGTCGAGAGAGACGGTCGACCACATCTGGTCGTTCGTCTGGTTGTCGACGAGCACGTCGCCCGTCACGAGATCAAGCACGTTCGCGTTGACGAGGAACTCGGAAGTCGAGGACTGGACGATCTGGTCGATCCAGTCCGCGAAGGCCGAGACGCGAGTGTACCACGAAATGTCGCCGTAGCTGACATTCGTGGGGATGGTGTCGATGTCTGCAGGGGCAAACTCCGTACCGCCGCTGACCACGCCGGTGATCACGCCGTTGAGAAAGCTTGGGCCGCCCGAGTCGCCGTGTGCTGCATCGCCTTCGCGAACACCCAGTCCTCGGTTCCAGGCCCCGGCGGCTCGGCCCAACGCGTCGTTGGTCGTCAAACCGTTGTCGAAATCCAGCAGGAGGATCGAGCCTTCGGGCATGTCGAAGGTGCCGCCTCCCATGTAGAAGTCGGCCGTGCTCATGCCATTGAGAGCCTCTCCGTAAACATCGAACGTATTGTAGGCGAGGCGTTTCTGGCCGTCGAACAGGGTGGGATCTGCAAGTCCCACGCCGTTATCCCCGTAGCCGACAATCGCCGTTTCTTTGCCCAATTCGTTGGAACCGCGGTAGATATCGTAGCGGTCGGCGTCGGCCGGGGCCGTTTCCGGCAACACGATGATGGCAATATCGTTGCCGGCGAAGATGTCGCCGTTCCAGTTGGGGTGCATGTAGATCTCGGTGGCCGTGTACGATACGCGGCCCACTCCCAGCAGGTCGAAGCCGACCTGGATGGATACCACGGGGAGTCCGGTGCCGTCGTCGACCACGTGGGCGGCCGTGAGAATGTGCCGGCCGGTGTAGAGCAACGAACCGGTTCCAATCGCCCCATCGATGGCCCCCAGCGCCGGATCGTAGATCTGCACGACGCCGTCGTAGTACGTACCCGGGGATACGATATGATTACTCGGCGAGTCTACAGTGGCGATACGCTGAGTCGCCGGGAACTGTTGCGACAGGCCGTTCCAGTCGTATTCAACACGGCCAAGCTTTCCTGAAGTGTTGAGGAAGGCGTCGTTGCTGACGAACTGCTTGGCGTAGATGTTGCTTTCATTCGGCGCGTCGCCGTCCTGGCCGAAGCTCGTCCAGGTAACCACGAAGGAGCCGTCCGAATCCATGGCCACGTTGGGATATACCTGGTTGTTTTCCGTCGTGTCGTTGACCAGGAACTCGCCGGTATTGCCTTCGCTCCGGGTTGTGGCCGTGATCTTGGCACCGGGGTTCCCCGTGATCGCGCTTTCGACGACGAGAATCTGGCCCACGTCTTCCATTCCCTCGCGGCCGAGGAAGCGGATACCGAGACTCGTCAGGTTGATCGCTTCGACCTCAACGTTGGCGCCGATTGCCTGGAGGGCGGTCTCCACGTTTCCCGCGATGGCAAAGGGGTTGCCATTGTAACTGATGGCAGAGGTGGTCTTCCCTCCGTACTTCAGCTTGAAGGTTCCAGTCGGGCTGCCGGTGAAAGTGAGAACCTGGATCTCGCCGGTGCCGCCGATGAATTCTCCCTCGGCGGTGAATCGCTGGGCATAGATTCCGTAGCCCGAGTCATCCTGTTCGCCCTCGTCGTTGCTCTGCCAGGTGATCACGAAATCGCCGTCGATGTCCATGGCCACGCTGCTGTAGCGCTGGACGTCGTCGGTTTCGGAATTGACGAGGAACGCAGCGCCGAGCGGGCTGCCCATGGAATCGAACCGCCGGGCATAGATGTCCCAGCTGGTGGTCGGACTCTGTTGCGACCAGGTGACGACAAAGTCGCCGTCGCCGTCCATGGCCACGGAAGCGTCGTCGGCGGTGGCGTCCGAGGTGACCAGGATAATCGGAAGGTCGATGGTCGTGGAGATGTGGTCTCCATCGTCTTCGGTCCAGGTGACCTGAGTCATCCTGGCGTAGATTCCGGTTTTGCCGGCGACGTCGCTGGTCCACACGGTGACGGTGTCGCCGTCGGCGTCGCTGGCGACTGCCTGGGTGGCATTGGGCCGGGTGAATTCAGCGCCGAGGCCCTGGCTGATAAGATCTTCACCCTGGCCGGCCCCGGAGGAGACGTTGAGCAGGTTGAAGGTCCACGAGACGGAAGTCCCGTCCGGGTTCAGGCCGGTGGAGCCCATGGGGTTACCGACCTTGTCCTCGACCTTGTTGAGGACGGTCAACACGTACTGGCCGTCTTCCAGAGGTTTGATACCCGATGCGCTGCCATTTGCGTCGAGCGTGAGCACGGCTTCCCACTTGTTGGTTTCCGGGTTCAAACCGAAGGTAATGTTCGTGATCACGTTGCTGAGTAACGTGCCGTCGTGCACGAGGCGGTAATTCGAGGCATTCAGGACGCTCGCCGCACCGCTGGTCGACATTTCTTCGTCGAAGACGACGACCAATTGGCTGAGGGGACCGGTGATCTGGTCGCCGTCGGAAATCGACAGGCCGCTGGGGGCAACGAGGTCGCTGATGATCGGGCCGGCGGTGTCGGCCGTTTGGTTGTAGCGGCGGACGAAGATACCCTGGTGATCGCCCACGCCGCGGCCGCTCCAGGCCACCACGTAGTCGCCGTCGGGTTCCATGCCGATCGTGGGGAAGTGCTGGATGCCGCCGGTGGTGATGTTCGCACGGGACTGAACACTGACGGGAATCGAAGTCGAGTTGTAGCGGCGGACCCAGATGCCTTCCTGGTCCTCGTCGGTATAGAGGGTCGCATTCGTGGGGTTCAGCGGGTCGGGTTGCGCCCCGGCACCGTTGTACACGATCGCGAAGTCGCCGTCGGCGTCGATGCCCACCGAGGGATTCACCTGCTGGCCGGCGAACTGGGCCATGTTGACCTGGTCGGCGGCCACGGCGGCCCCGAGCGCGTCGAACTGCTGGTAGAAGACATCGTAGTCGGTGCCGGTATAGCTTTCCCAGACGACGATGAAGCCGTCACGGTCGTCCATGGCCACCTGGGCATTGCGAGCCACACGCTGGGTGTCCGAACCGCCGGTGCCCGTGCCGGTGTCGGCCGCGAATTCTGCGGCCAACGGATTGCCCGCAGCGTCGAACTGACGGGCGGCGATCACGGTGTCGGTGACGACACCGTTGAGCTGGGCCGTCACCACTTCCCACGCCACGACGAAACTGCCGGTTGCACCACTCATGGCCACGGCCGGGTTGATTTCGAAGCTGCCGTCAGCCGGCGGGGTGATTCCGGGCAGGCTTTGGCCGTTGATGAGGAACTCGTTTCCGAGGGCCTGGCCCTGCCGGTTGTAGAGTTGGCCGTAGATATCGTTCGAGTAACCGATCGAGTCGCCGCCGGTTGCCCAGACCACCACGAAGTTCCCCGAGTTGTCCATGGCCACCGCGGGGTTGACCTGGTCCAACTGGGTGGTGGTGTTCACGCGGAACTCGACCTCGTCGAGCGGCACACCGACCGAACTGAAGCGGCGGGCGTAGACGTCGTAGCTGCCGTCGACGCTCGAATTCTCGCACTGCCATACCACGACCAGATCGCCGTCGGCATCCATAGCCACCGAGGGATTCGTCTGGTCTCCAATGGCCATGGTGTTGACGAGGATCTCGTCGGTCAGGGGCTCGTCGTTGCGATCGTACAACCGCATGTAGACGCCGGCCCCAACCGCATCGGTCGGGTCGTCCGCACCGTATCGGACCCAAACCGCCACGTAGTCGCCGTCGTGGTCGACGGCCAGGGTGGCACTGGAGGTCTCGCGGGCCGTTCCGGTGCCGTAAGCGGCGGCGAACTGATCCTGGTAAACGGTGGCGTCGTTGACGCGGTACTCCGCCCCCACGCTGGCCCCGCTCGCACTGTTCGACACGTTGAAGGTGAACTGGTAACCGGGCTGGGTGGTCGTTGTGGGATTGGAACCCGGAATACCGTCCCGGTCGCCGTCGAGGGAGTTGATCATGTCGGTGATCACGGCGCTGGCGGTGAGCACATACTCGCCGCTGGACAGCGGAAGCGCGCTGGAGGCCAGGGTCAATTCGGCTTCGTACTTCCGGGTGGTCCGGTTGTAGCGGAAGTCGACGCTCTCGATGGCGCCGGTCATCTGGGCGCCGTTGCGTTCCAAGGCCCAGTTGGAGACTTCTTCGACACTCGACATGCCGCTGAGCGACATCGATTCGCCGAAGATCACGATCAGGCTTCCGGTGGTGGAAGCGATCACGTCGCCTTCGAGGAGCCGGGTACCGTCACTCAACTGGACGTCGGTGATGATCGGCGGGTCGTTGTCCTGCAAGATCAGCGACGACTTGCTGGCGAGGACGTAAACTTCGGTCTGGTTGGGGATATTGCTGCCCGCCGAGTCGCGTTTGACGCCGGTGTAGGCAATGTAGTAGTTTCCGATGCCGTCGCTCGACACCGACGGAACCGCTTGATTGCCTTCCGTGGTCATGTTGACGCGGCTTTCGGTGCCGATGCGGTCTCCCGTGGCCTCAAATCGTTGCAGGAAGACACCGGATCCGGAAAGATCCTCGTGTTCCGATTGGTTGCCGAAACCGCTCCAGGTGACGACGAATTCGCCCTGGTGATCCATGGCCACCGACGAGTAGGTCTGGTTGCCGACCGAAGTGGTGTTGATGCGGAATTCCGTTTCGGCCACCGCGCTTCGCTCGACAATCAAGGTCCACTGTTCGAGCACGCCGGACCGATCGTTGCCATTGGAGTCGGTGATTTCCAGCCGCCACTGGCCGTTGACGTTTTCCCCGTTGAAGTCGGCCAATGCGCCTTCCGGCTGGAACGTACCGGCGAAGGGCGGAACCGCTCCGTTGTCCGGGTCGTCAATCGCAATGGTTGCCGCATCGTCGAACAGCGTGCCGGAGAAGTCCGACCCCGACGGCAGCGAGCCGTTGAGCAGGGTTCCCGGCACGTTGCTGAACAGGATCACCGGGGTGCCGTTTGGGCTGATCAAGGTGGCGGTGAGATCCGACGGATAATCGTGGCGGAGTTCCAGTTGGACGTTCACGTCGGTGATGATCGCATTGCTCGACACGTTCATCGTGGCCGCCACGGTCCCAGTGTCGGGCACAACCAGCGCCGGGCTGCTGGGCACGTAGAGGGTGGTGCTGGACCGGTTGAACAGGCGCCCGTACACGCCCCAGCCGCTGCCGTCCTGGCCGGATGCGGACCAGGTGACCACGTACTGGTCGCCCGCCAGGTTCATGGCAATGTCGGGATAGCGCTGATCGCCGGTGAGCGTCTGGTTGGCAATGACCTCCCCGCCGAGCGGGCCACCGACCGGGGTGCCGTCGGCGTAGAAGTCGCGAACGACGATGTCGTCGCTGATGCCGTTCTGGTCGCTGGTCCAGGCCACGGTGAATCCGCCTTGGGAGTCCATGGCCACGTTGGAGAACTGCTGATCGCCGGATTCGGTGACGTTCACCTGGAACTCGTCGCCGAGGGATTGTCCGAAGGAATCGTAGCGACGGGCGTAAACGCCGTAGCCGGTTCCCAATTGTCCGTTGTCTTCCTGACCGTAGCTCGACCAGGTGATGATGAAGTCGCCGTCGACATCCATGGCAACATTGGACCACTTCTGGGCACGGGCGGTGTAGCTGTTGACGCGGAACGCGTCGGTGACTTCCGCCGAAGCGTCCGAGCCGCCCTTGAACACAATGCGACCGATTTCGTCCAGGCCGGCCACCTCGCCCATCGAATCGAATCGCCGGGCGTAGATGTCGGCATTGCCTGTGCGGACGTTCGTCCAGGTGACCACGAAATCGCCGTCCGCGTCGATGGCCACGGTGGCGTTGGACTGGGTATCCTGCGCGAAGTCCTCGAATCCGGGGAGCACGTTGGAACTTGGAGTGACGGGGAGAATCGGGAAGGCGTCCTTGACCATGATCGGGAGTCCGCCGATGCCGAGGATCGGTTCGCCGGTCTGGTTGTCGACGATCGGCAAGTCGGCCGGAGAGCCGTCGGCGTCGTAAAGCCGATAGAAGATCTTTTCCAGATTGTTCTGGGCGGCGTCGGTTGCCGTCCAGACGACGACATACTGCCCGTCCGCGTCGGCGGCAATCGCTCCGGGCGATTCCACGTCGGTATGGCCGTTGCTCAGCAAGGCGCCGGTGCCCGAGGTGTCGGAGATCGGTTCGTCCTTGCGCTCGGTGGTCTGGATGGTGAAGCTGCGTGCGAAGTCGCCGCCGTCGACGCCCTCCGTCTTGCCACCAAGCCCCATGGCC
>CAYSCH010000040.1:20072-21022 GCA_964429355.1 uncultured Planctomycetaceae bacterium | reverse complement strand
GTAACCGGTTCGGTAAAGAGTATTGCCGGCGCGGTCTCGCAGGCCGCTGTGTCCGGGAATCGTCGAAGAACCCGCAACGGATGCCAGGGCCTCAAACGAGTAGGTCCCGTCGCGCAGGGGCTGTGCGCCGTCGACGTCCTGATCGCCGTCGAGGGTAATGACCGCTTCCCATTTATTCGATGGAATTGCGTCCAGGCCGTAGACCGCCCCGGTGAGCGGGTCGATCTGGCTGGAGAGCTCGGCGGCCTTGCTCAGGCCGAAGGCCACATTGACTACGCCGCCGGTGACTTCCGCGCCACCCGAGTAGAGCTTGAAGTTGGCCGTGTTGAGAATGCTGTCGGCATCCGCGGCCGGATCGCCGGAGAGCATGTTCTCGTCCAAGGTCAAGACCACGTACTGGAGGTTGTTCTGCAGTACCGCGTTGTCTTCCAGGCTCGTGCCGGTGCTGTCGGCCCAGTCGGTGACCCGTGGTCCGGCGGTATCGGTTTCTTCCTCGAATCGGCGATAGTAGATGTTGCTGTTCGCCGTGGACTCGTCGTCCAGCACGAATCCGGCGTTCCGGTAATTTTCGACCTGGGTGTACAAGGTCACGAAGTCGCCGTCCGGCTCCATCCCAATGGAGGCGAGGGTCTGCTCGGTCCCGCGGGTGCCGTATGTGTCGCCGGCCATGACGTTCGGCGGGGCAGCATTGAACGAGCCAATGGTGATCGTGGATACGCCATTGACAATGGTGATAACAAAACCGCCGTGCAAGGTGTCGTTGTCGGTCACCGTGATCCTGAAGGGCGTGTCGTGGGCGGAGCCCTGGAAGACGATCTCGTAGAGCACGTTGCGGTAGCCATCGACGAGGTTGACGCCGCCGGCGCGCTCTTCGTAGAACGCCTCGTTGATGCCGTCGATCTCCCAGCTGGTTCCCGCACGGGCCTCGATCTCGGCAGGATCGACCTCCC
>CAYSCH010000040.1:16789-20062 GCA_964429355.1 uncultured Planctomycetaceae bacterium | reverse complement strand
TGACCAGACCAACGCCGCCGTTGACTTCTTCGTAGAGCGACTCGTTGATCCCATCGATGGCCCAGTCGCTTGCCGAACGATCGATGATCTCCTCCGGCTCGACTTCGCGAACATCGATCGTTCCTTCCTCGTCGGCCCAAGCCGAACCGAGCATCGCCAAGCCTTCCAGGGCGGTCTCGATATTCTGGCGGGTCCCGTCAATGTTCAAAGGCTGGCCGAGTCCGTTCGAACCAATATCGACGATGGCTCTTTCCGTTTCACCTGTCAGCAGATTCTCGACCTCAATTTCGAAGGTGCCCAGTTCTGCCTGGTACCACCGGCTGTCGTCCACGCTGAACTGCATGGGGATCTCGAGGTAGTAGCGCTGGTTCTGGCCGTCGCGATAGGAGTTGACCACGCTGTCGGAGTACAAGGGTCCCAGGATCGTGCTCAGGGTCGGATCGGCATCCCATTGGGACAGGAGAATGCCGTTGCCCTCGCCTCGGAGCTGGCCGACGGTCCCTTCCAGGATCGCCCGCAACCGGCCGAGTTGCCCTTCCGAGGCTCCCAGTTGCGTGGCCCGGAACAGGACCTGGTCGATCGAGCCGTCGACGTCGCCGTTGTTGCCCAGGAACTCGGTGATCATGGCAACGGGCACGCCCTCCTGGCCGCGCTCGTAAATGTTGAACGGATCGAGGTAAACCCACAGATCCTCGTTCTTCTCCAGCCCCATCAGTTCGCTGAAGTATCCGGCGGCCATCGATACGTTCACCGATACGTCCGGACCGAAGCCTTCGTAGATGATCGACAAGTCGCCGTCGGCATCGATGGCGGGCTGGGCCGAGAGCTGATCGTAAGGCCAGAGAGTCGGATCGGTGACGGTCGTGGAAGAACTGTTGACGCGGAATTCGTCGCGAATCTCCTCGGGGGTGTTGTAGACCAGCTTGGTGTCGAAGTCTTCATACAGGGCATACTGCCGGGCATGCACGCCCAGATTCGTCGTGGCGCCGTCGGTATCGAACATACCCTGCCAGGTGATGACGTAATTGTCTTCGGCGTCGAAGGCCGCCATCGAACTGCCACCGGTGCCGACCGTGAATTCTCCCACGATCTGGTTGCCGGTGGCGTCGAAGACTTTCGCCCGCACCGCCGCAGTGAAGTTCTGGCTCAGCTTGTAGCCGACATCGGGCGTGGAACTCCAGGTAATCAGATAGTTGCCGGTGTTGCTCAACACCACATAGGGTGCGAACTGGATGTCGGTCGTTTCGGCATTCACCTGGAACTCGTTGCCGACTCGCTCGCCGTCGCGATTGAATCGCTGGACCGAGATGTGATTGAAGTAGCTCAGCAATTGTCCGCCGTTGGCCCAGGCGACCACGAAATTCCCCGATTCGTCCATGGCCACTGCCGGATCGAACTGCGGGTTCGAGGTGCCTTGGTTCACCGCGATCGTATGCATATCGACCGGCATATCCTGCGCGGTCACGGTCGCGGCCAGCGGTGTGGTATCCGCCACGTACTGGAGTGTGGGCTGATCGACGCCGGCACTCTCGCCGCCAAAACGAAGTTCCAGCCGGTATCGCCCGGTCGTGGCCGTGGGGACCTGCACCACGGTGACGCCCTTGATATTCGCCGCGGCGAGCTTCGCCACGATGTCATCGGCCGTGGCCCGCAGATTGTCGCTGTTGAACGTGATCGGCCCGGTGAGGGTATTCCCAAGCCGCAGGCGGAACGTTCCGGTCAGGGGGCTAAACTTGTTCGTCGCGTCGAAGATCAGCCGCTGCACGTCTTCCACTTCGGCATTGACCAGGGTTCGCACACCGGTCGATCCGCCGTAGATGTCGGTCACTTCGCCGGGTACATCGACCGTGGTGATGCCGTAGGGGCTGAAGCGCCGGGCGAAGATGTCGCTGACACTGCCGGCCTTGGCGGAGTTGGGAATCTCGCTCTCCCAGACGATGACAAAGTCACCGTCAGCGTCCATCGCGACTGCCGGATTGGTCTGGTTGTAGGCGACACCGGTTTCGACCGGATTGACGCGGAATTCGTTGCTGGGCTCTTTGCGTGTGGAAACGGCGTCGGACGGAATCGATACCGTCTGCCCTTCGTCGGTCCGCGCGCTGCTGACCACCAGTTCCGGGTGGTTCTCTTTTCCCGAACTTCCCGTGAAGGTGATGTCGAACTCCGTCAGGCTCAGGGTCCCGTCGGCGGTGACCACCGGGGTAACCTCCACCTCGAGGCCGTAGGACGCGAGCCACCACGGCTGTTCGTAGGGAGACTCGCCGTCGGACGTGGTGCCCGTCGTGGCCCGTGCGGGAGTCGCCGAATCGACCGGCCCCACGGAGCCGTAGGTCTGGGTTGCTCCCATGATTGCGTTGGCAATATTCGCAGCGGTTTCCGCCGGGTCGTCCTGCGACACGCGGATCCCCTCGAACATCAGGCCCTCACGCAATGTGGAGACGGTAACGGCCGGGAGGTAACCCTCGACCAATTGGATGGATTCGACCGTGATTTCCGAAACGTCCATTCCGGCCGTGCCATCGGCAAACTTGATCAGATAGTCGCGAGGGTTGACGGCGCTCACCGTCACGCCCGCCAGCTCGCCCCCCAGCAATCGCAAGGCAGCCTGGATCGCGGAAGCATTGGCCTCCATCGTGTCTTCCGTGAAGCTTCGAATCGCCGCGGTTTCGTTGATCCCCGGGTCGTCCCCGATGGTCCCGTCGCCGGTCAGATCGTAACCGAGTATGAACGTCCCGGTGAGCTTCCCGACTTCGTCCTCGTTGACCGTTTCCTCTGTGTCGTCGGTCGTGAACGGCTGGATTCCGGCGGTGATCGACAACATCTGAATTTCCGGCGCCGCGTATTCCAGCGTGAAGCTGGCCAACGTGCTTGCCACACCGTCGTTGTCTTCCGCCATCTGGGTCGGCAGGGTCAGGCGCTGCACTTCGTCGGTGAAATATCGGGCGTAGATGTTCGCGTCGGTGGCAATTCCGTTCGAGTCCTCCTGGTCGTAGCGAGTCCATACCACCACAAAGTCGCCATCGTTGTCCACCGCGAGCGACTGCCCCGCGTTGGTGTATTGATCCTCCGAGTACTGCTGGTTCACAAGGATCGCATCGGGATCGACCGAAGTTGCCGATGTTTCTTCGGTGACCGCGGGCGGATCGGGATCGGGAACCGGGGGCGGTTCTTCGATCTGCACCACGAAACTCGCGGAGAAGTCCTTGCCGGTCGGCAGCAAGCCGGTCCGGTAGAGGGTGTTGCCCACGGAGTCTCGCAACCCGCTGCGGAATC
>CAYSCH010000040.1:0-16779 GCA_964429355.1 uncultured Planctomycetaceae bacterium | reverse complement strand
GGCCGTGAGGTCGCCGTCGAAGGTCAGGATGGCCTCGTACTTGTTGTTGAGCGGATTCAGACCGTAGGTGACGCTCACGATTGCGCCCGGCACGGCGATCCCGCCGCGGAGCAAGGCATAGTTGGCCGGATTGGTCACGCGGTCGGCACCGGTCTCAAGCATGGCCTCGTCGAAGGTCAGGACGAGCTGGTGCACCTCGTTCCCGTCGCCCTCGAATATGAACCCGTTGTCGAGGCTGTTTCCGTCCTCGTCGGCCCAATCGCTGATGGTCGGGCCGGCCGTGTCGCTCGGTTCGTCGTAGCGGCGTGCAAAAATGCCGTGGTTGTCGCCCACGCCCACGCCGTTCCAGACGACGATGCTGTCGCCGTCCGGTTCCATGGCGATCGTCGCCTGCGACTGCACGCCCGCCTCGGTCCGGTTGACCCGTTCTTGAACCGCAACGGGCTGGTTGGCCGCATTGTAGTGGAGCTTGAAGACGCCCGAGCTGTCGAAATCGACCTGCAGATCGGGATCGTTGGGGTTCAATGGATCGACTGTCGCGCCGGCACCGTTCCACACGATCGCAAAGTCGCCGTCGGCGTCTACGGCAATCGACGGATTCACCTGGTGCCCCGTAAACAGGGCCGAGTTGACCTGCGCCGAGACGGTCGATCCGTCCGACTGGAATTCCTGGTAATAGACGTCGTAGCCATCCAGTGCGGCCCCCGAGTACGATTCCCACACCACCATGTAGCCGCCGTCGTCGTTCATCACCAACTGGGGATTCCGGGCAACGCGGAACTGATCGCCGCCGCCGGTCCCCACGCCGGTATCCAGCCGGAATTCGCCTGTCGAATTCAGGCTCGAGTCGAACACGTTTCCGGCAATCACCGTGTCGGTCGCCACGCCGTTCTGCTGGGCCGTGACCACTTCCCAGGCGAAGATGAAATCGCCGCTCGAGCCGGCCATCGCCACCGCGGGATTGATCTCGAAACGCCCCGGCGGGAATGCCCCGGCCCCGGGCAGATCGTTCGAGTTGACGCGGAATTCCGTGCCGATCGCCTCGCCGAAGCGATCGTAGCGCTGGGCATACACGTCGTTGAAATAGCTGAAGTCCTGGCCCGACGTGGCCCACACGATCACAAACGCTCCCCGATCGTCCATGGCCACCGAGGGGTTGAGCTGGTTGTCGGTCACCGTCGAGTTCACCTGGAACTCGTCGCCCAGAGGCCGGCCCATCGAATCGAAACGGCGGGCAAAAATGTCCCAGCTCCCGTCGAGACTCGTCCCCTCGCATTCCCACACGACGACGAAATCGCCGTCGGCATCCATGGCGATCGAGGCGTTGCGCTGATGTCCTGCCGTTGTCTGGTTCACCCGGATCTCACCGGTCAGCGCGTTGTCTTGGCGGTCGTACAGACGCAGGTAAACGCCAGCCGAGTTCGGATCCGTCGGGTCGTCCAGTCCATAGGTCGTCCAGACGACGGCAAAATCGCCGTCGTTGTCGATCGCCACGCTGCGATTGCTCTCTTCCTGGCCTTGCCCGATTCCACCGGGTGCCGAAATCCGCTGCTCGTAGGGGACCGTGGCGTCCTGGTTGATGCGGAACTCAGGCCCAACCTGGGCGCCGGCGGCAATCGAGAACTTGTGCTCGTAGCCCCCCAGGCCGATGGTGATCGGTCGCGATCCTGGAACTCCATCGCGGTCGCCGTCGAGGTAGTTGCCGGGAGTCAGCGCGCCGTTTTCGTCGTCCGGATCCACGTAGCGTGCCGTGTCGGTGATCAGGTCGCGGACCGTCAGCACGTAGTCGCCCCGCTCGAGGCCCGGCGTGCCGAAATTGATCCCGTTTCCGTCGAGGGTCAGGACCGCTTCGTACTTGTTCGTCAGCGGGTTTAAACCGAACTCGACGTTGATAACACCTCCCACGATTTCCACGTCGTTCCGAACAATGGCCCAGTTCTCCGGGTTGAGCACGCTGTTCAGGCCGCTCTCCCCACCGAGAACCGAAAGGTCCTCATTGAAGACCACCGTGATCTGCGTAATCTCTCCCGTGTCGGCCACGATCACGCTGCCATTGAAAACCCGCTGGTCGTCGCTGTAGACGTCCGTCACGATCGGACCGTCATTGTCGGTCCGCGGGAAGTTTCGGATGCTGTCGTACTTGAAGATCGCACTGGTGCCGGGAAGGGTTCCCTCGCCGGTCCAGGCGATGACGTAGTTTCCACGGGCATCCATTCCGATCGACGAGATCCACTGGTCCCCCTGGGTGTCGAGATTGACGAGCGTCTCCGTGCCGACTCGCGTACCGCCCTGGTCGTAGCGCTGGTAGTAAACGCCGTGGCCGTCTTGATCTCGGCTGGCCGCCGATCCTTGGCCGCTCCAGGTGACCGTGAAGTTGCCGAAGGTATCCATGGCCACCGAGGAAAACATCTGGTGCCCGATCTTAGCCGAGTTCACCTGGAACGAATCGGGGTACTGCTGGGTGTCTTCGGTGATGTCGAGGTTCCACGATCCGATCGACTCGGAAATTGGGGTCAGCGAGCCCGTCAGTCCGTTGCCCGGGGCCAGGTCGATGACGGTCAGGGTCCAGGCCCCTTGCGCGTCCATGCCATCGAACTGGGCCAGCACGTCCTGCGGCACGTAGGTGCCGGTGTAAGGCGGTCGCGCACCGCCATCCGTGTCGGTAATGCGGAGGCTCGACGCGGCCTCGTCATCGAAAACCGTCGCGTACATGTCCGGAGTCGTCTCAGCCGGCACCACGCCGGTGATCAGCGACGCGCGAGGCAGGTTTTCGAACAACACAACCGTCACATTGCCGTGGGTCAGCAAGACCCGCACTTCTTCGAGGTTAGCGTGATCCAACTGGCCGAGTTGCACGTTGAGATCGGCAATCGTGAAGCTGTCGGCCACGCTGATCGTGTAGTTGTGCGTGCCGACGATGGCGTGGGGCAGGGGATCCAGGAAACGTTGGGGCTGGGGCGACGAAAGCTCTGCCCAGACCGAGGTGCCGCTGATGTCGGCGGCCGTGTCGGTCCACGTCACCACGTAGGAGAGCCCGTCGAATCGCATCGCCACGTCGGGATAGCGCTGGTGCCCCGCCTCGTAGTCGTTCACCCGGCGTTCGCCGGTCAGCGGGCCCGCCTTCGGCGAGCCGTCCGCATTGAACTCGCGGACGATAATGTCGTCGTCAGTGCCGTTCTGATCGCTGGTCCAGGCAATCACAAAATCGCCGTCGGCCGCCATGGCCACACTCGGCGTCTGCTGGTCTCCCGCCGTCGTCACGTTCACCTGGAATTCGGGCGCCATGGTCCGATTTTCCGAGTCGTAGCGGCGCGCGTAAATGCCATAGCCGGAGCCGAGCTGTCCGTTGAGTTCCTGGGCGTAGCTCGTCCAGGTGATCACAAAGTTACCGTCCGCGTCGAGGGCCACGTCCGACCATTTCTGGGTGTCGTCGGTGTAGTCGTTTACCCGGAAGGGATCGCTCACCTCGTCGGTGAACGCCGGAACCTGCGCTCCGGTGTTGCCGGTCTCGATCACCACGGGGCGGGCCGGGAAAGACCGCGCGTAGATGTCGGCGTCGCCGTTGCGGTAGTTGGTCCACGTGATCACGAAGTCGCCGTCGGGATCGATGGCCACGCTCGCGTTTCGCTGCGTGTCGCCCTGGAACAGGGATCCGGTGGTCACCGGAAGAACCGGCGCGGCATCGACGAGCATCTGAATCACTTGCCCGTTGGAATCCACCAAGGGCAGGTCCGCCGGAGATCCATCGGCGTCAAACAGCCGCCAGTAGACCCGGTCGTGCCCCACGGAGCTGTCATAGGCCGTCCACACCACCACGTGGTCACCGTCCGTATCGACGGCCACCGCGTTGGGAGTTTCCGGCTGCAATGTGCCGCTCGATCGGTTCGAACTTCCCACATTCTCGTCGATCTCGATGTCCGGCTGATCGACCGACACGTTGAAGGTCTTGGTGACATCGCGGCCGCTGGCCAAGGTGCCGTTCGACTCCAGCGAGTTGCCCGCAATGTCTTGGATGCTCGAAAGGGCCTTGATCTGGAACTCGCCAATCCCCAGCGCGGGATCGCCCGCATTGTTGGCCCCGTTGGCGTCGAGGGTCAGCACGACTTCCCACTTGTTGGTGGGAACGTCCGATAGATCGTACCGTTTCCCCAGGCCGCCATTGCTGTCGCCCACGCCGTCGTAGGTGCCCGCCAACTGCGACGCCTTGTTGAGTCCGTATTCAACGTTGCTCACGGCGCCGACAATCTGGATGCCGTCTTGCATCAGCACCCAGTTGTTCAGGTTGAAGACGCTGTTGAGATCCACAGCCGGGTCGTTGGAGTTCAGCGGTTCGTCGAAGGTCAGCACGATGTGCCGCACGGCGCCGTCGATGGTCGCACGGTCGTCCACGCGATTGCCGTCATGATCCACCAAGTCGGTCACGTTGGGACCTGCGGTATCGGTGCTCTCGTCGAACCGGCGGTAGTAGAGGTTCTGGTTGGCCGATCCGGGCATGAAGCCGTAGCCGGTGTCCGAGTCGGAGGTGTACTCCTCCGTCTGCATCCAGGCCAGGGTGAAGTCGCCGTCCGGCTCCATCTCGAGGATCGCATCCTCCTGCCGCAACCCCGCGTCGGCCGGCTGGTACTCAGCCACATCCCAGAAGTCGGCGCCGTCTGGATTCAGGCCTTCGGCCTGCCAGGCGAGGTCCATCCAGGTATCGTGCACTTCGCCCTGGAAGGTGATCTCATACACGGCCGTGTCCGCGAGAGTCTGCAAGCTCCAAGGATAGGCCCAGGGCTGCGATCCGTCGGAGAGCGTCACCTGGCGACTCTGAAGCTCGGCCGAGATCGTTCCAAACCCCCGCGACACGGTCCGTACCACGACCGGGCCGTCGTAGGTGTTGACGGGCCAGTTGGTGCCGGTGCGCGTGGCGCCTCGCAGGGCGGCTTCAATCGCGTCGCGTGTAGCATCCACGTTGAGCGTATTGTTGTTGTAGACGGGCGAGATCTGCACGTTTTCAGCACCGGCGGTATGGCCACCCGACAATCGCACCGTGAGATTGCCGCTCTCCGAATCGGTATCGATGATCAGAATGAACTTGCTGTTGTGGCCGTCGCGTTGGGCGTTGGCAACGTTGTCGCTATAGAGGATCGTGCCGGAGTTGACGTTGGTGTCGAACTGGCTGTAGAGGATACCGTTGGCCTCGCCGCGAAGCAGGCCCGCCTGCCGGTCGAGGACCGCACGGATCCGGCCGAGTTGCTCGATCGTGGCCCCGGCATTGGCCGCGCTGATCAACGTCGTCTCGATGCCGCGGTCGATGTCGGTGCTGGTGCTGAAGGAGGTGGGCATGAAGGCCAGCAGGTCCGCATTGGCCGGATCGGCCAGCGCCTTCTGGTAGTAGTAGGTGCTCAGATAGGCATACTCGTCCTGGACGTCCGGGCCGAATCCCTCGTAGGCGATCGTCATGTCGCCGTCGGCGTCGAGGGCGGGATGGCCGAACCACTGGTCATCGGGCCAGAGGGGCGCCCGTCCGGTGTCGTAGCTGGCGCTGTTGGCAAAGAACGTTGCGCGGATCTGCTGTCCGCTGACGTTGCCGTTCTGGTCGTAGAGTTCCCACATCCGGCCCTGGACGCCCACGGAGGCGTTGCCGGTGTTGTCGTTCTCGTTGACCGCGTCCCAGGTGATGACGAAGTTGCGCGAGTCGGTCTTGTCGAAGGCCGCCTTCGGCCGTCCAGCCCCGCCCGGGACGAACTGGGACATGATGACGTTGCCGCTGGCGTCGTAGACGATCGCGCGGTTCGACGAAACGAGCGCTCCACTATTGGTGATGTAGTCCTCGTCGTTGGTGTTGACCCACGTGATCAGCACGTCGCCGGCCCAACTGACGGTCACGTAGGGGTTGAAGTGGATGGTCGTGTCTTCGGTGTTGACGAGGAACTCGGTCCCGGCGCCGACCCCGGTGAGCCCGTAGTCCCGATCAAAACTCCTGGCCCGCACGCTGTTGAAATAGCTCAAGTCCTGGGCGCCGCTGCCCCAGGCGATCGTGAAGTTGCCGGCGTCGTCCATGCCCACCGAGGCGTCGCCCTGCATCCCCTGGATCTTCGTGTTGACCCGGAAGGTCTCACCCTTCGCCATGATCCCCGGCACAAACTCCAGCGAGTCGGCAACCGCATTTCCGACCGGCGAGAACTGGCGCGCGTAGATGTCGGAAATGCTCGTGGCGCTGGCCACCTCGCTCGTCCAGACAATCACGAAATCGCCGTCCGCGTCCATGGCCACCGCCGCGTCGGTCTGATCGTATTTGTCGGGAAGGGGGGTGAACGGATTCTCGGGCTCCTCGGGGTTGACGCGGAACTCGGGGCTCGGCTCCTTGATCGTGACCACCGTTCCCTTGTTGGCAATGTCGACCGACGTTCCCACGTCGTTGGTGGCGCTGACGAAGATCAACTCGGGGTGGTCCTTCTTGCCGGCGGCGCCTTCCACGGAGCCGAGCGACCCGTCGAAGGTGATGTCGAACTCCGTCAGGCTCTGCTGCCACTTGCCGATCTGGTTGCCCTCGCCGTCGAACCAGGGCAGGTATTCGGTCGTGTTGCCGTCGCCGTCGGCGTCGGCCGTATCGAGAATCGGGTTGCCGCTGGCGTCCGGCAGTGGCTCGTCGGTATTGCCATCGCCGTCGACGTCATTCATGTCGGGCTTGTAGGAAATATATTCCTCGACCGGCACCACACTCACGCCGGGGATCGCCTGGCGCATGCTGTCGGGAACCGAGTAGGGCCCGAGGTTGCCCACCTCCGTTCCAAGCCGCGCCGGCGGCTGGAACCGGATCGGCCCGACGAAATACTCCGAGGTCGTCAGGCGGAAAACCTCCTCGATCGAGGTCGCGGTCAGATTGGGGTCGTCAGGCGAAACGAAGATCGGTCCCAGGATCGCCGGTTCGCGAATCGCCTCGATCTCCACGGCGGGCAGGAAGCCGCCGGTGAAGCTCGTTCCCTCGACGGTGACCATCGGCTGGTCCTCGCCGAGCGACAGATCACCGAAATGGATCTCAAATTCGGTGGGCGAGATCGGACTGACCGTCACATCGGCCAGGGCGCCGCCCAGGCCCTGCAAGGCGGTCTGGAGCTGGGTCGCGGTCGTGCGGACGGGATTCAACTCGTTGAAGAAGACGGTCGTCGTCTCGTTGCCGCCGATGTCGCCGCTGCCGTTGACGTCGAAGCCCAGGGTGATTCCGCCGAGGATATTCTCCTGGTAGCCGAAGCCGAAGCCGTTGTAGGTCGGCGAGTGGGTAGCCGAAACCGTGAGTTTCTGGACCTCGTTGCCGCCGTATTTGACGTAGAACGAGCCGTAAAGGCCGTCGACGTTGTTGACGGTCAGTTCGTCGGGAAGCGAGATCCGCTGCACTTCGTCGGTGAAGTAGCGGGCATAAATGTTGGCGTCGCGCATGACCTCGCCGGTGGCGGGGTCGACCACCGGCTGCCCGTTGTTGTCGAGGACGTCGTCGTAGCGGGTCCAGGTGGCGACGAAGTCTCCGTCGTCGTCCATGGCCATCCACTGCGAGGTGTCCCAGCCGTTGTTGCCGTACTGGTTATAGCCGTTCAGCGCGATCTCGTTCTCGCTGACGGTCTGGTTGATGAGAGTGTCGACGAAATCGGCCGGAGTCACGCTCAAGAGCTGGCGAGCCTCCAACGGATCGAGCGTCAGGTGACGCTGCTTCTGGTGCTTGGGCTGCCCGTGAGACCCGCGCCCCAGGCGGTCTCGAAAACCCTGGAATCGAGTGGAAGCGCTGCTGAGTGTAGGCATTCTGAAAATCGACATAGTCTCTTGTTCCTCAAAACTGGGTTCAGGAGTCCAAAAGCGACTCGCTCTCGGACCGCACTCCCACATCCTGAACGGCCGATGGCAATCGGGGAGCCCCGTTCTGATCGATGTCCGCTTGGTTGGTTTGTTGAGTGTCGCCGGTCCCTGCGACATCCTCCGTGGAGGAAGTTCCGCTCGCCGCCTCGATCGAACGCTCGCGGCTCGATCTCAGCCAATAAGAAGATTCCGGATTCGTCACGGCGTCCCGGACGGCCGGTTTTTCAAGATTCAGAATCGTTGCCCGACGGATCCCCGCCAGAAACAACACGTCGTAAAGCTCCTCGCAACCCGAGGTGAATTCGAATTGTCCCGCCACGCCCCCGGTGCGAAGGTCCACAACCGCCACCCCGCAGCTCAACTGGGTCACTCGCTGCTGGATCGGCAGGCCGCCGAAAAGATGTTTCTCGCGAATCTTGCACATGCCGATCAAGGCATAGGGCCCGGCAAAGCACAGGCCTCGCAGATAGCCCGGAAGCTGGCATACCACGTCGCGGCGCCCCGACGACGTGTTCATCACAATCAACTCTCCGGCCCCGGAATTCAGCACCCACAAGTGCCCGTTGTGCCAGCGGGGCGAATGGGGCATGGCCAGACCGTCCAGAATGATCTCGTCCGTGTCGACATCGACAACCACGCCCCCGGTGGCCTTGCGTTCTCGCCACGCGCCCGGCTGGTCGGTCGTTCCCAGGGCCGTCACATACTTGGGCTTTCCCGACACGATTGCCACTCCGTTCAAGTGGCAGCGGTCTTCCGGCACCAGGTCGCTCACAAACTTCGGACGCCAGATCGGCTCGAAGCTGTAATCGTGGCTTGGGCGCGCCAGGCAGGAGAAACGAGTGTTCACAAACAAGAGATCGTCGCCTTGAAAGACGACGTCATGGGTATGCAGATCCCCAGTGTAGTGGCTCGTCCGCGGCAGGAATAAGGCATCGTACTTGCCCGGTTGATCTTCCAGATAGTCCCGTGCCAGCAGCGGCGCGTTCGCAAAGACACCGATCCAATGCCGAGTTGCCAGGGCCAACCGATTCCCCTGACAAGCCATACCCAACGGCTTGTCGAATTGGCGCATCAGCAAGGTGGCCTGGTTGCCATCGCAACCGATCATGGCCACCTTACCTGCCTGATAGGTCGACAGCACCACCGAACCGCCCGATTGCGCAAGCCATGCCTGAAAGTCCGGCGAGGCCGAACATGCGATTTGCGCCGAGCGACTCTCTTCGATTGTTTGCGTCATAGGTTCCTTTCCCAGTGCCGGGATGGTTCTAACTCCCTGCTCGCAGCAACGCACTTATGATGCCACCGTTCACATCATCCTTGCCACCCATCCAGCGACGTTGCTGATACTGTCCGTCTGACTCGCTCCATGCTGCGTGTATCAAAGACTTTAGGCATCCGATCCGGAACGCACACCGACACTACGACCACTCTCGCAAGGCAAGCCCCTGATCCGCTCCTGGGCTGCCACGAAGACTGCGTGTTGCATACGGGGACTTGTATGGTGAGGAAACGAAACAACCTGTTGCAAAAAGAAAAACCTGTGAGAAGAAAAGAGCCTGTTAATCCCTCCAGAATAACCCAAATTAACCATTTCATCATGATTAGGCCCGCAGGGTGCGTCAAGAGCTTTCCTCCTTTCCCGCCGTTACCAAAACCCTTCGCACGAATGCGGATAGGATTATGACGCTCGTACCAAATCAACCGCCCACTCCCTCGATTCGGACAAGATCTCGGGGCTCGGCCAATACGGACTGGCCGCCGATTCTCACGACCCCAGACCGGGTGGAGAACCGTATAAACAGTGATTGGACGGCCCCGAAGTCCTGCCAGTTCCACAAAAAGCAACGAACCTGACGATTGTTCCGGCCGTTGCGCAGACACGCCACAGCCGACATAACCCCCAAGTGGTATAAGACAGCAGGTCCTAGGGGGTATACCCGTCCCAATAGCTATTTGCAGATCCTTCTTTATTGCTAGATGCTTTGGATGTTTATGGCACCACCCCCACGTGGGGCTTGTCAGCGGTTTTGCCGCCGGGCCCTGACTTGACACCGAGAGAGCCGTAGAATGGGCATCAGGATCTCTGCGACGTAAGCTAGGAGAGGGCATCCGCTCTCCCCTCCTTCTGAAGCGACGAGTTTCCCTAATCGATTCCGGCCGTTCCCTCTGTCATCTGTGACGCGTGCACTGGTGGCAGGAACGTCTTGATGGCTACAACCGGCCCCGTCTAAAGAGGGGGGTCAAACCGGAGGATGGAATGTCGATTCTCTCGAAATCCGCCAGGGCCCTGCTCGCGGGGTTTCTCGTCGTAGCAGCAGTCGTCCAGGTTCGCGGCGAGGAATCGGACCAGGACCAGAAATCGAAATCCGGGTTCACCCGTCTCTCTCGTACCGATGAGGGGGTTCCGCTGGCCCTGGAGGCGGCGATTGTACGGTTTGCCCCCATGGACTGCGGGAAGGACAGCCCCATCGTCGACCTCGTGGCGGCCGTCCATGTGGCAGAGGGAGCCTATTACGAGAAGCTCAATCGCCGGTTCGAACAGTACGACGCGGTACTTTACGAACTGGTGGCGCCCGAAGGAATGATTGTCCCCAAAGGGGGAGTCAAAGAGGGCAATTCGGCCATCTCCATGCTCCAGACGACGATGAAAGACGTACTCGAGTTGGAATTCCAGCTCAACGGTATCGACTACACGGTCAAGAACTTTGTCCATGCCGACATGACTCCCACCCAGTTTTCCGAGTCAATGCGGGACCGTGGCGAGACCGTCTTCAAGGTCTTCTTTCGCATGCTTGGCCACGCCATGTCGCAACAGGAGGCTACCAGTTCGGGTACCGATCTGCGGCTCCTCTTTGCCTTGTTCGACAAGAATCGCGCGTTGGCCATGAAGCGAGTCCTGGCCGAAGAGTTCGAGAATATGGAAGGAGCGCTCACCGCCATCAATGGTCCGGACGGCTCAACCTTGATTACCGAGCGGAACAAGGTTGCCCTGAAAGTTCTGCAGAAGCAGATCGATGCTGGCCGCAAGAAGTTCGCGATCTTCTACGGCGCCGGCCACATGTTCGATTTCGAGGAGCGGCTTCGCGATGATTTCGGACTGATTCCCATTGAAACGACCTGGATCACTGCCTGGGACCTGAAAGGGGAGGAGAAAGCCCCTCGAGCCACCCCCGGAAATGAAGGGGCTGAGAAGGATCGCGACCAAACGATCCCCTCCACCACCTCCGGGTCCTGACAGGCAACTCGCCTGGACCGCCAAATCTACAGCCATCGCCGGTTCTAAATGGCCTTGCGTGATTCCCGGTGGGAATTGCGGCAAGGCGATCAGGAACGCGATGGGACGGGACTGACAGGATTCGCAGGCAGAACACGGACGCAACCCGAGCGCGGGGCAAGCCTGGGCGGCTATCTTCAGGCGACCGTTTTTCTACAAATCGTACAAGGCCATCTGGGACGTGCACAACATAGGCAATCTACGTTGTTAAGCAAAAACAAGAGCGATGTCGCAAGCCTGGCGATCGATTCAATGGGTTTCCGGCGGGCTGGGCTCTTTTTGCATTCGACCCGATGATGAGACCTGGGGTCGGGTCGTGATTTCTTGGTCCCTTTCCTTCGCCCTCCAGCGGAGACAACTCCCGCCGAGATTTCGTCTTACGCCGGTTCCTCCTTGCCGGTATGATTCCCCCGTTTGAGGAACCACGATGCAGTTTCGTCGCAGCGGGCAACGTGATGATCGACGTCGCCGGGTATTCAACGAAGCCCGACTGGGGGAGCCTATGTCCATGTATCGAAGGTCCGTGTGCGCCAGTGATCTGAGCAATGAGGCTCTGTTTGCCCGCCGGTCCACGAACTACGGCACGGCCGAGTTCCTTGACGAGCAGTGGCGACTGACCGATCTGGTCCCGCTCCGGTTGAGCACCCATCTGCTCATTCTCCTGGTCGCATCGGCGATCATCGGTGGCCTCGAGATGCTCTATTACGTGATGCCCCAGATCGGTTCGATGACCACCGATGGCCGAGTGGCCGCTTTTGATCTCGATGGCGAGGGGAGCCTGGCGGCCTGGTTCTCGTCGACGACCCTGCTCCTGGCCGCCGCCGTGGCCATACTGGTCTACACGGTGCGACGTTTCCGCCGCGACGACTACCACGGGCGGTACCGGGTTTGGATCTGGGCAGCCCTGGTTTTTCTTCTCATGAGCATCGATGAAGCCGGCAGTCTCCACGAAGGTTTCAAGGAATTGATGACCTGGACCACCGGAAACCGTGTCTTCGGGGATGGATCCGTCTGGTGGGTCGCAGCCTATTTCTGCTTGCTGGGCCCCATCGGGTCGCGTCTCGTGGCCGACATGCGGAGTTGCGGCACATCGACTCTGGCCGTGCTTGCCGCCGCCTCATGCTACGTCCTGGCCGTGGTTGCACAACTCGAAGGTGTCCTTCCTCAGTCGGGATCGCGCGGCGTCATGCTCGAGGAAGGCGCCGAAATGTTCGGCAATGTCTTTCTCCTACTGGCAATGCTCCTTCATGCCCGATTTGTCGTGCTCGATGCGGAGGGGCTGCTCCCCGAACGGCGCAGGAGACCGGTCGTTGATGCCGGCGACTACGTCTATGAAGGCGACGTCGATGAGGAGGAAGCATGGGCCACCGTGGATGAAGACGAGATCGTCGTCCATCCGCCGCGCGGCCTGCGGCGTCTCCTGCGTTCTCGTGGCAGCCGGCTGACTCACCCGGACCCGATCGTCGACCAGCTCGTTTCTCCCGTCAATCGCAAGCTGACCCGGCAGGAGAAGCAAGTCCTGCGACAGAAGCTGGAGAAGGCACGTCGCCTTCGGGAAGAAGGGCTGTCCTGAATCCGCCATTGACCGCCCCGGGCAAATGAACTATGGTCCCAGCCCGGTTCTCTTGACAAACCAGCGGCCGGTCCGCAGAACTCTCCAGGTGGCGGTACGCACCCATGCTTCCGTTGCGCCGTGAACTCGATCACGCCAGCGTCGTGGTCATCCTTCTCGTCGCCACACTGTGCGTCTGGCCGATCGGCTGCGCAACCTCCAAAATGACCGAGCTCCGGTCCGTCCCGCGGAGTCCGCTCGCCGACGCGCTCAAGCTCACATCGCAGAAAGGCCCCCAGGCCAGTCCTCGCACACGGCAGCTCCTCCGCGTCAACGACCTGGAGGATGGCTACAAGAGCCCCAAGGCCCGTCTCCAGCAAATCCAGACCGTCATCGAGCAGGAGCCGACCGCGTCCCACGTCTACGCCTTCGCAGAGCTGGCGTTCATCGAGGCCGAAAAGGTCAAGAAGAACGATCCGAAACTCGCTCTGGACCTCTATGGTGCGTCGGCCTTCCACGCCTACCAGTACCTTTTCGACAAGCGATTCTTGATCAATCGCAATCCTTACGATCCCCAGTTCCGCGGCGCCTGCGATCTGTACAACGGCGCACTGGAAGGATCGTTGCGTCTGATCTGCGCCGACGAGGGGCTCAAGCCCGGAAAGACCTACACGATCGAAACGGCGAGCGGTTCGTGGCATCTCCGCTGCATGCTCCACGGCAGCCAGTGGGTCGCCGAGGATTTCGACCGCTTCGAATTCGTCTCCGACTACGAGATCAAGGGCCTCAAGAATCACTACCAGAACTACGGGCTGGGAGTGCCCCTGATAGCCGTTCGGCAGCGTCATAAGGGTGAAACACCCGCTGCGAAGTACTACCCCGAGGGCCTGAGTTTTCCCGTGACCGCGTTCCTGCGCCCCCTTCCGGCGGGAAATCAGGACTGCTGCGATGCCAGCGCTCAACACGCCGGTGTCATCGAGCTCCACGATCCACTTGCTGTGACCGATGTCGCGGTCGGCGACGTCCGTGTGCCCCTGGAATCCGACCTGACCACCCCCCTGGCGTATTTCCTCAGTGATTCCAAGCTCAATCTGGTGGCAACGGTCGGACTCCTCCATCCCGAGAGACTCCTCGACTTCCGGCCCAACAGCCAGGAGCGTATCATGGGGCTCTACATGGTTCAGCCCTATGAACCCGGAAAGATACCCGTCCTCCTCGTTCACGGCCTCTGGTCAAGCCCCATGACCTGGATGGAGATGTTCAACGATCTCCGCAGTGTGCCGGTGATCCGCGAGAACTACCAGTTCTGGTTCTACCTCTATCCCACCGCCCAGCCTTTCTGGATCAGCGCCGGCCAACTACGGGAAGATCTCGCCAGGATTCGCGATACCGTGGACCCACAACACCAGGAGCCCGCCCTCGATCAAATGGTGCTCGTCGGCCACAGCATGGGTGGACTCGTCTCGCGTCTGCAAACCATCGAGAGTGGCGACAACTTCTGGCGGCTCGTCAGCGACCAGCCCTTTTCGATGGTCAAGGCGGAACCGGAGGCCCGGACTCGGCTCGAGAAAAGCCTCTTCTTCCATCCCAATCCCTCCATCCGCCGCGTGGTTACCGTCGGCACTCCCCATCGCGGCAGCGAAATGTCGAACGACCTGACTCAATGGTTGTCCAACAAGCTCATCCGCCTGCCCGAAATGCTCGACCTGACAAAAGACAACGTGATCGCAGAAAACAAGGGAATCATCCGCGACGATCGCCTGTTGCGGATCGAGACCAGCGTCGACTCGCTGTCGCCCGACTCACCCTTCTTCCCCGTCATGCTGGCGGGGTATCGTGCCCCTTGGGTCCGCTACCACAACATCGTCGGTGTCCTGCCCGAAAAAGACTGGACCGGCTACTTTGCCGACGGGGGTGACGGCGTCGTGGCCTACTCCAGCGCCAGAATGGACGATGCGGTCAGTGAGGTCACGGTTCCAGCGATGCACAGCGAAATCCACGCACATCCCAGGGCCATTCTGGAAGTCCGCCGCATTCTTCTGGAGCACCTGCACGAAGTCTACTCCCAGGGCCAGATCGATCCGGTCCGCATGGCTTCCGCTGCCGCGGAAGACACGCTCTTGCGATTCCCTCGCCCGGTCATGAGCAGCAACAGATAGCCAGCCAGGCCGGCCGCACATCGGGCCGTCCCGGACCCGGAAAACTCCCTCTCGTCCCAGTCGGCGCGTTGGCGTCCGACGAGTCTTCCGCGCTGAGCCCCGCGGTCGGATCGAGGATCGCGTGGGGCGTCTCTTCGCCTGGCTCTCGTCCCGGGTCGGCCGGCGCGCCAAGCAGCTCGCCCCGCATGATCCGCACGTCGTCAGCCGCACGGATCCCCAGCTTCACCCGATCACCTTTCACGCTCAGCACCGTGATGCAAATCCCGTCGCCGATCACAATCTGCTCGTCCATCTTTCTCGAAAGCACCAACATGGCGAACTCCTTCTTTGCCGCGAAGAGCCTCGGCCGGCTCTTGTGCGCCGGCGCGCACCGTTCTGGCCGATCTTCCTCTTCTTCTCTGATGGGGATCGACGGCTTTCCGCAATTGGCCGTCGATTCATTTCCGGGATAAGAACCGGCCACAGCCGGACATCGTTTGTTGCACTTCTGAACGGGCATTTCCCGTGCCAAACGATCTGGCAGCGATTATGGATTCTCCGTAACTCATTGCCAAACAATAACTTACAGTCCCACAATCACTCCACCGCAGCGTGGCAACGATTCACCATCTTACAATCGCGTCTCTCCATGGCGGGAACCTCAGTGTTCCAGCCGCCTCACCGGCGATGTCGCCGCGCCAGTTCGTCTCGGAGTCTGGCCGCTCGCTCATACTCTTCCGCAGCCACCGCGTCCGCCAATTGCTCGGCCAAGGTCCGGTCCACCTGGTACTGGTCGCGGATCCAGTCCTGCAGCCCGCGAAGCTGACGCTGCATCTGGCCTGGCTCAGCGGCGCCCGCGATCGACTCGCCGGCACGATCGATCAACGCCAGCCCGCGGCTGATCTCTTCGATGGCAGACTCAGCCCCCTCGGTCTCCAAATGCGCCAGAGCCGCCGCCTGGGTCCGATGAAAAAGCACCAACGCCCGCTGCTGCATCTGCTCTCGTTTCCAGTCCTCGTCGATCTCGCATCGCTCCAGGAAGTCCAGGAAGTTCAGAGTATGATTCGCATCGATCACCGCCCGGTCGAAGGCTCGCACCGCCAGCCAACAGATCCGCCGATGATAGAACTGAGACAGCTCTCGCTCGACCTCTTCGAGTTGCCCATCGCTCAACTTGCTCTGGCCACCCCAGTGGAACGACTCTCGAAGCAGCCAATCCAGATAGGTTTCCGCCCCGCCAGGTTTCGTTCCGTCGGGCCGACCCGTGGCCTCCATCTGCAGCACGCCCAGGTCCACTCGCATCTGCAGAACCTCGCGGCCATCGCCGGCGCGCACCAGACGGGCACTTACCGTCCGTGGCTGATAAGGCCAATCGCCGAGAATATCGTCAAGGTCGCGAGCGTATGACATGGTCCGTGGATAGCACTACTCGTCGCTGAATGACTGTCGCATACGCTTCCGATCGCTCCGGTGGCGTTTGTCGGCCAGCCGCCGGCGTTTTGCACCGGCGGTCGGCCTCGTCTTCTTGCGGGCCGGCTGAGCCGCTGCCACCTCGGCCAGCATGCTGCGGAGCTTCTCCAGGCAGTCCGCCACGTTGCGCCCCTGGTCCCGGAAGCGCGAACTGCTCAGAAACACCTGGCCTTCCTGGTTGATCCGGCTGCGATGCCGCTGAAGAAAACGTTCTCGCACCGCCTCGGGAAGACTCGTCGTCTGCTGCACATTCCAATGCAGCGTCGCCTTGGAATTGACCTTGTTGACGTTCTGCCCGCCCGGTCCCGGGCTCCGCGCGAACGTGAACCGGAACTCTCGCAACGGAACTTGAAGCCGACTGTTGACCACCAGCATCGGTAAGCCTACTCCTGGATTACGCCGAAGGGCCGGACACGAATCGCTCGAACGACTGCTTCGCGTGCTCCAGCAGATCATAATAGTCGATCGTCTCGATCTCTTCGCCGATCAGTTCCACGTCGAAATCGCCGTCG
>CAYSCH010000039.1:35836-38907 GCA_964429355.1 uncultured Planctomycetaceae bacterium | reverse complement strand
GGGCACCGGCGAGGAACTGTTTCCCACCGACTGCTACTTCGCCTGCGTCGATCTCCGCACCGATTTTCTCCGCATGGATGCCTCCGCCCTGAGGGCCAGGGGATATGTGAAGGACGACCAAGGGATGACGCTCTCAGAGACCACCGGATCGCTTACTCTGACCGCGCCGGTACCGGAGGGGCAGTATGTGATCGCCTTCCGCCTGCTGGACCACCCGTATGGGCAAGGCTCGGCCAGGATCACCGCGGGTGGCCAATCCGCGGCGATGGTGCGCGCTTCGGCCGACGATTTTCGCTTCTGGTGGCTGACCACTGGGCCGCTGGCTCTTTCCGCCAACGCGGAGATCGCCCTGGAGACAGAAGGCGACGGCGAAGAACGCATGGTTGTGTCCGAGGTGGCGTTCATCCCAGCCGATCTGTGCGAACGGGAGGCCAAGGCGACGGTTGTCGAGTCCCCTATCTTCAAACCCGGCCCGGCGGCCGAACATGAGATTGTCGGACTGACCGTCTCGGAAACCGCCCGTGCAACGAGAACGGGAGAAATCGCCACCCAGGCCGTTCCCTTTGGCTTTGGCCGCTTGCGGTCCGCCGAGCAGATTGCCGTCAGTACGAATGACGGCAGAATGATCCCGAGCCAGGCGCGCCCGTTTGCCCTCTGGCCGGATGGCAGCATCCAGTCGGCCGTTGTGACTTTCCCCGTCGACGTGACGGCAGGGGGGAAGGCCGAGTATGGGCTCCACTTCGGTACCCAGGTCGATACAACCGCCGTCCCGGACCCGCTGGTGGTCAAGGAATCGCCTGACCACTACACGATCGACACAGGACGCCTTTTGGTGGAGATCCCACGAGATACGGGCCAGGTGGTCTCCGCGGTGTCGGTCGATGGCCGCGAGGTAGCGGTTCCCACCGATCGATCCTGGGGGCTCGAACTGGAAGGCGAAGATGGACGTCTGTTGCGCAGCGACGGCAAAACAACCACCTCCTGTGTTCTGGCCGAGCGGGGCCCCTTGCGGGCGATCGTTGTGAAGACCGGCAAACTCTCGGGCGACGAGGGCGAGTTGGTCGACTACCGCTATGAAATGCACTTCACTCGCGGCTCGGCCGAGGTGCAGTTCTTCCCCCGTTTCAGCAACACGGCCCATCCAGGCGGGGTCTTCATCAAGCGGCTTTCGCTTGCCCTGCCGTGGCCATCCGATCGGTCGGCGGCGTACTATGCTGCCTCCGAAAAGGGTCCGCCGGTGTGTGTCGAGTCGTCAGGTACAGTCGATCTCTACCAGCACACGCACGACACGCTCACGATGGCCGGCGACGGCATTGCACCCGGAGCGGGCCTGTCTCGCGTCCCCGGGCGGATGATGGGCTGGACGGTGCTCGACAGCCCTGTGCCGCTCAAGGTCGGTTTGCGATACGCCTGGGAAATGTTCCCGAAACGAATCCGTGTCGAGCATGGAGTGACCATCGACCTGGTTCCGCCCCCCCTGACCGACGAGGATATCCCCGAAGTGGCCAGAAAGGCACCTGAGGTAGCCGACCGGCCGATCGGGGGCGTCGGTTATCCGCAAGCTCTGGGCCGTTCGGGCCTGTTCCGCCTCGCGGTGGGCGAAAGCATCAGCCACGAGCTGTGGCTCGCTTTCGGCAGTGGCGACCCTCGGCCGGTGGAAGAGCAATTTGCCGCCGGCCTGAGTCCGTTGCGGGCCTGGCCCGATCCGGCCTATGTTGCCGGCACGCGAGTGTTTTGTGCGTTTCATCCAACCGACCCGGCCCTCTTTCCCGAGTACGAAAAGGCCATGGGCGGGGCCTACGACGTCTTCATGAAGCGGAGGCGCGACCGCAAGCAATACGGGATGGAGAACTTCGGCGACGACACCTTCGAGTGGGGCTACGGGCCGGCCTACACCTTCTGGAGCAACCAGGAAGACGACCGCACCCACGGGATGCTGATCGAATACGTCCGCTCTGGCGACACCCGCTGGTGGGAACTGGGCGAACAGGCCGCCCGCCACTATCGCGATGTCGACCTGGTAGCCGCGTCTCCGGATCGCCCCGGCAACATCGGCGGTCCGATCCACCACAACAGCCGCCACTTCGTATCCAAGGGCTGGGTTGCCGACCACACTCGCGGTGTACCCGATACGGGCCACAGTTGGAGCGAAGGGCTTGTCGACTACTGGCTGCTCACCGGCGACCTTCTGGCCGGCGAGGCAGTCGCTCGAATGGGTGATTGGTACTTGGGCAAGGTGAATGCGGCCCAGTTCGGCGGCGGCGGTCAGGAACGCGGACAAGGCTGGGCTCTGACCGGACTGACGTCCATCTATCGCGCCACCGGCGACATGCGCTATCTCGATGCAGCCCAGCGTGTGCAGGACTGGGTGAACCAGTGGCAGGATCCGGTGCGCGGCGTGATCAGCGTGCCGATCAGCGAACAGCCGAGTTACGAGGGGGGCACGACCTTCATGCACGGCATCGTTGCCCACGGCGTGGCCCGGCTGTTTGAAGTGACGGGCGACCCCAAGACGCTCCGCTCCCTGCAGGGGTTGGCCGAATGGGTCATCACCGAGCCGATGGGCCCACCCGGCCAGTTCTGGTACAAGCAGGCCCCGAGCTGCAAGCAAGGTTACAGTTACAACAGCAAGGCGATGTCGGCGACCAGCTACGCCTACGAGTTCACCGGCGATCCCGAGATGGCGAGGATCACCGAGGAGATCTTCGGCCACACCTCACCGGACATCCGATCCATGCCATTCCTGATGCCGACCTTGGCGCACATGGCCAGATGGAAGAAGGCGGTCAGCGCAGAGCACGAAAGCAACTCCAGCCCAGATACCCCAGAATAATCCCGCAGGGCGGCAGGGCCGCCAGCCAAAGCGAGCTACCGCTCGGCTGGAATGGCCTGCTCCCGATGGTCGCGGATCCTTGTGAAGAATTTCACGATCTTTGAGGTTAGTGGTACAGAACACGGCGATTCTCTCCCTTCTCGTTTCGAGTGTTCGTGGTTCTGCCTCCCTTCCAACCTCCGAGACGAGCGGATATCAAGTTGGCGCGAGCTGATGTTCCTTGTCGGGAATCATGATA
>CAYSCH010000039.1:16142-35826 GCA_964429355.1 uncultured Planctomycetaceae bacterium | reverse complement strand
CTTTCTCGTTTTGAGTGTTCATGATTCTGCCTCCGCTTCTATCCTCCGAGACAACCGGGTATCAAGTTGCCACGAAGTCGCGTTTACTGCCCGGAATCACAATATCTCCGTTTTGGTCGTAGCCGAGGCGAAGCGGGCCGTCGACGACCCGCCCCTCGCTGCTGAACGAACCCATATCACCCTGCTGCCGGCTGAAAAGCTCTTTGCCGTGCCGATCGATCAGATCGGCGATCTTCCGCAATGACTGGGCGGCCAGGGCTGGGGATGTCTCACGTCGAATCGTGATCCACAACTGCGACGAGCCCTGCATGGGCACCATTTCGAAGTGGACATGGTCGCCGTCGGCATCCAGTTCCGGGTACAGAACCGAGTTGTTTTCACCGCGAGCCGAGGGAAGCCTGGTTGCATCCTCGGCCGTCGGATGGTGGAGAACGAGTTCGAGTCCCAGTTCTTGGCGTTCAACAGGA
The DNA here is from genome assembly GCA_964429355.1 of uncultured Planctomycetaceae bacterium. Lineage (GTDB taxonomy): Bacteria > Planctomycetota > Planctomycetia > Pirellulales > Thermoguttaceae > JAAYAY01. The sequence goes on along the minus strand of CAYSCH010000039.1, from coordinate 35,359 downwards.
TTGGCCATATCGTTTCCTCAGGTTGCGATCAATGAATGGATTACGGATAGCGTGTGAGAAGCCTTTCCCGGAGTCGATCGACCGGACAACGGCCTCCAACGCGGGATACCGGCGCGACCAGGCGAGGGAGAAGCTTGGGCGAGTCTCGCCGTGACAAGTGTCTTCTCCGAATCGCGCAGCGCCATTGAGCACTGCGCGGTCACAGACTCAACGATTGCCCCGAATGAAGAGGTACTGGCGTGCTCCGTTGCGCATGACCTGCATACGGATCCCCTGGCCGACGTCGACGCCCTTGACCGCCTCGCGGAAATCGCCCACGTCTTTGATGGCCATGTTGCCGATGGCCAGAACAACATCGCCGGGCCGCAAGCCTACCCGTGCCGCGAGGCTCCCCGGCTCGACGGCCGTGATCACCACACCCTGGTCGTTTTCATCAGCCCCGATCTGCTGGGCGATTTCGGGGGTCAGTGTCTGTACGGTCACGCCCAGATCGGCCGCCTCCTCCTGACTTCTCAGGCCCCGATTCACCCGCGCAGCGGTCTGGCTCTCCAGTCGCCCCACCTCGACGTCGACGCGGAGCGATTTGCCGTCGCGAACCACGGTCATCGGTACTTGGGTGCCCGGCTTCGTGGCCGCCACGGAATAGCGAAGCTGGTGCGCCTTCTGCATGGCCTTGCCGTTGAACTCCACCACGATGTCGCCCGGTTGCAGTCCGGCCTTCGCTGCGGGCCCGTCGTCGACAACATCGCCGATCAGAACACCTTCGGTACTCTTGTAGCCGAAGGAAGCAGCCAGATCCTCGTTCAGATCCTGGATACCGGCACCGAGGAATCCGCGTTCGACGGAGCCGTTCTTGATGATCGCATCCATCACCATTCGGGCCATGTTGCTGGGAATGGCAAATCCAACACCCATCGAGCCTCCGCTCCGCGACGCGATCGCCGTATTGATGCCGACGACTTCCGCTTTCATGTTGACCAGGGGGCCGCCGCTGTTCCCGGGATTGATGGCCGCGTCGGTCTGGATGAAATCTTCATAGTCGGTGATGCCCATATCGGTCCGTCCCTTCGCGCTGACGATCCCGGCCGTCACCGTTTGATCAAGGCCGAAGGGGCTGCCCACAGCGAGAACCCACTGGCCCACTTCCATCGTGTCGGAGTCGCCCAGATTGGCTGGAACCAGGTTGCCCGCGTCGACCTTGAGCACGGCCAGATCGGATTTGTCATCCAGACCTACGACCTCGGCTCGAAGCGACCGGTCGTCGGAAAGCGTCACGTTGACTTCGTCGGCTCCCTCAACCACGTGATTGTTGGTCAGGATATAACCGTCTTGGGTGATGATCACGCCCGTTCCGAGTCCCCGCTGCTCGAAATTGCCTTGGGGCACGCGAAATTCAAAGAATCGCTCGAACATGTCGTCACCGAAGAATGGCGAAAGCCCCTCGGGCATTCCCGGCGTCCGCTGCCCGCCCGAGCGGATGTGGCGGACGGAACTAATGCTCACCACCGACGGCCGGATCGCCTTGGCCACGTACTGGAAGGCTTGGGAAAGATCGGCCACCTTGGCGAGTTGGTCCTTCGCCGCCAGCGCCTGCCCGCTCTCCGCAGCGTAAGTGAGACGCTGCACCACGCCCGGCAGAACCCACGCCGAGGCGGTGAAGGCGAGAATGGCAGCGATGACGACCAGCCAAGCCAGAACCGGATTTCTTCTGCGAGACATCGAAATTCCTCCTTACCTAGAAGTCATGGACTCTGGCGGTACGTGAAAAGCCGGTCTGCCCACCTTGCCAACGACTGCAGAACTCGACATGACGTGACTGGTGGAAGGCGAGGAACAGAAGACGTTCATGCGACAGACACGCCCGAGATGTCCGCGACCGAAAAAGGGCACGCCGACCACTGCAATAGAATCCCTACCAAGAGAATTGCTCAACGAGAGATCGTTGCCCATTGCGGGGACCAACCTCCGTCGTTCCACGAACCGTTTTGGACACAAGACGAACCCCCGGGCAGCGGTCCGGAATTCCCGAGACCCTGGTTACCGGGTATTCTTCGACCAAATTCCTCTCCTGCAACAGGCGTGCCAATCGGCCTTTCTCCTGGCGACTCCAAAGGTTGGCTTTACCTGCTCACCCAAGAAACTGAATGCTATGAATTTACGAAATTCGCTGGTCACTTGTTCGCATCCCTTCGAGTAATGAGAACGATATGCGGACTGCCAAATTGGCAGAATTTTGGCCATAACTGGTCGATTTTTGTGCCAGTTTCCAGACCACGGCTGTTCAAACAATTAGGCAGGCAAAGTGCTTCTCTTGACACAAGTCGTTGGTTGACAAGCAAGTAACTTCACCCCTTATTTTGCCGCGGCCGTCTGTCTTGGATTGGCACGCGCGTTGCATACCATAGTTTTCAGGCGGCTCAACCCAGCCATGGGGCATGAAACGAGGAGTTGCCTGTAAAGCAAAAGGTCACCTTTCTTACTGTTTCAGTATTTTGAAAGGAGGTAAAAAACATGTTTACGACACGATGGCAGCCGTTCAATGACGTGTGGTCCGAGATGAACCGGCTCAGCGAGGAGATGAATCGCGTGTTTGGCCGTTACGGCATTCGTGACGGGGTCGGCCGAATGGCCCCCGGGTACCCGGCTCTTGACCTGTGGCAGGACGACGACAACCTCTACGTGGAGGCCGAGCTGCCGGGAATGAGACTCGAGGATCTGGAGATCTACGTGTCGGGCGACAATCAACTCAGCCTGAAAGGATCGAGAAACGTCCCCGAGCAGCAAGATGCCGCCTGGCACCGGCGCGAACGTACCTACGGCGAGTTCACGCGTGTCGTCAGCCTGCCCTATCCGGTCGCAAACGACAAAGTGCAGGCGACGTTGAAGCACGGCGTGCTCACCATCATCCTGCCCAAGGTCGAGGAGACCAAGCCGCGGCGGATCACGGTCAAGGCCGAGTGAGAAATGCCGGCTTCTCAGGGGTTCTGGTTGCGAGACATGAAGAGAGGAGAATGTACTATGAGTGACATGGTCAAGAAAGAAAGCGACGGCAACCTGGCAACGGTTGAACGTACCCGGAGCACCACCACCTACACTCCCCGTTTCGACATTGTCGAAGTCGGCGATGAGCTGACGCTCTATGGGGATCTTCCCGGGGTGGCACCGGAGAATTTGGAAGTTCGCTTCGAAAACGAACATCTGATCGTCCATGGTCGGGTCGAACCTCGCCACGAAGATCGTCAGCATCTGTACAGCGAATACGGGATCGGAGACTTCTACCGGGAATTCCGAATCAACGAGGCCGTCGATGTTGGCAAGATCGAAGCCGAACTCAAGGACGGCGTGCTCACCCTGCATCTTCCCAAGGTGGAGTCGATCAAACCGAAGCGGATCGAAGTCAAGTCGGAATGAGCGGGTCGCCCGATCCGCACATGGCCGACGTTTCCGGCAGCTTGACGACTGTGGAAAAAGGGGCATCCTGATTGATCAGGATGCCCCTGCCTTTGTATTCTGGGTTCAGGCGGTCTGTTCGTTCGGGTCGTTCTGTTACTTTGTCGCGACTGGCGACGCTCTTCCCGGTAGATTTCGCAGCCTGACTGCAAGGGCAGATACCACGAGCAATGCAACCCAGAGCAGAGCCACAGTTCCCGAAAGTGGCGCGGCCCGCTCCGGCGTCCGGAACCATGCATTGATCCAGCGGAAGGCCACGAGCCACATGGCCACCGACAGGGCCACGGTGCCGTCGGGCAGCCGACGCCGAGCCGCCCAAAGAGCGAACGCCGCCGCCAGAAGCATGGCGCCTGCCTCATAGAGTTGCGTCGGATGGACCGGCAAGGGTCCGCCCAATAGTGCATCCAAACGGCTGGCAGCCTGGTGGAGGTGAACGCGGCTGCCAAATGGAAACGTCACACCCCAAGGCACCGACGTGGGCCGTCCGAAGCAGCAGCCGTTCAAGAAACACCCCAGACGCAGGATCGCCCCACCCAAGGCCAGGGGAACGGCCAGTGCGTCGGCCATGCGCCACGGGCTGACGCGAAGTCCTCGGCAGGCAATCCAACCGGCTGCAATTGCCAGCAGCACGCCGCCGTCCAGGGCAAAACCGCTCGCCCGCAGGTTCACCGCTCCGCCGCCCGAGTCCGCATACGCCTCAAGATGCCGAGCCCAGTGGAGCAGACGGGAGCCGATCAGTGCGGCGAGACTGGTAACCGCCAGGACGGCGAAAACCGCTCGGACCGGCAGCCCTCGGCTAATCGCGGCCCTTGCACCGACCACCCATACCACGAGCACGGCAGCCGTAAGACACGTCCCGTAGGAACGCAGAACCACGTGCCAGGGACCAAGTTCGAACTCCAGAAGGACTGGCCACACGCCAGAACTCACTTTGCGTTGTGATTCGTACCCGACCAGGTGCCGTGGATGGCGAGGAACGGCTTGCCCTCGTGCTCGACGTGGACTTGCCAGTTCCCGCGGAGTTCCCAGCCGGGCGCAGCCGGCTGGAACGTGCCTCCCATGGAGAGCTTGACCTTGTCTTCAACGCTCTGGGCGGTGAAGAGTCCCGGCACGTACCGGTAGGCCAACGTCTTCGGATCGCCCGGAGTGATGCCGGAGCCTTCGGGCGGGGTGATGCGCAGGGTGATCTTCCCCGCCTCGATACTGTCGGGCTGGATGGTGAACGTCAGCTCCATACCCTGACCTTTGAGCCTTTCGAGTTTTGCCACCATTTCGGTGAACATTTCGGGCGGAATGGAGCAGCCTTCGGCAAACGCCTCGGCAGGGTCCGGAGCAGGGGATGATTGGGGCTGCGGAATTGCTTTCAACTTGTCGACGAGGGGAATCGCCGTGATGGTGAACTTGCCTGTCCACTGGCCGGAAATGTCGGCGGGAGATGGCGAGTTGACCTTCACGCTGATCTCGTTACTTCCCGCGGAGATTGATTTCGGCACCCCGTGGGCCGCCAGATCCACGCCCATCGTCAAAGTCCGCACCAGGGCAATCTTGTATTGCTTTGGGGTATCAAGTTGAATGGACTTCGTGTCGCCAGCCGTCCAAGGCGTTGCCGCCGAGGGCTGGCCGGAAATCATCCAGTGCTCGGCGACCGTCACGGTTCCCTTGGGACCGCACGCGTTGTAGAGCAGCCGGGCGAAGTCGCCGGCCAACTGCCGGTAATCGGTTTCGTTCTCGATGCTGACGGTGAGCGCGGCCTGGCCCGTCTTGGCGTCGATCTCCACCGCGGGTTCCGGCGTGCTGATCGTCAACCGACAGGACGACATTTTCTTTGCGGCGGCAACCGCGGCAGAATACTTCCTCTCCCACGCCGGCCGCACGATTGCCAGGGCGGCTTGGGCCTGCCTGCGAGCCTCCTGGTCTTTGCGGGCGGCATCATAATTGCGGAACTTGTCCTGGTCGACGTGCTGCCGGGCGATTCTCAACAGCTCTCCTTCCAGATCGGCCGCGCTGGTGGCTTCGATCTCGCCGAGCATCTCGTCGAGAGTTCTGGCCACGCCCGGAATCAGCGACGGACCGAGTTGATCCTCCAGGATCTCGATGGCCTGGAGCTCCTTCGAGACCTGCTCCCGCACTCCCGCCAGGGTGGCCAGCTCGGCGGAAGGCATCGGCCGTTTCTCGATCTCGCCCAGGGTCGTCTTGTTCTCGATGGCGCCGTAGTAGTCCTTCCAGGCGTCGCTCACGGCCAGCAGGTAACGGGCGTTTTCGAGGGTTCGCGCGTTGTTGTAGTTCTCTTGCAGTCGTTGAAACCACTCTCCTGTCACACCCAGCGTGGCATGCCAGGCAGCCGTCTCATTGGCGATGGTGTCTGGCTCTTCGCCTTGCGTCGAGTGAAAGAACTCGTGCCAGATGGTTTGAGCTCTCTGGATCAGGTCGCGGGTGTGCGAGACGTTCATTTCCCCGTACTTGGGCCTGGCAACTTTCGGCGGCTCGGCCCACAGCGCCATGGCTTCGCTCAACTTGACCACGCCGAATTGCGGGTCGTATTCCGCGGAGGTCCCTCCCTCGTCCTTGCCAGTGAAGGGGCCGAAATAGATGCGAGTCACCGTTCGGTCTTCCAGGATGTCGACCTTGCGCACGGCGCCTGCCGGATAGGTCAATGTCTCGATCCGCTCCCCCGTCTTGACGCGAATCGTGCGTGTCTCGTTCGACCACTCCGGGATCACAACACTCAACGGCCTCCCCTGCGGATCCCCGGGGGCCGCTTGGCCGACGCGCCCAAAAAAACTCGCCAGCTCCGTCAAGAGCTTCTGTTGATTCGGCGCGAACGACGCAGCCGCAGTGGTCGATGTCGGACTGGGCGGGTTCTGAGCCCTCGCCTGACCAAGGCCCAACCCGATGGTGGTCGCAAGTACGATCGCGATGGCTCTGCTCATTCTGTCATTCCTGGTCTGGCAGACGTTGGTGACTCCGTCCCGGCCCGTTCCCTGCGGCCACGAGCGTGGCGAAGACGACGTCTACATCCCTGGCAAACTCGGGCCACGTCTCCTCCATCGCGTAACAAACCCACGTCAAGGTGTCGGCCAATGGATGGCTCGGATGGAGTACGATGATCCGGAGCCTTGCAGGAGTTTCGCTGCCGGCCAGGAGGCCTTCGTAAACGTCGGCCTCCATGCCCGCAATCTCCGCGGTCCGATGTTCGGGCGATTGGATCCGGCCCGAGAAACGCTCCCACGGTTGGTTGCGCACCAGGGCCAAGGAAGCCCGAGGCGAGTCTCCCTCCCCCAGGCGCCACATCGCCTGGCCTTCACGCGTACCTTCCACGGCCGTCCATTCCGGCGGCATGCTAACCGTCACGTTCTGGATGGTTCTGGTAACCCAGCCCGGAGGAACCTTCGGAGCGTCGGCCGTGGTCTCCGCAGACCCAACCCCCGGCGCTCCGCTGGCCGGAAACACGATGTTGCCCAGCAGGTATTCGAACACCGCGGGTAGCCGATCCGGGGCTACGCCTGCGGGGCTGACCGTATTGATCGTCACGCGACGTCCGCGGGTCACGATCGCGGTGCGGGACACGATTTTGCCGTCCGCTATCGGGTAGGTCATGCGCAGCATCGGGATGCCGTCGATCGAAAATCCCGCGGAGCTCAAACCTTCCCGATTCCCCAACTCGCGGCGTTTCTCCTGGTCCCACGTCTCGAGGGCAGCGATGGCGTCTTCGGCCGGGTCGGAACCTCGCCAACAGATGACGGTATGGCGACGCTCGGCATCGACGATCGAATCGTACTCGTGGTCTTGCGTGATTCCCCGATACCCTTTCAAGACCGTCCAATTCCTGGGCACTGAAATGCGAAAGAGGTCCTCTGGATGACAATACCAAGTGTGAGCCTCGTTCGCAGACAGCGAAAACAGATCCCGCGCGTCCGAACCGGGATCCCTCAACCCGCCCTGTCCCAGTAACGGTGCCCCACCCATCACCAGACACAAGCCCAAAGCCCAGCCCAATCCGCGTGGTAACCTGGCCATAGCGTCGTCCAGTTCGTCTGTGAGAATACGACGATCATGATTCTGCTGGTATCGCCAGATCCAGTCAAGTGCATCCTGACGGGCGATTTCCGGCGAGTACTGCCTGCTGCGTGCGACTCCCGACTGGCGGGTTATTGCTTTCGCCTCCGTCGATCACGACAATTGTGGCAGTTGCGGTGGTCTCGCTCTCATCATTTTTCGCGGGGAGTACGATCATGTTGCGTCGCACATGGAGCCTTTGGGGGACTTCGTTATTACTGACGACCCTTGCCGTGCCGGGCCTCGCCCAACAAGAGCAGCCGTACCCGCTTGTTCTGGCGGAGACTGCCGACATGGAGTTCGAACTCAAGAAGTGCGAGCTGGCCGTTCAGATGGCGGAAGTTGGGATCAAGGAGGCGACCATCGTCCTGGAGGGAATAGAACGGAAACTGAAACTTGCACGATCCGCAAACAACGAAGAGCAAACGGAGTCACTGGAACTGGATCGTCGGCAGGCATTGGTCCAGGTCGAAATGCGCAAGCTCGCGGCCGAAGTGACCCGCGTGGAATGGGAGCAGGCCAAGGACCGGCTGGGCCGCCGGGAAGCGATAGCCGGGCCAGCCTCGACAATCGCTGATTCCCTCCGCATGGAACCTACCCAGAGTTCGAATGTTCTCATTCTGCGGGGAGAGAAAGACGATGTGAAGAAAATCGTCGGCCTGCTCGAAGGAGCAGGGGCACAGAAGGCCGAACCCGCTGCGGGCGAGGAAACCGCTGCGGCACTCGAGCGGTTGCTCAGCCAGCGTCGCGACACGCTTCAGGAACTGGTGGATTTTGTAGAACTCCAGTACCGCGAGGGTCACGCACAATTGGACGCAGTGGTTCGCGCCTCCGAATCGCTCATCGACGCCCAACTCGACCTTGCTGTCGACAAGCCGGAGCGAATCGCCTTGCGTGAAAGGCGAGTCGAGAACATGAAGCGGCTGGAGGAACTCGCCAAGGCCTCGCGAGACGTCGCCCGGGTCAACAATGCCGAAGTTCTCACGGCGACGGCCACGCGACTCAAGCCATCTCCCCCGATTGTGCACAGCCATGCCCGTGGGCGACTCCCAGGTTCTGTCAAGGCTTTTTAGAGCCGCTACCATCTCCCTCGATTGTGCACATCCATGCCCGTGGGCGACTCCCAGGTTCTGTCAAGGCTTCTCAGAGCCGCTGCCATCTCCCCCGATTGTGCACAGCCATGCCCGCGGGCGACTCCCAGGTTCTGTCAAGGCTTCTCAGAGCCGCTGCCATCTCCTCCGATTGTGCACAGCCATGCCCGTGGGCGACTCCCAGGTTCTGTCACCGTTTTGCTACGGCACAGGCTGAGGCGGCAGAATCGTCTCCGGTTGCGGCGAGTCGGCCCGCGAATCGACTCTGCAATTCCCTGTTCCGGCCTTGATTGCTTGTTGACAGGCAGCTTCCCGGGGCGTACGAAGATAGATCTAGCCGGCCACGCCCCCGATATTCCTTTCGAACCGGAGCGAGATATGCCTCCATCTGGGAAGACCATCCTCATGTTGTCCACCTTGCTCTTGTTGGGGTCCTCTGTTGTTTTCGGCGCAGACGACCCCTGCTATCGGCTGGACCGCCGGTCGGCACGCTACGAAGTGCCTCCCCAGGAAGCCCTGGATCTGACGGACGAGGTGACGCTGGAAGCCTGGGTCCGAGCGGATCGGATGTCGAGTGCCGGTGGACGGATTCTCGATAAGAGCACGCCGGGAACCCAGATTGGCTACATGCTCGACACGCATCCCGGCAACTCGCTGCGCCTGTTGAACTCGACCGGTATGTGCTGCCACGACGCGAAGCTGCCGGCCGATCGCTGGACGCACGTGGTGGGGGTCTTCAGCGCATCGCAGAAGATCATGAAACTGTATGTCGATGGACAGGAGGTTGCCCACCTGGACGGTCCCTTCGAGCCAATGAAGAAGAGCGACGTGGCGTTGTCCGTCGGGTCGGATCCAACCGGCGGGAATCGATTCGAAGGGGCCATCCGCAGAGCGGCCGTCTATGGCCGCGCTCTTTCGGCCGAGGAGATTCAAGCCCGAACGAGCGCCTCGGATCCGGCCCCCTTGGAGGGTGTGCTGGGGGAGTGGAAGTTCGGCGCCCAACCGGGCAAACGCATCCCGCCGGTTGCCGGATCACTCGCGCTGCAATTGACGGGGCCGAACCTGGACACGGAGCATGGCGGCCGTTTGCTCGGCGAAGCCGCCGCACCCGAGGAACCGCTCAGCCTCTGGTATCGCCGGCCGGCTCGGGAGTGGGTCGAGGCCCTGGCCATCGGCAACGGGCGGCTCGGGGCCATGGTCTTCGGCGGGATCAACAATGAACGCCTCCAGATCAACGAAGACACGCTCTGGGGCGGGGGCCCTTACGATCCCACCGATCCCCAGGCGCTGGAAGCCCTTCCCAAAGCACGGCAGTTGATCTTCGAAGGCAAATATGCCGAAGCCAGCAAGTGGATCGGCGACCACATGATGGCCAAGCCGCTGAGCCAAATGCCCTATCAACTCGTCGGCAATCTGCTCCTGTCCTTTCCGGAGACCGACAGTGTCGAGAACTACCGGCGGGATCTGAATCTCGATACGGCGATCGCTCGAGTGGAATTCGGATCAGAGGGTGTCCACTTCATGCGAGAAGTTCTCTCGAGTCCCGTCGACCAGGTGATCGCGATCCGCCTGACGGCCGATCAACCGAAGAAGATCTCCGTGACGGCTGCGTGGCAAACGCCGCAGAAAGCCGCGGTTTCGACCGAAGGGACCGACACGCTTGTCCTCACCGGAGTCAACGGCCCGGCCAACGGCATCGCCGGAGCGCTTCGCTTCCAGGCTCGCGTGCGGGCGATTTGCGATGGTGGGAAGGCGACGGCCGACGGCGACCGGCTGTCGATTGACGGAGCCGATTCGGTCACGCTGCTCCTTGCCGCGGCAACCAGCTACAAGACGTACAACGACGTCAGCGGCGATCCTGAAATCCTCACCCGCGACACGATCGCCGCCGCAGGCGCCAGGCCGTTCGAGCAAATCCGGCAAGATCACATCGCCGAACACCAGCGATTGTTCCGCCGGGTGGCTCTCGACTTGGGCTCATCGCCGGCAACTCAGCTCCCGACGGATGAGCGAATCAGGGACTTTGCCAAGGGTGAGGATCCGCAGTTGGCCGCCCTGTATTTCCAGTTCGGGCGCTATCTGCTGATCTCCAGTTCCCGCCCGGGAAGCCAACCGGCAAACCTGCAGGGTATCTGGAACGAAAGCATGAATCCCCCCTGGAGCAGCAAGTACACGATCAATATCAATACCGAGATGAACTATTGGCCCGCCGAGCCCACGAACCTGGCCGAGTGTGCCGAACCCCTGATCGATATGGTCAAGGACCTGAGCGAAACCGGGTCGCACACCGCGCGGGTCAACTGGGGTGCCGGCGGCTGGGTCTGCCATCACAATACGGACCTCTGGCGGGCCTCCGCCCCCATCGACGGCCCCTTCTGGGGATTCTGGCCCATGGGGGGCGCTTGGTTATGCCAGCATCTGTGGGAACACTACGAATACAGCGGCGATCGAGCCTACCTGGCCGAAATTTACCCCGTGATGAAAGGGGCAGCCCAGTTCTTCATCGATACACTCGTCGAAGAGCCGCAGCACGGCTGGCTCGTCACCTGCCCTTCCTTGTCGCCCGAGAACGGCCATCCGAAAGGCGCATCCATCTGCGCCGGCCCGGCTATGGATATGCAGATTCTCCGCGACCTGTTCGGCAACTGTATTCGGGCAGCAGAAATCCTGAATCTGGACGAGAACCTGCGGGACCGACTGGCCCAGGCTCGCGATCGTCTCGTACCGAACCAGATCGGCAAAGCCGGCCAACTGCAGGAATGGCTCGAAGATTGGGACATGGAAGCACCGGAGATACACCATCGCCATGTGTCGCACCTCTACGCCCTGTTTCCGAGTTGGCAAATCAACGTCCACGACACTCCGGAACTGGCTGCCGCCGCTCGCAAGTCGCTGGAAATCCGCGGTGACAATGCCACGGGCTGGGGAATCGGTTGGCGGCTCAACCTCTGGGCTCGCCTGCTTGACGCCGAGCATGCCTACAAAATCCTCGCCATGCTCCTGTCACCCGAACGTACCTACCCCAATATGTTCGACGCCCATCCCCCCTTCCAGATCGACGGCAATTTCGGCGGCACGTCGGGCATCACCGAGATGCTCCTCCAGAGCCATGCCGATCGGATCGACATACTCCCCGCCCTGCCAGCGGCCTGGCCCGAAGGGTCGGTTCGCGGTCTTCGTGCCCGTGGGGGCTTTCAGGTTGACCTGGCATGGAAGGAAGGCCGCCTGAAATCCGTGACGCTCGAAACCCCCAGCGGTGGCCGCTGCCTGCTGCGCTACGGCGCCGCGACCACCACGCTGGAATTCCAGCCGGGTGAGATGGTCCATCTCGACGGCCGGCTTCAGCAGATTGCTGGCGAGTGAAGGGGAAGGTGCCCTCCGGTGGAGGTGGCTTGCATCTGCCGGATGTAACGCCCTATCAGCGGGTTATTGCTTCCATTTCAGCACCTCGCCACATGGGCCGAAGCGGCGGTGGTCCTTCTCGCGTCTCCTTTCACAACGAGTGACTCTTCAAGTCCATTTGTCGCAGCGGACAGAACGGGAACCGTCTTCTACTGCGATGGTGGCCCAACCCCTCGCTGCCGACGGTTGCCCGTATCGGCTGACAGCCCTGCCGACTTGGGCAATCCGGCTCCCTGGTGGGGGCCCTGCCCGCACTTCTTTTCCCGCCAGACCGTGCAGGGTATACTGCGCAGCCACCTTGTATCTTCCTGGAAAGGAACCAACCATGAGCTTCAACATCAATCGCCGACGTTTTCTGCAATCAGCTTCGGCTGCCCTGGCCATGTCGGTCCTGGGGGCTGAGGGTATGGAAGTCATCAACGGGAAGCCCAAACGCGTGGGTCTGATCGGTTCAGGCTGGTACGGGAAGAGCGACGTCTTTCGACTGATCCAGGTGGCGCCGGTGGAAGTGGTTTCCGTCTGCGACGTGGATACTCAGATACTTTCCGAGGCTGCCGGGCTGATCAGCGGGCGACAGAAGTCGGGCAAAACGCCGCGCACGTACACCGACTATCGCAAGATGCTCGCCGAGAAAGATCTCGACATCGTTCTGATCGGAAGTCCGGATCACTGGCATGCCCTGCAGATGATCGAGGCGGTCAAGGCCGGCGCCCATGTTTACGTGCAGAAGCCGATCAGTGTGGACGTGATGGAGGGGGAGGCGATGGTGGCAGCCGCCCGCAAGTACAACCGCGTCGTGCAGGTCGGCACGCAGCGCAAGAGCACGCCCCACCTGATTGAGGCGAAGAAGAACATCGTCGACGCCGGGCTGCTGGGAAAGGTGGGGCACGTCGAGCTCTGCTGCTACTATCACATGCGGGCCAACGGCAACCCTCCCCTGGAACCTGTGCCCGATTTCCTCGACTACGAGATGTGGACCGGGCCGGCACCGCTCCGCCCCTACGACGGGTTGCCGCACAAACGCTGGTGGCGAACTTTCAAGGAATATGGCAACGGCATCATGGGCGACATGTGCGTCCACATGTTCGATACGGCCCGTTGGATGCTCGGGCTTGGCTGGCCCAACCGGATCAGTTCCTCGGGTGGGATTTTCGTGCAGAAGGAAGGAAAGTCGAACATCTCCGACACCCAGACGGCAACGTTCGAATACGACGACTTGACCGCCGTCTGGCAGCACCGCTCGTGGGGCGATCCGCCCGATTCGAAGTATCCCTGGGCCCTGACCCTCTACGGCGACAAGGGTACGCTCAAGGCCAGCGTCACCCAGTATGACTTCATTCCCCATGGTGGCGGCACGCCGATCCACAAAGACTGCCTCGACGAGCGCGAGAAGTTCCCCGAGGACGCAACGGAGAAGGACATCGAGCTCCACGCGGCTCCAGCTACCCGCGGCCACATGCTCGATTTTCTGGCGGCCATCGAAAAAGGGGGCCGACCGATTGCCGATATCGAGGAGGGGCACATTTCCACGGCGAGCTGCATCCTTGCCAACTTGGCCATGGACCTGGGCCGGCCGTTGGTCTACGATGCGAAGAGTCACGAGGTTGTGGGAGACGAGGCCGCCACCGGCCTCCTCCGCCGCGCCTACCGTGCGCCGTGGGAGCACCCGTCAGAATAACAATCACGCTCCGCCGTAAGGTTCGCCCGGCAGATGCCGGACAGGCATTTGGAGCCGCCGGCAAAACCACCGGCTGAGAACATCCATGCCCGTGGAAAACTCGTACGTTTTGTGAGGGCTTCTTACTGAGCGATGCCAGGTGGCTGGCGGACCTGTCGTTGGCAGCGAAAGTTCATTGCATGGGTTCTCCGCATCATCAACGCGACGTGGACCTCGTCAACAAGGGGCTGCGACCCGATCTCGGTCTGTTCACCACGACGATGCTGGTTCTCGGCTGTGTCGTCGGGTCGGGCATCTTCCGCAAACCGGGGATCATGGCGGAGCAGGTGGGCTCGCCCGAGTTGCTGCTGGGCGTGTGGGTCCTGGCGGGCGTATTCACGCTGCTGGGCGCCCTGACGAATGCTGAAATTGCCGCCATGATTCCCGCGACGGGAGGGCCGACCGTTTTCTACGAACGGATGTACGGGCCGTTCTTTGCCTATCTGTACGGATGGGCGGCATTCGCCGTGATTCAGAGCGGTTCCATCGCCGCCGTGTCGTACGTGTTTGCCGAATACGCAACCGAGTTCGTTGCCCTGCCGGAACTCCACGGCGCGGCGGGGAGTTTTTCCTTCCATGTGCCGTTCGTCGGCGACGTGACACCCCTCAAGGAAATCGGCGTGAAAGGACTGGCCGCGCTGCTGATTACCGTCCTCATGGCGGTCAACTACGCAGGTGTCCGGTTCGGGGGAGTGGTGCAGAACATATTTACCGTCGCCAAGGTAGCCGGAATGGGCCTGTTGGTGATCGGCGCGTTTCTCCTGCCGACGGGCGGGTCCGCGGCCAACCTGACCACTGCGAGCACGACGATCCGGCCGGAAGGGCTGGCGCTCGCGGCGGCGATCGCGGCGGCCCTGCAGGGGGCCTTCTGGGCCTACGACGGGTGGAGCAACGTGACCTTCGTGGCCGGCGAAGTCAAGAATCCCCAGCGCGATCTGCCCCGCAGCCTGGTACTGGGGATTGTGACGGCGATCGCGGTCTACGTGACCATGAATGTCGCCTACGCCTGGGTGTTGCCGATCGACACCATGGCGCAGTCGAAACTCGTTGCAGCCGACGTGGCGGAGCAATGCTTCACTGGGGGCGGGCAATGGATCGCCCTGGTGGTGATGGTATCGACCTTCGGCGCAGCCAACGCCATGATCCTTTCCAGCTCGCGGATCTATTTCTCGATGGCGCGGCGAAACACCTTTCCCCGGTTCCTGGGCGTGGCCCATCCGCGATTTCACACGCCGGCGGCATCCCTCCTGGCACAGGGCGTCTGGAGCGTGCTGTTGCTGCTGAGCGGCACATTCGATACGCTCACCGACGCTCTGATTTTTGTAAGCTGGGCGTTTTATGGCGCCAGTGCCTACGGTGTATTCGTACTCCGCCGGAAGGAACCGGACACGCCGCGACCGTACCGCGTGCCCGGCTATCCCTGGATTCCGTGGACCTTCGTGGTGTTTTCGGCAGCGTTTCTGGCACTGACGATCTATGGCGACGTGAGCAACTACCTGGCGGCTACGGCGGCCGGGGAGCCCGCCATCATCAGCTCCGCCCTGGGTATGGCGCTGGTGCTGATCGGTGCGCCGATTTACCTGTTCTACCGGGTGAAGAAGTGACTTGGGCTGCCCTCCGGTTGCTGACGCAACTTCGCGTTACGATCGGGCTGAGTACCCGCGGACCTGGTCGGCAAAGCGGCGGCAGTTGTCGGCGAGGTTGGGGCCTTGGCGGTGGAGATCGCCGCCGATGAGGAGAACCGAGTCGTTGCCGTAGAAACGGCAGAGCTCGGCCACCCGGTCAACCTTCATACCGCCGGCAGGCGAGGGGAAGATCGGTCGGAGCTCGCCCATCCTGCAACTCGTGCCGCGGATGATGTCGCGGCACTGGTCCTCGCTGAAGGAGAAACGGCCGCCATAGTTGGGAAAGATGACCACATCGGCGCCAGCCAACCGGCAGATCTCGCCGTAAAGGGCGCCATGGCCGATACCGCCGGTCGGGCTCATGGTGAAGGAGCCCATGAAGGCCGGATGACAAAGAACAGGAAGGGCCGAGGAATCGTCGTCGGCGATCAGACGCATGGTGTCGAAGCCGACCAGGCCCGGGGAGATGAGACAGGCGCCGGCGCCCGCCTCACGGGCGAAACGCGCTCGAGCCAGGATTTGGTCCACGGGACTGGTAATATTTGGGGCGTAGATGCAGCGGAGGCCCGTTTCGCTGTTGGCCTGGCGAACGGCGTCGGCAATCCGGTGAACCCGCTCTTCGTAGCGGCAGAACGATTGGTTGGCCAGCCCGTGATCGTCCTTGATCAGGTCGATCCCTCCGAGGGCGAACTGACGGGCGTAGTCGGCCAATTCCACGGCCGAAAGCCCCATGGGTTTGATGGCCGTGCTCAACAGGGGGCGATCGTAGACGCCGAGCAGCTCACGAAGACCGGTCCGTCCGAATCGCGGCCCGCGAAAATGGCGCAGCAGCTCATCCGGCAATTCGAACCGCACAAGACGATAGCCGGGTTTGATGCTGATGTTGCCGAAGAGGACGTTGAGCAACTGCGGGAGTTCTTCTCCGCTCGTCTCGATGGGAAACTCGATCCGAGCCTCGAAGCGATTGTTGTCCAAGGCGTCGAACGAGGCCACACGACCGAGGATCTGCTCGCGGATGTGCTGCCGCGGGATCAGATCTTCAGGGTATTCGACGGTCTGTTCGAGGCAGATGTCTTCGGCCCGAGCCAGCGCTTCCTCCCGAGTGCCGGTAAGGTGGTAAACCGCGAGGAAGCGGAGGCCGGAGAGATTCAGATGGGGGGCGTTGGTCATGGCGGGCGGAGTGAAAGAGAATCGCGTGTTGCCTTGCAGGACAGGATTGCACCTGTCTGGACAAGTGACAAACCTGTCCTCCGGCAAACAATCACTGAACCGTACTACAAGTCTTCGGCTTTGGCGGTGGTTTGGTTGCGGGCGATTTCGACGGGGTGGAAGTCGGATTCGGTGAGCTGGAGCGACTTGCCGGAGAGTTGCTCGACGGCACCGACGAGGGCCGCTGCGTCGAGGCCGTACTTCTTCGTGAGGTAAGACCGACTGGCCCCGTGGGCGTACTGGTCCTGGATGCCGAGGCGAATGAGTCGCTTGGGGAGCCCGGCCTCGGCCATCACTTCGGCCACGGCCGTTCCCAGCCCACCGACGATGGTGTGGTTCTCCATGGTGATGACGCCGAGCCGGGCCGTGCCCAGGGCTTCGGCCACGGTGGGATCGTTGAACGGTTTGAGCGTGGAGACGTGGAGGTGCTGGAGGGAAATGCCGCGATCGCGGAGGGCCGAGGAGACCCGGAGCACTTCTTCGGTGCAGATGCCGCTGGAAAGGATCGTGATGTCGCTGCCGGGCGAAAGGACGCGGGCCCGGCCCAGTTGCATCAGTTCGTCGTCTGGAAAGAGCCTGGGCACTTCTCCGCGGAGCATGCGGATGTAGACGGGACCATCGACCGCCTGAGCGACGTCGAGAACCGACTCGACTTCGGTGGCGTCGCCACATTCGAGGATCGTCATGTTGGGGAGCACGCGCATGAGGGCCACATCGTCGACGGCCTGATGGGTTGCGCCGCCGGGGGTGGTGATCCCGGGCAGGAAGCCGACAAGCCGCACCGGCAAATTGGGATAAGCGATCGACATGGCAACCTGGTCGAAAGGCCGGCGGCAGATGAAGACGGCGAAGGTGTGCACGTAGGGAAAGAAGCCCTCGCGGGCCAGCCCGGCGGCAAAGCTCATCATGTTCTGCTCGGCCATGCCGACCGAGAAGAACCGGTCCGGGTAGGTCTCGCGAAAGTCGTCGGCCTCGCACGAAGAGGTCAAGTCTGCCGACAACACGAGCACCTCGGGCTTGTCTTTCGCCCAGCGGACCAGATTTCGGGCATGCGGCCGTTTGACGAATTCCATCGCAGGTCCTTCAATACGGAAGTATCAACTGCCTTTTCCGTGACCGCCTGTTTGCAGACGGTCGGGTTCCAAGTATTCTAAACGGAAAGCCGGCGAAGACCAACCGATGAGGGCTGTTGATAATTGCTGGTCAGTGGGCCTGTTCGGCCAACGGTATGCCGGGAAAAGCCGGGCTCCGCTGTCGCCCTCGCTCATTGACCGTGCATGGGTCAATAATGGAAGGGAGGACGTCACGATGTCAGGACATAGAATGTGCGTTTGCGTTCCCTTCCTTGCCCTTCAAGTCCTGGCGGCAGTATCGCTCGGACAACCCCCAAGAGTTCCCGGTCCAAGCCGGCAATCCCCGACCCAATTCACCGCGGCGGACCACGGACTGCTGCAAGACGGGAAACCGTTCTTCTGGCAGGGAGACACCGGCTGGTTGTTGTTTCAGATGAACCCCGAGGACGTGCGGTGCTACCTGGATGATCGGGCCGCAAAGCATTTCAATGTAATCCAGATAATGGCGATCCGTACAGGAATCGGTCAGGGGCCGGATTCCGACGTCCTTGTGCCGAACTATGCCGGAGAACTCCCCTTCACCGGCGTGGACCCCGTCACCCTGAATGAAGAATACTGGCGCCATATCGATTTCATCATCGATGCCGCGGGCGAGCGAAACCTGACGGTTGCCCTGGCCGCCATGTGGGGGCACAACGCCGACTCTCTGTTCCCCAATACCCCAGAGCCGGGCAAGCCCGCAACCCGATCTTCACAAACAGCCGCGCACCATCCGCAGAAGTCCCAAACAAAGACTCTAAGAAACAACGAACGGTACGGCAACCTGCTCGGACGCCGTTACCGCGATCGGGGCAACGTGATCTGGCTGGTCACGGGCGAGTACGAAAAAATCAACGACAACTGGAGCGACGACAAGCAGGCGATCTCCGACGAACAACGGGAGCTGCTGCGGGCGATCGCCAGGGGGCTCGAAGCCGGACACGAGGGCAGGCACTTGATGACCATCCATCCCGTCGGCACGTCGTCCGACGATTTCCACGATGATTCATGGCTGGATTTCAACATGCAGCAGACCTGGGGCCACGCCAATGCCAACGTGCTGCGTATCCGTGCCGACTACTTGAAACGGCCTTTCAAACCGGTGTTGAACGGCGAGCCGGGATACGAGAACCGGCCCGAACCGCCCACTTCCACGGCCTGGAAATGCCGCTATGAAGGATACTGGTCGGTCTTCTCCGGTGCCTTCGGCTACACCTACGGCGCCTCGCCGATCTGGCGCTTCCAGCCCGGCTGGCAAGACGCCCTGAATTACGAGGGCGCCGCCGACATGCAGCACCTGCGGTTTCTGATCGAGTCGCGGCTGATGCAGAATCGCATTGCCGACCAGTCGCTGCTGCTCTCAGGCGCCGGAAGCCTGCATGACGGGTTTTCCTACTGCGCCGCCGCACGGGCGTCCGACGGAACCTGCGCGATGGTCTACTCCACCATGGGCAAGCCGTTCACTGTCGACCTGCCGCGGCTCTCCCCCTCCCGCGTCAACGCCTGGTGGTACAGCCCGCGAGACGGCCGATGCTACGATGGTGAAGCCCATGAG
>CAYSCH010000039.1:0-16129 GCA_964429355.1 uncultured Planctomycetaceae bacterium | reverse complement strand
CCGTCGACTGCAGAGAACCGCAAGAGTTCACTCCCCCCACCTCCGGCACCGATCAAGACTGGGTGCTGGTGCTTGACGACCCCGCCCAATCCTTCTCCGCCCCCGGGATTCAGAACACAGACCACTGAGAAAGGTGACAGCCTGCTGCTGCTTCTTGCGGCCGTGCGATGGATGGTCCCGGGGAAACACCATGATTCTCGAGCTGTTCGATCCAGAATCAGAATGCGTGATCGGCAAGCCTTCCACAAGACCATCTCGTTCGTACCCCCGAACAGTTCGGAGCCATCCAGCGATACATCGCAGACAACCCAGCCAAAGCGAGCTTGCAGCCTGGTAATTTCTTGTTATGGAAACGGCAAGGAGAATAGCAGGCAGCCAGTTTCCTGCTGACCTACCCAAATCTCTCTTGGCAAGTTTTTTCAGTCACCTGTCTGCCCTCGGCAAGCTCCGCTGAATTGCGTTTTCCCCTCCCTGAGCCATACGGATCAGTTTGCGTCCGCATTCGGCATCCTTGAAGGAGTAGGGCGGCAAAGCCGCCACTTGGCAGACCGATTAGGGATGCGAATCGCAGCAACCGCTATTTGTCGTCGTTTCCGAGTCGTGCTATGCTGCCGTTATGACCGAGAACAGCCCGAAACGCCGTTGGTTCCAGTTCAGCCTACGGATGCTGTTTGTTGCCGTCATGGCACTGAGTCTGCCGCTGTCGTGGCTTGCGGTGCGAATCGAGAGGGTGAGGAAACAGAAGGATCTGGTCGAGAGGATTGAACTCGAATGGGGGTTAGTAGTCTTCGACTGGGAAGACGGTGTGGCGACGACGCCACCGTATCCTCCTTGGCTTCGCACACTGTTGGGAGACCATTTCTTCTGCAATGTGAGTGCAGTAATCTTGTATCCGAGGGAGTTTGGTGACGAGGAAGCAACTTGCCTGAAGGAGTTGAAGAACCTCAAACGATTGGAACTTGGCTACACCAACATCACCGACGCTGGTCTTGAACACATCGAAAAGCTGTCCAATCTCGAAGTGTTGCGGCTTAACGGTACGAAGATCAGTGACGCTGGGCTTGAACACGTTGAGAACTTCAAGAATCTTGTCCTCCTGCAACTCGACTACACCGGGATCTCAGACGCTGGGCTTGAGCACCTTAGTGAGTTGCCTAACCTCGACACCCTACTTATCGACCACACCAACGTCACCCCAAACGGTCTCAAGCGACTCCAGAAGGCATTACCCAACTGTAAGATCTACTGCACTCCAATACCAGTTCTCGTGCAGCCATACCCATCCGTTGTGAACCAAGATGACAACCACGAGCAACGCTGGTAGGCGTCCGTTACTTGTTGTCGTCTTAGCATCCGCTACGCTATTGCCATGACCGCGAACAGTCCACGGATTCCGAGGGATTCCGGCGACACGACCCGATATTGACACACTGGGCAAGAGGTGGCAGTGTGGGACCGGTGGCCATGACTGATAACCCTGCGAACCTATCACCGTGCGCCACTGCTTGTTTGCCAAGCAGTGCCGATGCGCGGTAGACAGTCCACCCCATTACGCCCCGCATTCCCATCGCGGTCCCGAGTCGCTCTCCTGCATTCCCCTTCGCCCATTCAGAAGATTCGTGCCTCGTTGGCGTGGGAATGCGAGGAATCAGCTCCTTCGCGACTGCTCCTCATGCGATTCCATTCGATTGCCACGCCATTGGTTGACATTGTGTCGTAACACGTGTCACAGAAACATCTTGTGACTGCCAGGCCATCATCTCGCATCTCGCGAAAACTCACTTTCGGTGGTCGTGACGGCATTTCGGTATTGACAATGTAAAGTCCGGGCTGATAATTTAGCAGGAGAATGTCAAATCCTGGCCAAGCCTTTCGGCGTGACGCAGAAATGGCTGAGAACGAATACTTGGATTCTTCGAAAGCGAAGCTGAACGGTTGCCAGTGGGCGAATCTGATCGATCTTCCCCAGGGCGGCAGGGCCGCCAGCCAATACGAGCTACCGCTCGGCTCGAATGGTCTGCTCCCGTTGGTCGCGGATCTTTGTGAAAAACTTCACGATCTTTGAGGTTAGTAGTACAGAAGGCCGCTTGGATAACGGAGAATCAGATGTTGGAACTCGAAAACCTCGATCCGAAGGTTCTTGGGCAGCGGCTAACCGAAGCAAGAAGGTCTCGGGGAGTTACGCAAGAGGATGCGGCGAAGCATGTTGGCTGTAGCCGACCGACCTTCATTGCTATCGAGAAAGGCACCCGACTCCCCAAGCCTGAAGAGATCGTCAATCTTGCGTCGCTCTATGGACGGAAGGTGAGCGATATCGTCCGTCCGGGAGAGCCGGTAGGCGATCTTCAACCGCATCTGCGGGCAGTCGCCCAGCAGATGAATGCAGAAGATGAAGGAATCGCTGAAGCGATTGCTGCTTTGCAGAAATTCGCAGAGGACTATCACCGGCTGGAACGGCTCCTCAACGTACCGCTTCGGATGAACTATCCGCCCGAAGTTCAGATTGGCAGAGGCAACGTCATCGCACTGGCCGAGGATGTCGCAGCCCAAGAACGTCTCCGACTGGGCCTCGGCGATCAGCCGGTCGTCCATGTCAGGAGCCTTCTGGAGGCTGAGGTTGGCCTGCGAATCGTCTACGAGGATCTACCATCTAAGATCGCCGGGATGTTCGGGTTTTCCAGCGAGTTTGGCGGCGTGATCGCAGTAAACCGCAAGCATCCTCCTCAACGTCGTCGAGCAACCCTTCTCCACGAGTACGGACATCTAATCACCGACCGATTCAAGCCGGGCATCGACTACCTGACCTTTCAGGGAAGAAAGCCTGCGAACGAGAGATTTGCCGAGGCGTTCGCCATGGCATTTCTCATGCCTGCGACCTCGGTACGGCGTCGGTTCAACCAGATTGTGAACGAGAGTGGCGATTTCCAGATTGCCGATCTGTGTCGTCTCAGCCATTTCTACAACGCTTCCGTCGAGGCAATGACGCTGCGACTGGAAGGACTGGGACTGATTCCAAAGGGAGTCCGTGAGCACCTCAAGGAGTCGAGATTCGAAGTGCGGCGTGCAGAGGCAATGCTGAACATTCAACACCATCCGGTGACGGATAGCCAGTTCCCGGACAGGTACGTATTCCTCGCCGTCCAAGCCTACGACCAAGGTGAAGTGAGCGAAGGTGAGCTTTGCAGTCTGCTCCGATGTGACCGGGTGACTGGCCGAGAGATCGTTGATAGACACCTGACGACGACTTCTCTTTCGGACGAAGGTGAAGTCCAGCAGATCCAGCTTGAATCCCACCACTCATTGCTTGGAAATGCATAGTGATCAGGAGTGTCAATGTCAGACAGGATTATCGATGCCTGTTGTCTGATCAATCTCTACGCAACCGGCAAGGAAGAGAGCATTTTTCAGGCTTGTGGTGCGTTCTGGATTCCCGCCCAAGTGCATAGCGAGGCCCTGCGCATAAGGCGAGTCGATGAAGACGACCCAGCGAGGCTTGTGTCGCAAGACATCGATCTCGGTAAAGCGATTGCGTCAGGCTACATTCAGACGTGTCGGCTTGAGGGACAGGGCGAAGTGGATGCCTTTGTTCGTTTTGCCATGCAGTTGGACGACGGTGAGGCAAGCTGTCTTGCGATTGCCATGTCACGGGGGTGGACTGTCGCAACAGATGACCGAAAGGCAAGACGGATTGCATCCGAAAATGGGATTGCGCTGACCAGCACGCCTGAACTAATCCAGCGGTGGGTGGATGTGACGTCCCCCAGTGACACTGCGGTTAGGGACCTACTGAAGAAGATCGAACGTTTTGCGAGATTTCGCCCTCGTCGAGTCGACCCGCTTTACGATTGGTGGACCAGTCTCAGTGAGGCAGACTGATGCTTGCTGGAAACCAAAACAGGGAAGATTAGCGTTCCCCCCTCCTCTCGCGTGAAATAGCGCAACATCCCCAGTTTCGCGCTCCCCGTCCCTGTCAACTCGTCCGCGACCATTTCAAAACAAAGAATTAGCAGCTCGGCTGCTTGGCTGACCCGCGCTTGCCGCTTGATGTCGGTAGCGACACAAAACAGATCTTCACATCTCGGCCAGGACCTGTTCGTAGCTGCGGCGTTCCTCGTCGGACTTGAAGCGAACATAGTGGAGCTTGGGGGCCCTTTGCCGCAGCAGTTCCATGTCGCGGCAGGGATCGGTCTTCGCCAAAACGACCAGCGGCCTGCCCTTCTGCCACAATTCGCCCGCAGCCGCCAGGGCCTGCGGGTTGTGGCCGTCGACCTCGTGGACGTTCACCCCAAAGGCCGCCAACCGGGCGGCCAGAGGCTCGATATTCATGACCGACGTCATCAGCCCGTCGCATTGCTGGGCATTCACGTCGACATAGACCCCCAGATTGTCGATCCGGCGGTACGACAGATTGGCGAAGGCTTCCCAGGTCTGCCCCTCCTGGAACTCCCCGTCGGACATGAACACCCAGACGCGTCCGGTATCGCCGCGCAGCTTGCGAGCCAGGGCGATGCCGGCAGCCTGGCTGATGGCCTGGCCCAGTGAGCCCGCGGTGACCTCGTGGCCGGGCGAATGTTCGGCGCCAATCAGTTCCATCGTGCTGCCGTCGCGATTGAACTGTTCGAGGGCGTCGGGCCCCAGACGGTCGACCTCGATGAGCACGGAGTAAAGCACCAAGGCGTAGTGGACGGGCGAGAAGATGAAGCGGTCCAGGTCGGGAGCCTTCGGGCCGTTGTATTCCGAACCCGTGAAACTGTGCGGATTGCCGCGTCCCGGCACGCCGGGGAACGGACGAGGAATCTTGGGCCCCTCGCTCGGACCGAGATGCATGACGCTCAAATAAAGCGTCGACAGGATCTCGGCCGCCGAACAGGCCTGGCTCAGGTAGCCGCCGTTGTTCTTGAGCGTATGATCCAGAACCCGCCGCCGCACGGCCCGGGCGACACGATGCACGTTGGCAACCCAGTCGGGATGGTTGGAAGCAGAAGATTTCATAGACAAACAGCGTCGGTTGAGGGGAGCGTCGCGAAGAAGAAGGTGCTCAAATCCGAAATGCGAAGCACGAAATCCGAAACAAACTCAAAATGTGAAACTCAAATGACATGAATGCAAGAGGTTCGAGTCGATTGTTTGGAGCATTCGTGTTTCATGTTTTGGATTTGTTTCGTTTTTCGAGATTCGTATTTCGGATTTTATTCCGTCGGGCCGTATGCTACTTACTCACAACCGCAATCGCCACGTTCGCCGCCAGATTGGGATCGTCCTCGACCCGCCGGTCGGCCGCCGTGTCGAGGGCCACGATCTGGTGAATCATGATCCCCTTGTCGCGGCAGAAATCCTCGAAATCATAGAGCGACAGGAAACGCACGTTCGGTGTGTTATACCATTTGTAGCCCGCGGCCGCATCGATCCCCGGCGCCCGGCCTTCCGTCGAGAGGCGATGGCGGTGATCGCGGTGGGCCAGGTTGGGAAAACTCACGATCCCCCGGGAACCCACCCGAAGCATCTCGTCGACGACGCGTTCCACGTCCATCACCGTTTGCAGGGTCTGCGACAGGACCACGATGTCGAACTGATCTGCGCCGAATGCGGCCAGGCCCTGGTTGAGGTCGGCCTGCACGACGTCGAGCCCGCGCTGCAGACCGCGAACGATCGACTGCTCGTCCCACTCGATCCCCATCAGCCGCTCGTGTCCGCGAGCCGCCAGCCGGGCCAGCAGGCTGCCTGTGCCGCAGCCCAGGTCGAGCACGCTGGCCCCCGGCGGAATGAGGTCCACGATCGTGTCGTAGTCGAGGCGATGGCGGCCGTGAAAGATGCTCGTTGGGCTGTGAATCGTCCGGTCCGGTTCCTCGCCGGCTTCCGTGCTGCCGCTGGTCGGCGACAGGGGCTTACCGCTCAGGTTAGCCAGGAAGGCCCGGAGCAGTTCGCCGTAGATCGGCAGATCGTCGGCCAGGAGAAACGCATCGTGGCCGCACCGGCTCTCGATGTTGCAGTAACTGACCGGCTTGTCGGCCGCGATCAGGGCGTCGACGATCTGCTGCGACTGGAACGGGGGAAACAGCCAGTCGCTGGTGAAACTGAACAGCAGCCAGCGGCAGTCGGAACGGCTGACGTCCTCGGCCAGCTTCTCCGGCGTAATCCCCAGGTCGAACAGGTCCATGGCCATCGACAGCGTCATGTAGCTGTTGGCGTCGAACCGCTCCCCGAACCGATCGCCCTGATGGGCCAGGTAGGAACCAACGGAGAACTTCGTCTCAAAGGAGGTGAGAACCTCCCGCGGCCGAAACCGCTCGGCGTCGAACTTCTCCGTCATCCCTTCGCGGGAAAGGTAGGTGATGTGCCCCAGCATTCGAGCGATGGCCAGGCCCACGAGCGGTCCCTGCCCCGATTCGTAGTACTGCCCTTCCAGGTAATTCGGATCCCGCAGAATCGCGTTCCGGCCCACGACGTCGAAGGCCAGCGCCTGGCTGGTCAGGCAGGCCGAAGTGGCCACGGGCGCCACGCCGACAAGCCGATCCGAATAGCAGGTCGCCCAGGTCAGGGCCATATGCCCGCCCAGGGAACCGCCCACCACGGCCAGCAGCCGATCGATCCCCAAGTGGTCGACCAGCCGCCGTTGCACCTCGACGATGTCGCCCACCGTGATCACCGGGAAATCAGCGCCGTAGGGCTTCCCGGTTTGGGGATTGAAACTGTTGGGCCCCGTCGTTCCGCGGCAGCCGCCCAGAACGTTGGGGCAAATTACGAAATAGCGGTCCGTGTCGATCGCCTTGCCCGGCCCCACGGCGATATCCCACCAACCGGGGTCGTCGTCGCCCGTGTGGGCCGCCACGTGCGAATCGCCGGAAGGCGCATGGCAGAGAAGCACGGCGTTGCTGCGCTCGGCGTTGAGCCGACCGTACGTTTCGTAGGTCACGTTCACCTGCGTCAGTCGCCCGCCGCGTTCCAGGGCGAGCGGCTCATCCATGAGCAGGTTGTGGGCGAATCTTAGCGGGCGAGCGTGCCGCTCGCTGTCGCTGCTTAGTAACGACGTATCGGTCATCAGTTTCTCATGCCTGCGACGCCTGCAGTGCTTGTTCCAGATCGGTCTTGATGTCGGCAACGTCCTCCAGCCCGACGCTTACGCGGACGTAGTCCGGCGTGATCCCGGCCCCTTGGAGCTCTTGTTCCGTCTGCTGGCTATGCGTGGTCGAGGCCGGGTGGATGACCAACGTCTTGGCGTCGCCCAGGTTGGCCAAATGGGAGGCGAGCCGGCAGGCCTCGATGAACTTCTTGCCGGCCTCGGCCCCGCCGCGAATACCGAACCCGAGGATCGCCCCCGCGCCCTTCGGCAGGTACTTCTTTGCGGTGTCATGGCAGGGATGCGACGCAAGCCCCGGATAGTTCACCCAGTTGACCAGCGGATGGGCTTCGAGAAACTTGGCAATCTCCAGGGCGTTTTCGCTGTGCCGAGGCATCCGCAAGTGAAGAGTCTCCAATCCCTGGAGAAACAAAAAGGCGTTGAACGGACTCAGGGCGCCGCCCAGGTCCCGCAGCCAGTGGGTGCGGCAGGTGATGATGTAGCAGAGTTGCTCGACGGCCTCTAGGAACACGGTCCCATGATAGGACGGATCGGGCTCGGTGAACTGGGGCCACATCTCCGGCCGCTTCGACCAATCGAACTTGCCGCTGTCGACGATCACCCCGCCGATGCTCGTGCCGTGCCCGCCGATGAATTTGGTGGCGCTGTAGACGGCAATGTCGACGCCGTGGTCGAAGGGCCGGAACAGGACCGGCGTGAGCACCGTGTTGTCACAGACCAGCGGCAATCCGTGCTCGTGGGCCACGTCGGCGATCGCCCGGTAGTCGAGCACGTCGTTCTTCGGATTGGCCAGCGATTCGATGTAGACCGCCCGCGTGTTGGGCCGGATGGCTGCAGCGATGTTCTTAGGATCGGTGGCGTCCACGAAGGTCACCTCGATCCCCAGCCGTTTGAAGGTCTGCCCCAGAAGGGTCAGGGTTCCGCCGTACAAGGCGGCCGCCGACACAATGTGCCCGCCGGAATGGACCAGATTCAACAGCGCCACCGTGATCGCCTGCTGCCCGCTGGAAACGGCCAGGGCCCCGATCCCCCCGTCCAACGCGGCCATCCGCTGCTCGAAGACGTCGGTGGTGGGGTTCATCAGCCGGGTGTAGATCCAGCCCATCTCTTTCAAGGCGAAGAGATTGGCGGCATGTTCCGTACTGCGGAAGCAGTAGCTGGTCGTTTGGTGGATCGGCATCGCCCGCGATCCCGTACTCGGGTCGGGCTGCTGGCCGGCGTGCAAGGCAAGGGTACCCAAACCGGTGAATTGCGGCCGCTGAGGATCCATGAAGGAAGGTCCTTTTTTCTTTCGTTTGGAGGGGCGTGGAGATTGAGGCTGACTGAAACTGCTGAACTGAGGTTCCGCGCAGCCGAAACTCTTGGATTCTAGGGAAGTCGGCAAACTCGGGCAATGTGGCAGGTGATTCTGACGCCGCGGAATCGATACCGGTCGAGCGTGTGTCAGATTGCGACTCCTTCCAGTCCGGCGGTCCAACGAGAACTGGAGGATCAGAGGATGCAGGCCTGGACGAGACAAGGGTCAAATGGAGTGCAAAGCTTCAACTCCTCCCGGCGGACGAGGGGCCAGGTCGGGGCGGTCGCGGGCCCGAACTGGATGCGGACCGGCACTTCATCCCGGGTCAGGTTGAAGTGCGGCAAAGCGCAGGCTCAAGCCTGTGCTCCAACCGATCGAAGGGCTCGCGTCCGCAAGCATGGGATGCGGGGACCTGGAACAGGTGTCAGGCGATTCCCTTCGAGTGCGAGACTCGTCTTGCCCGTTGCGATCCGTGCGGCACACATGGGGCGGTCGCCGGCACGGCGTCGACCAGCGGGATCGGAGTCACTCCCCGGCTCGAGCGGGGACCGGCGGCCAGGTGTTCGGCGTCCTTTTCGACAGGGTTTCTGCCGGAACCTTTCCAGAACCAACGGCCGGCCGGACCGGCCAGTAAGGCCGGGAGGAAGGCGAGGTTGCCGATCGAGGAGATCGTCAGCAGGGTGAGCATCAGAATTCCAAACCGGCGGGTGGGGATAAAGGCGCTGAAGGCGAAGGCCGAGAGTCCCAGGCCAATGACGGCCCAACTCTGGAAGATGGCCAGCGCGCAGTCTTTGTAGGCAAACATGATCGACCGCGTACGGTTCATACCCTGCGACTCGCCCTTGCGGCACCAGAGCATGAAATGAATGGCATCGTCAACGGTCACACCCATAGCGACGGCGGGTGCCATTACGGTGCCCGTATCGACCACAATTCCCGCAAGACCCATCAAGCCGAACACGACCAGAAGCGGGAAAACGCTGGGAAGGATCAGCAACAGTCCCGACGAGAAGTTGCGCATCATGAGGACCATGGCCACACCGATGAGCAGCAGGTCGCCGGAGAAACCGTAGATCAAGCCATCGAAGAGCGAGTGCTGTGCCTTGTAAATCAGCGGGATGAGGCCGGTGTAGGTTGCGGAGATACCCTCGGTGCCGCGATCGCGATGCTTCTGCAAGACCGGTTCGACGACTTGGCGGAGGTCGCCGAGAAATGCCCGGTAGTCCAGGTCATAATCCACAGCGCTGACTCGGGCGCTGATCCGCCAAAGCTGTTCCTTGCCGTCCTGGGTCCAGTATTCGGCGAGGCGCTCGCGGTTCCCCTCCAATTGTGTGTTCCACGTTGCACGGCCCAATGCTCCGGCACGCTGGGGAACTGCACGGGCAAAGGTGGACGCGGCCATGGCGCTGCCCACCTCATCGATTTCGGCGATGCTCTGCCGGACTTCGCGGACGAGCCGCATTTGATCGAGCAGATCCATCGAGCACCGCTCGGTGTCGACGCGAAGGACCACTTCGACCGGGACGAGGGGGCCCAGCTTCTCTTCCAGATAGCGGTAGTCCTGAAGGATTTGCGCCTGAGGAGAAAAGAGCCGCATAAGGTGGACGGACGGTATCACGAGGGTCAGCCCGTAGATTCCCACACCCGACGCGGCCAGAAATGCCAGGGTGATCCACCCGTTTCGCCGAATGATCCAGAGACCGGTCGCATTCCAGAGCCGCTGGTGTGCCGTAGGAGCAGAATGCTCACCGGCCACCTTTGCCGGAATGGGACGGGTAAGTTCCAGAAGACTGGGGGTATAGAGGCAGAGAATGACGAACCCGGCCACAATCCCCACGCACGAATAAATGCCAAACATCTTGATGGGCGACAATTCGCTGGCGGCAAGCGAAACCAGTCCGATCCCGGTGGTGCCGGTGGCCAGGGCCAGGGGAAGCCACGCATGGGAGACCGCACGATCGGCGGCTCCTGAGATCCCACCGTTCTCAACGGCATCGCGATAGTAGTTGGCCAAATGGATGGCCCCGGAAATCGCCGCCACAAACACCAGTGCCGGCATGGTCATCAAGATGGCGTTCATCGTGGCGCCCGAGAGCCAAACCAGGGCGAGACTCGCCCCCGCACTAAGCACGGCGGTGCTGCACACGATCGCCGTCAGACGCACGCTCCGCAACGACCACCACGAAAGGATCAATCCCAGGATCCCACACGTGCTCGCCAGCATCATCAGCGAACGTTCGCCTTCCACGTCGATGGCCACGTTGTCAACGGGCGGGCCACCGAGATGCATGATACTCCTGGGAATACCGGTCTCCTCGCCAGCCACGTAGACCTGCTCAACCGCCTCGTGAAACAACTTGGCGCTGCTGTTCTTGCCAACGGTTTTCGCCAGGTCTCGCCTTCGAATCTCGTCGGTGTTCAGTTGCAGAACCAGACAGGTCTGTTTTCCGTCGAACCCGATCACAGATCCTCGCAGCCGCGCCAAGGCCGTGTCAGGCGCGACTTTCTGGCCTTCCACCAGCCCGCTCAACAACTCCTCTCCGCTCGTAACCTTCTTAAACAAGGGTGTGTCGGGCTTTTCCGCGACAGTGGCTCCCCGCAACTTGGCGGCCATCTCGGCAATCTGGGGGTTGCCCAGAGTACAACCTTCCCAACTCGCCAGAATGAAGGCATCCCCTGGGAAATGCTTCCAGTACCAACCGAAGGTCTTGGTTTCCTCGTAAGCCGGTGGAAGCCAGGATTTTACGTCGTTGCGATTGCTGCGAAGAGCGAGAACACTTCCCCACCCGATCAAGGGGAGGAGCACGGTCATCCCGAGCAGCAGGAAAGGTCCGAATCGACGGAAGAATTGGGTCGGCGCTGATCGAGTTGTGTGTTGAGTCATGTGGATTTCGTTCGAGGCAGGCAACCGCCCTGAGACGCAAACAAGCTTTACCGCAAGCCTTCAGTCAACAGCCTATCATAGAGAAGGCGGCTGAACTCGTACAATAGAGCAATCCGGCTATTCCGGTCCGGCAACTATTTTCACCAGGGACTTCACGACCCGATCTGTCCTCACAACAGTGGGGTAAGGTCCTTCGCGGCAGCTCTGAAATTGGATGCGCAACAACAGATATAAACCAATGCTAAATAATATGTTACGACATTGACAACCACGCCTGGAAGGTTGACGGGAGACGTTGGTCTCTGCCCAGCAATATAGGACGGAATCGTCTTATGCCAACGGGGGATGTTGGATCCGTATCCACAGAGGGGCGAGTTGGTTCGATGAGTCGTCGGGCAGCCTTCGACGGAGCGGTACTTCTCTGTGGCGTGGTCGAGGCAGATCGATTCTAAGAGCCGCAAGAAAACCACCGATTGTGCGCGTCCATGGCCTTGGGAGGTTCCAGCGTTTGTTCAAGTTCTCTGAGCAGGATGGCGGCAAGAGTGAAGCCGTAGTTGACGATCGCCGAGATTCTTTCAGTGCCTTCACCTTGCCAAGTCTCGCAATATCCACCATATTCTTGGTTCCAGGCATTAACAAGGTCTTAGGATGAACGGATCTCGCCGCCCCACCCATACGGGCGGGAAGTGCCGTTACGCGAATTCCGATACGCCTGTCAGATAACCGTTTTTTGTGAACCGAAGACAACTGGACTTTTCCCGCCGCGGACAATCAGCGGGAATGCAACTCCCCTATCGATTTCAAGGAAGTATCCCATGGGCCTGAGGCCGCGAACGAAATTCGTCAAGAAAGTGAAAGCACGCCGATGTTCCAAGTGCGGGTCTACCCTTGGAACCCAGCGAATCCGTTGCCGTCGCTGCCATGCACCTCAAAGTCGTCCGAAGAAGTGACCGGCAGGGACCCTGCGAAACAACCCAGAGAGGAGTGAGTGAATGAACAAGAGACTAGCCGAAGTGAAACAGGCGTTGGCCGACAAGTACATGCGTCTCTCCAAATCGGTCAGCAGCAAGGTGAGACGTAAGATCTACCTCAATCGGGCCGAGTCTTACCGAAATCAGGCGGCGGACGCCCGACGGCAATAGGGCAGGTTCCAGTCCGGGCCCGATAGATCACGCATCCTCACGGCGGGAACGAACCCGCCGGTGAGGAAGTATGGACTGACGGACATGCGGCGAGAGTCGCCAGAGGGGCTTTCATATTGCAGCGGGCGAAGCCGGTCTCAGGCCAGGATTTCATCGATGATGTGCTCGGCAAGGGCCGCAACCGCCGCCGAATCAAGCCTTGGCATGGACGTGCTGCCGGTCACGGGTTGAATCGCCAGCACGGCGAGGTTCTTCGCTTCGATGCCGGTAAACTCCGTCAGGTTGCCGTGCCGGTGGGGCACCAGAGATCCTGGAATCCGTGCCATCTCGGCGGTAGTGAGCACGATGACGCGATCGCTCTTCAAGGTCTCCTGGAGCACGCGTGTGGGCGTCAGCTTCAGGTCGCCAAGCCCGGTCTCCAGGGGCAGCAGTCGTTCCAATAGTCCGCTTCGCAGTGCCAGACCGAGACCCGATTCTCGCTCGAGCAGCCCGCCGGGCGCGAGGAGCGTGACTCGTTGCTTCTTGTCCGTGTCGATATGGAGCGAGCTGATCGGCAGGTTCTTGTCGCCCGGGACCGGCGAGGCGCCCTTGGGCATCATCGCCAAACGATAGCGCGAGTCGACGATGTCGACAATCTCGCTGTCTTCCAACGGCGGGACGGCGTAGTAGAAGAGACGATGGGCACGATAGCTGTCCGGTTGGGGAGATCCGGTTGGGCCGACGACCACGACTTTCATGTCGGGAAGTTCCCTCAGAAGGCGGCCGACGGTTTCTGATCCGCGATCGCCGCACGATGCGGCGTCGAACAGCACGATATCCGTTGTCCTGGCCAGACGTACAAGGGATTCCGCATCAACCGGGTCCACCGCCTGCACGACACATCCGATTTTCGACAATTTATCCTCATAGAACCCGAGGAAGTCCTGGTTCAGGCTGGCGGCCATCACACGACGGGCCTTCAGCCGGGTTTCTTCTCGTTCCAGACGCGTGGGAGCGATCTTCGCTACCCAGCCCAAACCGCAAGGATGCTTCCAGAGCAGGTCTGGGCTGGACTGGAGGGTCGAGTTTACGTCGAGCACCATCCCCGTTATCGGTGATTCCACCGTGGTCGTCATGCCGTTGTCGTCGCAAATGGCCAAGAGCGGCAAACCCTGGTAGACGAACTGGCCGACTTTCGGCAACTGCAGATGGACATGGGTGTTCTCTGGTTTTGCCACAACTCCGCCGACCCGCACGGCCGACCGATCGCCAAGCTGAGCCCAGGCCCGTCCGTAGAACACCAGCGATCTCGGTTCCGCATCCGGGGCCTCCGCGGCAACCTCGAGGTTCGCAGATCCGTGGCTCTTCTGCGAGCCATCCGGCCCCAGAAGGCCCTGCACGGCCGCCGTGATCTGCTCGGGCGTGAAAGGTTTGGTTACGTAGTCGGATGCTCCGAGGCGAATGGCCGATGCGGCGTTTTGGATGCTGGGGTACCCCGTCATGAGAATGACCGGCGTGTCGGGCTTGATGGCCCGCAGATGTTCGAGGAAACGGATCCCATCCATATTCGGCATTTTCACATCAAGGATGATCGCCGAGTAGTCGTTGTCTCTGGCCAGGCTGAGTGCCTCGGCTGCATCGTTGCTTCCTTCCACGCGGAACCCTTGACGCGAAAAAATACGTCGGCAACCCTCGCAATAGACTTGTTCGTCGTCGACAACGAGAAGAGTAGGATCACTGATCATGACTGGAACTCCGTGCTGGTTGGCTCTTGAGTGGAAGAAGGTGTGCTTGAAGGCCGTGAAGGAACGCCCGAGGATTGCCCCACCAACCCGATGCGCGAGCGAGGCGGAGAGAATGCCACTTCCTTGCGGTTCGGCTTTGGTGTCGGAGGGAACAAGAAGCGTCGTTGTTCCGGCCGTGAATCATCCTTCGCAAACTGCGTGCCAAAACAGAATTCACGAAGGCCAGGCCTGCCCGCAGCGACCAGTTCGCACGTTAGCGTACACAAACGTGGCAAGAGTTGTCTTGAAGGGCATGGCCGAGTGTCCCAAACCTGTCGACACTGTTCATCCGGGTCGGACTGTCCATGCGGATCAGACAGGGGAGTTGCTGCTGCTCGCCCGTGCAGATGGCTTTATGTGGAGGAAGAACGCCCCCGTGAGACCTTCTTTCCGGAGGTCAGGGGAAATCCTGCGGAGACGGAGGAAGAGTCTATCTCGGGCCGGCCGGGGAGCGAAGGCTGCCGAACTCTGAGCGAGTTCGGCAACGAGGGGCCAAACTCTGGCGAGTTCAGCTACGGTCGATAGTACGGTCGATGATCAGGCTTCCGAGTCCGTGTCGCCGGAATGAAGGCCGTATTTCTTCAGCAGGGAATGGAAATTGGTGCGGCGCATGCCGATGTTTTCTGCGGCCTTGGTCACGTTTCCTTGAGCGCGGCACAAGGCCTCGTTCAAATAGCGAATCTCCAGATCCCGCACGGCGGCTTCGCGTACGTCCTGCTTGAGCCGTTTGAAATCTTCCCACGCCTCAGGAAGGGTCGTCACGGTCGCCAGCGACTCCGTCTGGCGGATTTCGCGGGGAAGGTGGCGAAGTTCCACGCGATCGGAATCACAGAGGACTGCGATCCGTTCCACGATATTCCGCAATTCGCGGACATTTCCGGGCCAGTGATAGCTTTCCATGTGCTGCATCGCCTCGGGCGTGAAACTGCGGATCGGGGTCATCGAGCGTTCCACGAACTGATTGAGGAAATGGGCCACGAGGATGGGAATGTCGCCTTGGCGGCGCCGCAGGGGCGGAAGGTCGATGGGCACGACGTTCAGCCGATAGAAGAGATCTTCGCGGAATTCGCTCGCCGAGACCATTTCGGAAAGACTACGATTGGTGGCGGCAATCAGGCGGATGTCGACCTCGCACTCCGAGGTATCGCCGACTTTCTTGACGCGGCGAGTCTCCAGCACGCGGAGAAGCTTGCCCTGGGTTTCCATGGTGATGTTTGCCACTTCGTCGAGAAACAGCGTACCCCGGTGGGCGGCTTCGAAGAGCCCCTGTTTCGTGGAGATCGCCCCGGAGAATGAGCCCTTCACGTGCCCGAACAACTCGCTTTCGAGTAACGAGGGCGCCAGGGTGCTGCAGTCGCAGGCAAGAAGCAAACGGTCGCCGCGTTTGCTGAGTCGATGCAGGGCGCTGACGATCATCTCCTTGCCCGTACCGCTTTCCCCGGTGATCAGGACCGTTGCGTCGGAGGGAGCGACTCTCTTGACGAGCGCAAACACCTTCTGCATCGAGGAACTCTCGCCCACGATACCTTCAAACCCCTTTTGAACTCCCAGTTCCTGGCGCAGCGACGCGATCTGGCGCAACATGGCCGACCGGCTGGCCACTTTCTCCAAAACCATGATGAGCTCCGGCGGAGAAAATGGCTTGCTGAGATAGTCGGCCGCCCCGGCCTTCATCACCGCGACGGCCGACTCGACCGTGGAATAGGCGGTGATCACTACCACCTCGGATGAGACTCCTGCAGCCCGCATCCGTTTGAGGATCTCCAGTCCCGTAAGCCGGGGCATCATCAGGTCGAGGAACACCACGTCGTACTTGCCGGTCAGGGCCTCCTCGAGCCCCTGCTCCGGTTCCGAACAGGCCAGCACCCGGTGCCCCTCTCGCGACAAAGCCCGGGCACAGCTCTTGGCCAGGGCCACCTCGTCATCGATCACCAGCACCTGCTGCGGCACACTGACGGCAATCTC
>CAYSCH010000038.1:30763-39246 GCA_964429355.1 uncultured Planctomycetaceae bacterium | reverse complement strand
TGATCGTGACGATCGAGGTCCACGGTTATTTCACCACCGATCCCGACAAGGTCGAACAGATGCTCGCTTTCGTCGACTCGCCCCATCTGCGAATGAACTTCGATACGGGCAACACCTTCATCGCCGGCCAGGATCCTGTCGAATTCTGTCGCCGTTTCATTGACAAGATCAGCCATGTTCATATCAAGGATGTGAGTGCATCACTGGCCGAGTCGTTGCGGGGCAAGGACACGGGGATTGCCATCAGTCACTGTGCCATTGGCGACGGCGTTAATGCCGGCAATATCCGCAAGTGCCTGGGAATGCTCCGCGACCGCGGTTACACCGGCGTGCTCAGCATGGAATGCGAAGGCCAGGGGGGCCCACTGATCGAGAAGTCGCTCGCCTGGTTGCGGCAGACGATGGAGGAGCTCGGAATTCCCGAAGAAAGGCAGGCTCCGTCTTGACGCACCACGTTCGCACGTAGATTCTCAGCCAACAGGTACCGTCTCAAGCCCAACGGTGCGTCGCGGCGCACCCCCACCTGTCACGCCTCAAGTCTCAAAGGGACACGCTCATGATCCAGCAAACCTCGGCAAAAAGCGGCACTATCTCCAGACGCGGTTTCCTCAAGCATTCGGTCGCGGCGGCGGCAGTCGCAGGCACTGCCAGTCTGGCGATCGGCCGCTCGGCTCATGCAGCCGGCGACGGCGCGATCAAGATCGGCATGATCGGCTGCGGCGGTCGCTGTAGCGGCGCCGGCGCCCAGGCGCTCATGGCCGGCCCAGACGTCAAACTGGTCGCCATGTGCGACGTTTTCGATAGCCGGCTCCAGGCCAGCCGAAAGAACCTCGCGGGACAGTTCCCGGATCAGGTGCAGGTTGACGACGACCATTGCTTCGTGGGCTTCGACGGGTACAAAAAGGTCATTGATTCCGTCGATGTGGTCTTGATCGCCTGCGCCTCAAAATTCCACCCCATGTATTCGGAGGCCGCCATCCAGGCCGGCAAGCACGTCTTTGTCGAGAAACCCCACGCAATCGATCCGGTGGGCGTCCGACGGGTCGAGAATGTCGCCAAGATGGCCCAAGAGAAGGGACTCAGCCTCGTCTCAGGCCTGCAGAGCCGATATCACGCCGGATGGCAGGAAACGGTCAAACGGATTCACGACGGAGCCATTGGAGATATAGTCGCCGCCCAGTCGATGTTTCTCCGCGGCCCCTATCAACTCGAAGCCCGTCGCGAAGGACTGAGTGAGGTCGAGTTCCATTTCTGGAATTGGTATCACTTCTGCTGGCTGTCGGGAGACGACGTGCCCCAATCGCTGGTTCACAACGTCGATCGTATTTCGTGGATCATGAAGGAGGAGATGCCCACCTGGGCGTTCGGCCTAGCCGGCCGTTCGTCGTCGTTTGGCGAGATCTACGGCGACATGTTCGACCACCACACGGCCGTCTACGAGTACGCGAGCGGCACCCGTCTCTACGCCCTCTGCCGTACCCAGAAGAACACGTACGGCAACTCGAGCGATATCGTCATGGGCACCAAGGGCACCTGCCATCTGGGAGATTGCCGCATCGAGGGGGAGACGAACTGGAAGTTCGAGGGTCCTCACAACAACCCCTACGAGGCCGAGCAGAAAGCCCTCATCGATTCCGTCCGTGACGGCAAGCCGATCAACAGCGGCAGCTATATGGCCACCAGCACGATGATTGGAGTTCTCGGCCAGATCGCCTGCTACTCGGGCAAGCCAGTTACCTGGGAAGATGCCCACAAGTCCGACCTGCAATACGGGCCCGCACCGGAAGAGGCCGGTTTCGACATGGCCCCCCCCACCGTCCCGGACGAGACTGGTAACTATCCCCTGCCACTACCGGGGATCACGGAGTTGATTTGACGCAAACGCTTTCAATCGGCGGGTTGGCCGATCTTGACGAGCACCGTCCCGTGCGGCTGGACCAGGGTTTCGAATCCGTCGGCGAAAACGTCCAGGTCTTTCCGCTGCCAGAGATCACGCACAGGTTGCTTCCCCGTGAGTTTCAGCGTCTTCCAGTCGATGCGGACGGTCACGGGCTCTCGGCTGCGGTTGAAAAGTCCCACGGCCTGCGTGCCGTCGAATAGCGGCCGTGCCCAGACCTCCGACGTCCCGTCCTGCTGAATCTGGCGTGCCGCCTGCCCCAGCGGATCCTGGTCGACGTCGATCACCTCCGTGTTGGTCAGCAGCCCAAGGGTGAATTCGTCGAGTTCCGACATGTCGCAGCCGATCAGGAGCGGGGCAGCCTGGAGACTCCAGAGGCTGATATGCGTCACCTGTTCGTGCGGCTTGAGTCTCGTGGGGTGCAGATTGGGGCCCCACCCGACCTTGCCGACCACCAGCATGTCGGGATCGTTCCAGTGCCCCGGCTTGGCGAACGGAGCGGCGCTGTCCTGGCTGAAACCGATCCCGGCCATGTTGGCCCAACTGTCGTTGATGTCGCCAGTCGTGCGCCAAAGGTTGCCGCCGACTTCCGCTCCCCACTGCGACACGTCTCCCATCCCGTACTGGCACAGACTGTAGACAATATCGCGATCGCACCGGTCGAGAGCTTCGCGCATCACGAAGTACGGTTTCATCAACTCCTTGCGGTCGGGATCGGGGGCTATGCTGCCATAGGAGCACCAATCATGCTTCACGTAGTCCATGCCCCACTTGGCCCAGGTCTTGGCGTCCTGCGACTCGTGCTGGTAGCTCCCTTCGTAGCCGGCACAGGTCTTGGGACCGGGCGACGAGTAGATGCCCAGCTTCAGTCCTTTGGAGTGGACATAGTCGGCCAAAGCCTTCATGTCCGGAAATCGTTCGTTCGTCTGGATCTCGCCGTTGGCACCGCGCTCCCCTTGCCAGCAATCGTCGATGTTGATGTACTGATAGCCGTGGGCGGCCAGACCGGATGCGACCATGGCGTCCGCCGCGGCGCGGACTTTCTCATCGCTCACGGCTCCCGCCCAGCAATTCCAGGAGTTCCAACCCATCGGCGGTGTCAAGGCAAGCTTGTGGCTGCCCCCCACAATCGTCAGCTTCCGCCGCGCCACTCCTTCCGAGTTCTTCGCCTCCAGGTCGACAACGAACCGGCCTTCCTCCGCGACCGAGCCGGTGATGATCCCGGTTGTCGAGTCCAGTGCCAGCCCGTTGGGCAAACCGTCCGCGGAATAGCTCAAAGGCGGCTGGCCCGTGGCCGGAATGAGTAACAGGAACGGCCGTCCCGGCGTTGTGCCGACGATCCGTGGACCGTGCAGGGCGGGCAGAGGCGAGGTGTTGCGGACCAGAACCGGAGGCGGCGGCAGCGGTGGCTCCGTCGATTCAGGCAATGCCCCGCCCGGCTTCATAACGATCCTGGCGCTCAGCCAATTCGCATGGTCGTAGTTGATCCCGTCGTCACCCCCGGTTACGACCAGCGTCAGGTCTTTCGCACCGCCAAGGTCGGCCACGAGCTGTTGCGGTTTGTCGTTGCCGCGTATCAGTCCACTCGCCGCAATCCGTTTGCCGTCCACCCAAACCTCGAATTCCACACTGCCACGGCCTTCGACTTCATCATCGACTCCTGCCTCGGCGAGAAATGTCTCCGCCCCGCCTTTCAGGGCGATTCGCCATTCGCTATCGGCGTGGGTCCCAACACCATGGGCAAACACTTCACCGGCGGTCCTCAACGGATTGCCGTCGACCGACTTCGCCGCCTGGGGCTCCCCCCAGCCTTGTTCGATCTTGCTCAAATCCAACGTCTCCAGCCAGACGTCGTCGGCTTCCACTTCCATCGACCAAGGCGTTCCCATGCCGATCAGGCATACGACGAGGCAGGCTATCCGAGGAAATGAAACCATGGCATTCTCCAATACACTGAGGTGCCGTACCAGCACAACCAACGGTTCAAGAAACAACTTCCCGATTCCAACAAGAATACCTCAACGTTGGAAGATTGGAACAACGGGTGAGGTCAAGCTGCGCCTTCCCCCAATCTTCCATCATTCCAACATTCCCGCACTCGACCTTCGGCTCACCCCTCAGTAACTCGGTGTAGGCGGCCGGTAGTTGCCGATATCGATTGAGCGGAACCACTCGATGGTCTTGGCCAGACCCTCGGCCAGGGGCACGGTCGGCTGCCAGCCGAGTTTCTCCCGGGCCAGAGTGATATCGGGGCGACGTCGTTTGGGATCGTCGGCGGGGAGGTCGCGATAGACGATCTTGCTCTTCGATCCAGTCAGTTCGAGCACCGCTTCGGCCAGTTGGCGGATTGTATACTCCCCGGGATTCCCCAGATTGACCGGCCCGACGAAACCGTCCTGATTCTCCATCATACGGATGAAGCCGTCGACCATGTCGTCGCGATAGCAGAACGACCGCGTCTGGCTCCCGTCGCCGAAGAGCGTAATATCTTCCTCCTGGAGTGCCTGGCGAATGAAATTCGAGATTACCCGGCCATCGTAGGGATGCATTCGGGGCCCGTAGGTGTTGAAGATCCGCACGATGCGGATATCGACATGGTTCATACGGTAGTAATCCATGAACAGCGACTCGGCAGCTCGTTTTCCTTCGTCGTAGCAGGCCCTGGGGCCGATAGGATTGACAGAACCTCGATACGTCTCCGTCTGCGGATGCACTTCCGGATCGCCATAGACCTCGCTGGTCGAGGCCTGGAACACTCGGGCCCGGCACCGTTTCGCCATTCCCAGCACGTTGATTGCCCCGGACATCGAGGTCTTGATGGTTTTGATCGGGTTGAACTGATAGTGCCCTGGGGCTGCCGGGCAAGCGAGGTTGTAGATTTCGTCGACCTCAAGGTAGATCGGCAGCGTGACGTCGTGGCGGATCAACTCGAAATTCGTGCGGTCGAGGAGGTGGGTGACATTGGACTTCTGGCTGGTGAAAAAATTGTCCAGGCAGATTACATCGTGACCTTGTTCAACCAGCCGTTCACAAAGATGGGACCCAAGGAAACCGGCACCGCCGGTGACAAGAATTCGTTTGATCTTGGGCACTTTTGGGGACCTCGCAATCTGAGTTTTGCTGTACGGTACTTTGTACTACGGAGTGCACACCGCCACTTCAGGGGAATATGGGCGACACCGGTACACGTAGGCACTACGGCCTGCGGGTCGTAGTAACCACGTGGATGACTGCGCTCTGCGCATACTCAACGTGAGCTATTGTTTATATCAAGGGTGCTTGAAATACCCAAACGACTCGATGCAACGGGTGACCATCCGAAAGACGTAACCCACACCAATTGCGTCAGTTACGTCCGATATGCACGCGCTGTGGGTGGGTTCGCCGTGGCGTTCGCCGGTGCATTCTGAAATCTACTGCGAACCGGCGAGTATTGGAAGAGCGTGCGATCGGAGCATTCCCCGCGATCGGGTTATGGACTTAGAGGATTTCGCCGTTCGGTGTTTACCTTGGCAACGTTGATCTGCTATATTCCATGAGAATTTGGGAGATTCATTGCCATTCGAGCCTGAGCTCCCGACCGATAAGGCGTGGGGGTAGGTGGCCCTTTGAATGTTGGCGGCAAGGAACCAAAGCGGTGTTCTTTGGCCGAAGTCTCGTCATGGGTCCACTTGCGGTTTTACCGCGTGGTCCGTTGGCGACAGGAACAGAGGGAGTTTTTACCGGTGGCACCAGGTCTGCAGGTAACTCCTTCCAATTGACACCCATTCGCCGTTGTTGAGCGAAGCGTCGATGGTGGTTTCACTTATCTCCGACCGTCAGAGTCCAAACATCTCTTGTCAGATTGGAAGAGTGTGGTGATGTTGTTGTCAAACCAGCAATTGCGCGATGCCGTGGAGATTGAGTCCACGGCCTATGTGGTCGACGACGATGCTGATTCACGACGTCTGATTGCCGGTCTTCTGGAGGCGATCTTTCCTCGCGTACAAGCGTTTGCTTCGGCCACCGAATTCCTCGAGGCATACCAGGAAGATCAGCCCGGGTGCCTGGTTCTCGATGTTGCCATGCCGGGAATGAGTGGCTTGGAGCTGCAGAAGGCACTCGCCGAGCGAAACATCCAGTTGCCGATTGTGTTTCTCACGGGGCACGCGAATGTCCAGATGGCAGTCGGCGCCATGCAGGCGGGAGCCGTCAATTTTCTTGAGAAACCTATACGCGAGCAGGACCTTTGGGAGAGCGTTCGCCGCGCCTTCGATCTGGACCGCCAGCGACGAAAGGCGCGATTCGGCCGAACCGACGGGGAACAGAAAGTTTCCAGACTCGTACCCGGCGAACGGGAGGTCCTGGCCTTGATTCTTGAGGGCATGTTCAACAAGGAGATTGCAGCGCAATTGAACCTCAGTATCCGCACGGTCGAGGACCGGCGGGCCCGGCTGATGCGCAAACTGGAGGTCGCGTCGGTTGTAGAATTGGTTCAGTTGACGATGCCTTTGATCGATTTGATCAACCTCAGGCAGGAAACGTCCGTCGGTTCGGCTGGATGAGGCGACCGAAGGAAGATTCTCGATCGGCCCGCCGACCTGAGATGAGCTCGTCGAGGCGTCGACCATGTCCATTCGATTCACCTGCCCGAAAGGACATCGACTCAAAGTGGAGAGCGAAAAGGCAGGGCATGGCATGTTCTGCCCTGTCTGTCAGGAGGTTGTGACGGTTCCTGATGGGGATGTCACGAATCTTTCCCCCGATACGGAAGCCGCGCAAATCGAAGAATCGGCCGACGTGCCGCCAAACACCGAGTCCGGTCCCCCGGCCGTTGGCGAATCGGCGATTCCACCACTCCCTCATTTCGAACGATCGGAATTGACTCCGCGAACAGCAGCTCCGGCGAGCCCGGGTCATGGACCGCCGTGGGGCGCAGTCATCTACCTGTTTGCCGTCCTGGCGTTCAGCGTTCTGCCAGCCGCGGGACATCTGCACGACGCCCCCATACCTCTGTGGGTGCGGGTGGTCGTCGGAATCGCCGTTATCCAGGCTGTTTTCGTGGCCTGGATGCTTGTTGTGCGCCATTGGGCCGCCATGGTCGTCGCAATGGTCTCCTTCACTCTGGCCTCCGCCTCCTATGCCATTTTCACGTGGCTCGTGCTCGCCTTTCCCAGCGATTACCTGGGCGAATCCGGGCCGTCATCGCGAGCTGCGGCCTGGTGCATCACCATGGCAACGGTCAACATGGTGACTGCCTACTGCTGCGGTGCTGCAGCCGCGAGTTGGCGCCGGGCAGGAGAAAAGGAGCGGGAACTCATCGGCGCTGAACGCCCTTCCGGGCATCCCGGCAACTGAGTCGTGCTCCGGTGTTTTTCAAACGAGGTGATCGTGTTTCATTGGGACAAAGGACTGAAGCTCACCAAGCCCGATCTGGCGGTCGATTTCCAGCGGCGACAGCCACGAGCCTTCATCTCGCATGCCCATGCCGACCATATGGCGAGGCACCAGTATGCCCTCTGCACACCCGCTACGGCGGTGCTCTATCAGTTGCGGCTGGGCAGACGTCCAGTCCGCGAAATGCCGTATCGAGAACCGATTGAGTGGGGGGGCGTAAGGCTCACGACGTTTCCCGCCGGTCACTGCCTCGGCTCCGCCATGCTGTTGGCGGAAGATGACGGCCAATCACTTCTCTACTCGGGCGACTTTCAACTTCGTCGATCATTCACGGCCGAACCGGTCGAACTGGTCCACGCCGATGTATTCGTGCTGGAAAGCACGTTCGGACGTCCCGAGTACCGGTTGCCGGACCGCAATTCGGTGATTTCCCAGTTCCTCGAACTCGTCAAGCAGACGCTTGACGATGGAGCCGTGCCCACCGTCGTGGCCTATGCCCTGGGAAAATCCCAGGAAGTCACCCGGATTCTGACCGACGCCGGCTTCCCCGTGGTTCAGCACGGATCCATTTTCCCAATCAGCCAGGCCTACGAACAACTCGGTGTGCCCTTGGGCAATTATCGCTGCTGGGCGGGGCGGCTCGAACCTGGCGAGGTCGTCGTTGTGCCTCCCGGCGGGAGCGTCGACATACCGGACCCCGTCGTGCGATTTGCACTGACGGGCTGGGCCCAGGACTCGCGAGCCAAGTATCGGCTCAAGGTCGACCATGCCTTGCCACTCTCAGACCACGCCGACTATGACGAACTGATGGAAGCCGTCGACCGGGTCGGTGCCAAAAAGGTCTTCTGCACGCACGGCCCCGAAACATTCGTGGACTGCCTGCGACAACGTGGCATCAACGCCTGGCCCGTAGACCGCCCCTGGCAAGCTCGACTGTTTTGAGCCACGGACAGGTTGTCAAGATTCACAAGCCAGGACCGCAGACTGAGGTCAGAATGGGCAAGATGAGTAAACTTCAACGGTTTCGCCGAACGTTCTCGCTACCATCGCTTGAAGGAGTCGATATTCCCGATAGTGCGCCAGGGACTGGCTCGCGAGAGCCGGTTCGGGCACATCGTTTCTCTTGGCAACCGATTTCCGGAACGAGGCAAATCCGATGGCTCGACGGCTGGCCTTGATGGTGTTTCTTATCAGCTTCTTTTCTGGTGTT
>CAYSCH010000038.1:23326-30753 GCA_964429355.1 uncultured Planctomycetaceae bacterium | reverse complement strand
TCCAAGAGCACACGCTCAGTTCACATGGTTCCACGTCTTCTGTGATTCTGTGAAGACCGACTTCAAACGCAACAACTGTTGGCCGGAACCGTTCGAAGGCCCCGACCGGGCGACGGTGCGGGCGCCTTTCTATGTGATGGTTCACAACGGCTGGCAGCTCCAGAACACGATCAGCAATTACCATTTCGACGAGGCCACCGGCGAGTTGACTGTTGCCGGACAAAACAAGGTGTTCTGGATCGTCAACCACGCGCCAAAATACCACCGCACGGTGTATGTGCAGATGTCCCGTGAT
The DNA here is from genome assembly GCA_964429355.1 of uncultured Planctomycetaceae bacterium. Taxonomy (GTDB): domain Bacteria; phylum Planctomycetota; class Planctomycetia; order Pirellulales; family Thermoguttaceae; genus JAAYAY01. Next base: position 30,458 of record CAYSCH010000038.1, on the reverse strand, counting down.
CCTGCGGTCACAGCCCAGAGACTGCAGACGGTTCTGGCGATCGCCCAGAGCTACTCGGCCCCCGGCTCTCTGGCGCAGGTGCAACCGACCATCGACGAACCTCCGAGCTGGAACGCCGAGCAGGTCGGATTCGTGAACGCGGCGTTTGAAGCGTCGGCTCCTCCGCCCCGGCTCCCAGCCGCCAGCAGCTCCACATCCACGGGCAACAGCAGCGGCAGCAGTAAATAGGCAGCCCGTTCAAATCGTGATCTTGCGGTTGCCATTGGGCTTGTCCGAGGGAAGCCTCCTTCGAGTGGCAGTCCTCGTTTTCGGAGAGCTGCGTAGAGCGGACCCCATGACGCTCACTGCCTCCGCACACCACAGGGGTTTCCTGTTGGTTATGGGATGTGCCGCAGGTGTTTCTCCATATAGGAACGAACACGGAACTTGCGTGCCGTGTTGGCACTGCTCATATAACGGATCTTCCCGAACACGGGCCGCTCGGGCCCCCAAGCCCGGTCGTAGCGGCCGACGACCCAGAAGATGCCGCTGTAGGAGTTGGGATCGCAGCCATCCACGGCATAAGTGTTGTTCAGCGTGATCATCGTCTCCAAAGCCGTCTTCCAGTCCGGGGTCCACTGGAGGATCTTCTTTCCCCAGAGCATTCGCAGGTAGTTGTGGATGATTCCCTCGGCGAGCAACTGGCGCTGGGCGGCGTTCCAGAGATCGTCGTGAGTTGCGCCCTCTCGAAACTCTTCCAGAGAATATTCGTGAGTGCGGCAATCGTTGGCGTGCTCATCGAGAGTTGCCCGGGCCCAGCCGGGAAGCGAATCGGGGCTGTCGTAGTCGCTGCGATGGGTGCACATGTTCAGGCCCACCTCCCGCCAGGTGATCAGTTCGTCGAGAAACGCCTCGGCCGACGGCCCCATGCCCCACCATCCTTCCCGACTCCCCGAGGCCCGGTCGGCGAGGCGGTCAGGGGACCACTCCTGGGCACGCGCCAGCTCGGCAAATACCTGATGGGACGAGATGTGCCCGTGGCGCAGGTAGGGAGAAAGCTGGCTGGAGGCGTCGGTCTCCGGCTCGTTGCGCTGCGTGGCATAGCGAGGCAACCGGTCGTCGAGAAAACTCGCGAGGGTTTGGCGGCCAGCCCGGCTGCCGCCTGACACCTGGACGGGTAGTACACCGGGGCAGGCGGCATACTTGGCCGCTAGCGATGGCCCTTTTTGGCGTACCTCGTCGGCACCTACGACACAGCCGCCGACTTCGTTCTCGGGCAACTCGTCGATGCGGGGAAAGTGCCCGGGCAGCTTCGGCCGGTCGGAAGGTAGATTCATCAGGTGCTCGGGGAGGCAACGCTGCAGGAATCGCCGGAAGGCATGGGCGGTGGGATAGGCTCGATCGGTGGCCGCCAGGGGGAGCAGCCCGTTGGAATCGACCCGTTCGACCCGCACGGGACAACTGGCGGCAACCGCCGAAGCCAGTTCGGTTGCCTCGCGGAGGGGAAACCAATCGGTCACCATGACAGCCGCCTGTTTGCCGATGGCCCCGAGGATTCGCCTCATTCTGGCCGAGTCGGCGGCTACGCAGGGGTCGTAGTGGATCCGGCTCCGCTGAAAGACCGCAGAGTTGTCAGCCATGCCGGCCAGTATCAGCGCCGCATGGCGAGGGTTCATCCAGGGAGCGTCGCAGATGAGCGTTTCGACGACGACCAGCGGGCGGCGACACTTTGCCGCAAGCTCAATTGCCCGGTCGAGGGCAAAGTTCCAGCAAGGGCGGCGTGCGGACGACATCCAGTAGAGCACATAGCGCCCATCGGGATGGATGGGTTTGTCGTTCAAGTGGGCGATGCGGATGCCAGGGACCATTTTCGTGGCGTTGCTGGTGTATTCAGACGTGATTTCGCAGGGACAGTTCGCGGGGATGGGGCTGCAAATACACCTGGTTCTTGAGGTAGGTGATGTCGAGGATGCGGACGTAGTGGGCGATCAGGGTGAGGGGCACGACCAGCGGCGTGCGCCCCTGGCGGTAATCCTCGACGTGGGTGAGGATCTCTGCCCGGCAGGCTGGGTCAAGGTCCCGCTTGAAGAAGCCGAGCATGTGCTGGAGGACGTTCGTGTGTTTGGCGGGAGTGGCAATCCGTTTCAGGGCGGCCATGAATTGGGTCTCGTAAGCGGCTCGCAGCTCTTCTCGAGGCATCTGACTGGCGGCGGCCACGAGCGGGCCGAGGGCCCGGTAATCTTTCTGGGAATGGGCCAACAACAGATACTTGTGAGCTGTGTGAAAGGCGACCAGATTGCCGATCGACCATCGCGGCTTCCACAGATCCTGGAGTCGCCGATAGGCAAACACGCGGGTGATCCAGTTCTCGCGGATGACGGGATCGTTGAGGCGGCCTTCTTCCTCCACGGGCAGGAGGGGAAAGCGATCCAGCAAGGCCTCGGCAAACAGGCCCCGTCCGTTCTTCGCCCCTCCTCCGCTGCCGTCCTGCGGATAGACTTTGACCCGTTCCATGCCGCAACTGGGCGAACGGCTTTTGAGCACATAGCCGCTGAGGTTCTCGTCGGCCAGTTCATCCACGCGGCGTCTGGCGTACTGCCGCATCGAGTCGGTGTGATCCTGGGCTGTTTTGGGCATAATCAAGTGCAGCCCGTCCGGATACCTTTCGAGGCGCAGAGTGGGGCGGGGGATTCCCAGCCCGATCTCGACTTCCGGGCAGACGGGGATCCACTGGAAGTACTGGCCCATGGTATCGGTCAGAAAACGGTCCTGCTTGTGGCCGCCGTCGTAGCGCACCTCGCGGCCGAGAAGACATGAAGAGATGCCGATTCGCAACAGGGACGGGGCCATCCCGTCACGTTCCATCGGGTTTGTGTCTGCCAACTTGGCGTTCATGGCTGGGTACTCTTGGCAACCTGAGATTTGCCGGTCGAGTGGATGGTTGACGCAAATAAATCGAGTTGCTGAAAATCCTCGCAGCAGGTGGAGCAGCCGATGCGATGTCGCAGCGATTCGGTCAGGGCCTGGCCGCCAATGGCCACGGCCACGCGACGCTTTTCTGCCAGTGCGAAAAACTTCGAGTACTCGTCAACGAAACGCTCCTGATCCTGAATGAAAGACACACTCAGCCAGAACAGCCGGGGTCGGTTCTGGACGAGAGCGGCTTCGAGAGTGCTGAAGGGGAGCGACGAGCCAAGGTTCGACGCACGCCAGCCCGCTGCAAGGAGGGTCATTTCGGCAAGCGTGGTTGGTAGCTGGTATGGGTCCTCTTCCCAAGTGCCGCCAATGGCCAGGCACTGGCCATCTTCCGACTTCGCCAGCAGGCGGCGGAGTTCGCCGAGGGTCCGCAGGCCGATCTGAACGGCGCGGCGTTCCTGGTAGATTTCGATTTCGCGATACTGCCAGAGCTCGCCGAGGCGGTGGTAGGCAGGGGCAAGCACCCGATCGAAAATCTGCGCAAGGGGATGCTCCGCAAGGAACAGGTCGAGAAGGAGTTGACGGCAGACCTCCTCATCGCCGACGGCCAAAGCTTCGTGGAACTGCAGGGCGGCCCGATCCATGACGCGGTGAGTTCTACCCGTGTTGGAGGGAAGTCCCAGGAGCTCGGGACGGACGAGGGGCTGGTTTCGCTTGCGGAGAAAGTCCGTCACGCCGGCGGCCGTCATTCGCCGGTGTCCGCCGGGGGTCTTAACGGTGCTGATCAGGCCGCGATCGCACCAGCGTTTGAGTGATGATTCGCTGACACCGATCGCCTGGGCGACTTGTTTGGGGGTGAGAAGGTCGTGCATGAGCCGGTTGCGAGCGGTGAGCTATGGACTCTGAGCTGTGGGCAGCGAGTGGACTCTGCTCGCCGTGATTGCCTACGGAAAAGGTAGCGAGCAGGTGCTGAAAGGGGAGAGTACGTCCCGTAAGTCATTGTTATACAAACCGTTGCGGTTAGCGGGACACATGGACGTTTTGGACGATTTAACAACAAGGGAGGCAGCTCAGTACGGTTCTGGGGGCGCCTCCTCGCCTATCCCACCCGACGGAAGCAAACAGCATGCCGGGCGAGATGGGCGGGGGGAGTGGAGCTGTGGCTCCTGTCCTCGGCTGCAATTCACGTGGGCAATGCCGTGGAAGCACCCTTGCGCGGTCCTTACGTTTCGGGTTGGTGGCGGAGCGAGAGGCGTCTTTTTTTGTGGAGGCAGGTGCGGGTAAGATGGATCTGTTTGGCGGCCGCCCGTTGGACACTGGAAATGGAGATTCTGGGCGACGCACGGCAATTGAGACGGAGGGACCCTTCCAAGAGCCGGGTTTCTGCCGCGGAAACGAGTGGCCGGATGATCTCGCGAAATGTGGAAGGCCTGGTCCGGCTGAGTTCACTATCAATCTTGAGAGAGGAGCGACGGATGAGACATCAAAGGATGACATGGTGCCTGCTGGCGGCACTGCTGCTGGGGCTCGGCGCGGCCGCTGTGCCCGTCGGGGCGAAGGAACTCTGGAAAGAGACGGCCGCCGAGCGCGACGCCCGGATGGAGTGGTGGCGTGATGCCCGTTTTGGCATGTTCATCCACTGGGGGCTGTACGCGATCCCGGCCGGCGAGTGGAACGGCCAGCCGGTCGAGGGGATCGGCGAATGGATCATGGATCGGGCGAACATCCCGGTTGCGGACTACGAGGGACTGGCGAAGAAATTCAATCCCACGAAGTTCGATGCGGCCGAGTGGGTGCGGATTGCGAAAGACGCGGGAGTGAAATACATCGTGATCACCTCGAAGCACCACGACGGGTTCTGCCTGTTTGATACGGTGGCGACGGATTGGGATGTCGTGGATGCCTCGCCTTACGGCAAGGACCTGCTCATGCAGCTTTCCAGCGAGTGCCGCAAACAGGGGATCAAGTTCTGCACCTACTATTCGATCATGGACTGGCACCACCCGGCCCAGTATCGCGGCAGCGAGCAGGCGTACAATCCCACGAAGGTTCATGAAGGTCGAAAGACCGAGTACATGGACTTTATGAAGAAACAGCTCAAAGAACTGCTCGACACGTGCAATCCCGAGGTTCTCTGGTTCGATGGAGAATGGCCGGAGTGGTACACCGAGGACGACGCCCGGGAGATTTACAGCTACCTGCGAAAGCTCAAGCCGGAGTTGGTCATCAACAACCGCGTGGGCAAAGGGCGCAAGGGAATGGAGGGACTGAGCAAAGGAGACCAGTACGTGGGCGATTTCGGCACGCCCGAGCAGCAGATTCCCGCAACGGGGCTTTCCGGGGTGGATTGGGAGTCGTGCATGACGATGAACGAAACGTGGGGATTCAAGAAGAGTGACGAGAATTGGAAAAGTACCGAGATGCTGATCCGCAACATCATCGACACCGCCTCAAAGGGGGGCAATTACCTCCTCAACGTCGGCCCGACAGCCGAGGGGGAAATTCCTGCGGCGAGTGTGGAACGGCTGGCGGGGATTGGCAAATGGATGAAGACCAACAGCAAGTCGATCTACGGTACCCAGGCCAGCCCCTTGGCGGCAACGCCCTGGGGACGCTGTACCCAGAAGGCCCTCGATGGCGGCAAGACGCGGCTCTATCTCCACGTGTTCGAGTGGCCCGCCGAAGGAAAGCTGACCGTACCGGTGAAGAACCAGGTGGTCGGCGCGAAGTGTCTGGCGACGGGCGCAACGCTGGACGCCAAATCAGTTGATGGCAAGGTCGAGATCACGCTGCCGGAAAAGGCTCCGTGCACGATCGCCACCGTCGTGGCGCTCGATCTGGAAGGAACGGTGGAGAAGTAGGCCGGCGGCAGAGGATAAAGTACCGAAATGAACACGGCCACGCGGAGGCGATTCGCGTGGCCGTGAGTGTTTCTTGGGTCGTATCTACCCGGGCTTCTTCAGGGTGGGCGGGCCGGTAAACCAGCCGAGCTCAGCCAGTTACTTGTTGTGCTCGTTGAACTGGCCGGGCGACCCGCCGACCCAACCGCCGCCATGGTAGAACACGATGGCCGGCCGAGTATCGGCGGCCTTCCAGTCGGCCGGTTTCGTGACGTAAATCGTGAGCTGACGGCCGTCGATGCTCTTGTCGACATGGGATTCGCCGTCGGGAGCGGCGGCTGCCACGAGGAGCATGAGGACGGGGGCGAGGAGGGGTTACACGGAAACGCTCCCGGGACTCGAGGCAACGATGGAGCCCGTTACTTGGGATACAAGGCGTCGACGGCGAGTTGCTGGAAGGTGCGGCGGATGTCGGAATCGTCGCTGTTGCCGAATTCGGTGCGTTGCAGCATGAGCACGAAGATCAACCTGCGTTGCGGATCGACCCACCCCTGGGTGCCGAAGGCGCCGCCATGCCCGAAGGTTCCCGGGGAGAGCATAGCGGTCGTGCCCTGGGGTTCGCGGACAACACACCATCCGAGTCCCCAGCCGTTGCCTGGGGTGAAGCCGGTCGCCAGGTCGCCGGTCTGGATGCGAGTCATCTCGCCGACGGCGCTCTTGGAGATGATCCGTTTCCCATCGAGTTCGCCGCCGTTGAGGATCATCTGATAGAAACGTGCCATGTCGGCAGCGGTGGAGAACAGGCCGCCCGAAGGGTTGGGGCTGCGATCGGGCGAGACTTCATTGAGCCAGTGCTCGGCCCGCTCGATCGATTTGCCGTCAGGGCCTGGCTTGTAGAGAGTGGCGATCCGCCGGGCCTGGACGGGTGTGGGGTTAAACGTCGTGTCGTTCATGCCGAGGGGCTGGAAGATCCGCTCCTGAACGAATCTTTCGTACGGCATGCGGGCAACCACTTCGACCACGCGTCCGCAAACGGTGACGCCGGGACTGTACTGCCATTTCTCGCCAGGTTGAAAGCTCAGGGGCCGGGCCGCCAGGGCGTCGGCCGTTTCGGCCAGTGTCCCCTCATTCTGCTGGCTGCCGTTGAGGCCCGAGGTGTGGGTGACCAGATCGAAGAGCGTGATCGGGCACGCCGCCGGTTGATCCTCGAGCTTGACGTTCTCGAAGGCGGGGATGTACTTCGCCACCGGATCGGTGAGCGTCAGAAGCCCCTCGTCGTACAAGATCATCAAGGCCGTGGCAGTGACGGGCTTGGTCATCGAAGCGATACAGAACAGGGTGTCGTTCTCCATCGGGCGATTGGTAGCCAGGTCGGCCAGGCCCACGGCCTCCAGGTG
>CAYSCH010000038.1:17864-23316 GCA_964429355.1 uncultured Planctomycetaceae bacterium | reverse complement strand
CGCCGGACATCTGGTGATTCTCGACGAACGCGAGCATCGCCTCTGAGATTTCGGGCAACCTGCCGGGCTGGTCGTCGGCGCGGAGGGGAGTCAGGCAAAGCAGGAGCAGCAGCACAGCGGCGGAGGTGAGATAGCAGCGTTGTCTCATGGCGACCTCAGCGGGGAGAGTGAAAGTGAAGGTCCCCGCGACCTGCTGCATGTCGGGGGGATACGTTCTTGACGTGTCCGTGATCGGATGCAGTCGTGTGTTACGGGAGCCTCGATAATTCGCGCTGTCCACCAGGATAGTGACCGGAGAGGCAACATACAACGGTCGGCTTTGGGGGCTGAAGGCATATAGCTTGCGGCAGAGTGAGGGCTGGGGATACGATGACGGAACCATGACAAACGTACCCGAAACTGCCGCTGCTCTCCCCCGACAGTTCGCCCGGATCGGTCACCTGCTCGTCTCCCCTTGGATGGCCCTGGCGGCCGTCGCGATCGCGATCCTGCTGGTACTCGGCGCGGTTCACAACGGGCTCGACGGCGACGACTACTACCACCGGGCCGTGATGAACGGTTCGGACCGGTTCCAGGCTCAACTGCGCGGGCCGCAGTCGATGTTTCGCTTTCTGCCGGGGGATGTCAAGCTTACCAGGCAGTCGATGGACGTGGGACTCCTCCCCTGGTGGACCGATCCGCGAATCAAGGCCGAGTTCTTTCAGTTGCTTACCGTGCAAACGCACATTCTCGACTACTGGCTGTGGCCTGACCGGCCCGAACTGATGCACGTCCAGAGCCTGGTGTGGTTTGCACTGCTCGTGTTTCTGGCAGCGAAATTCTACCGACGGATCCTGGGGCCCACGTGGATGGCCGGTGTGGCGGCCCTGCTCTTCGCGGTTGAAGACGGACATGGCACACCGGTCGGCTGGATCTGCAACCGCAACGTACTACTCGCTGCCAGCTTTGGGATCGGTTGCCTGATTGCCCACGACGCCTGGCGGCGGGAAGGAAAGCAGTGGGCGTTCTGGGTGGCGATCCTCTTGTGGGTGTCCAGCCTGTGCTCCAAGGAGGAGGGAATTTCGACCAGTGCCTACCTGTTTGCCTACGCCTTGTGGCTGGATGACTCGACGCTGTGGAAGCGATTCCTCACGCTCCTGCCGTACAGCGTTGTGCTGGTTGCCTGGCGGATCGTGCGAGACTCACTCGGTTACGGCGTCGAGCACTTGGGGGTCTACATCGACCCGATCACGGACCCGAGCCGGTATGCTATGGCGCTGGTCGAACGTTTTCCGATCTTCCTTTTCGGCCAGTGGGGATTGCCGTCGGATGTCTCTGTAACGATGAACCGGCTGCTCGGTTCACCCCTGTGGTGGACGGCCGTGGTCTGCGTGGGGCTTCTGGGATTGCTCTTCCTCCCCGTTCTGCGGAGAGATCGCATCTCGCGATTCTTCGCCACGGGAATGCTGTTGTCGGTGATCCCGGTCAGCGCCACTTTTCCAACCGACCGGTTGCTGATGTTCGCAGGGCTGGGCGCGTTTGGGCTCTTGGTGCGGTTCTGGTACGCCGTGTTCAGTGCGGACGGACCACGTCCCCAGGGAAGAGTCTGGCGGAGAGTAGCCGTGCCCGTGGCCTTGCTGCTGGTGCTGCTCCACGCGATACTGGCTCCGATGCTTTTGCCGTTGCGGGCCACAGCCCCGACCGGACCACGCTGGTTCAACGAGCGGCTGTATCTTCGAGTGCCTTTCGACAAGGCAATCGAAGGGCAGGACCTGGTGGTCGTCAACCCGCCCAGTGTGATGCACGCCAACTACAGTCTGCTTCTCTACGAGCACGAGGGAATGCCGTCGCCACGAGCCATTCGGGCCCTGGCCTCCGGTTTCAAACGGGTGACTGTGCGGCGTATCGACCAGCGGACGCTTGAGATTGAGCCCCGTGAGGGATTTCTGAAGTTCGTCCTCGACCGCCTGTTCCGAAACGAAAAGAACATGCTGAGACTCGGCCAGGAGGCGCAGGTTGCCAGGATGACGGCCAGAGTACTCGCGCTGACCGACGACGGACGGCCGGCCAAGGTGGCGTTCCGGTTTGAGACGGCCCTGGAAGATGGGTCGCTCCGGTGGCTTTGTTTTCACAAAGGCAATTTCGTGCCGTGGAAGCCACCGGAAGTGGGCAAGGAAGAAGTCCTGAGCCCCGAGTGGCCCACGTTGGAGAATCTCTTTGGAGAGTCTGAAACGGACCGAACAGCTCCATCTCCAGTTGACGGGCAGAACAATCGTTGAGCAACGCCTCACCGGCTCCGCCAATCGATTCCCGACAGGGATGCCAGAGCGAGCTGAAGGGCGTGTGTCCCGTCGCGAGTGTGGCCTTGGGCAGCCAGAGCGAGATAGAGCTGGTGTGCCAGCGCGAGGCCAGGCATCGAGAGGCCCATTCGCTTGGATTCCGCCAGGGCGATGCCCATGTCTTTGATGAAGTGTTCGACGAAGAAACCGGGATCGAAGTTGTTGGCGATGACCCGTGGTCCGAGATTGGAGAGCGACCAGCTCCCGGCAGCCCCCGAGGCCACGGATTGCATGACCGTCTCAAGATGGAGCCCGGCCTTGTAGCCGTAGAGCAGCGCCTCGCACACGCCGATCATGTTGGTGGCGATCAGAACCTGGTTGACCATCTTGGTGTGTTGCCCGGCACCGGGACCGCCCTGGTGCACGATCGTCTTACCCATGGCGTTCCAGCAGACCTCCAGCGCATCGACGGCTTGTTTCTCACCGCCAATCATGATCGACAGCCGGGCCTCGCGAGCCCCCACGTCGCCACCGGAGACGGGTGCATCGATCGCGGCGACGCCCTTCTTGGCGGCCGCTTCCGCGATCTCGACGGCAAGCGACGGCTCGCTCGTGGTCATGTCGACGAAGACGGTTCCTTCGCGGCAGCCGGCCAGAACGCCTTGCCCGCCGAGAACGACCTGGCGCACATCCGTAGGGTAGCCGACGATGGTGAAGACGACGTCGGAGTTTTCGGCCACCGCTTTGGGTGAATCGGCCCAGACGGCCCCTTTGCCAATCAGGCCGTCGGCCTTCATCCGCGTTCGATTGAAGACCGTGGCGGAAAACCCCGCATCGATCAGATGGCCGCACATGCTCGATCCCATGACGCCGGTTCCAACCCACCCGATGCGAGTCGTGCCCGGTGCAGCCTTGGCAAATGTCATCAGACCGATCCTCTCATGGGACTGGACGAAGATGGAGCTCCGACCTTCAACCTGTGCTGGCCGGCTCAGGTCCAGCGATGCTCGGGACGCTGGATGATTTCACTGAGCAAGATCGCTTGCCGAAGACTCGTCGGGGTAGTCAGAATTGCAGCCATTCCGGCCGCGGCTGTGGGAGGCAGGGATTCAACAAACTCCCCTTGGGGCCCCGACTCAGCCAAAGTCGCCGCTGGAACTGCCGCAGGATCGGAACCGAGTTGCCCCACCGGGCGGTTGAAGTCGTTTGAAAGCCCTGCCGGCTGATCGGCGCGACGGTCTAATTTTTGCTGGAGCCCGCCCACATTGTGCCCGACGTGATCGGCCACGCTTTCAATCACTTCGAGCTCGTCGATGTTTTCGGTCTCGACAGGCTGGGCAACGACGGGACGTGCGACCGGCGGCCGGGCCACCGGTTTTGGCTGCGGCGGAACGCCGGTCTGTTGGGGCGGACGGCCTTGCGGTGGAACTCGCGTCTGTTGGGGCGGACGGCCTTGCGGTTGCCCACCGGCGCGGCGCAGAAACTCTTCCAGCTCGCGCGCAATAGGACCCTGCTGTCCCCCACCGGCCTGTGCCGGACGAAGAGGCGGCTGCGGACGGGGACGCGGAGCGGGAGGACGGGGAGCCTCCTTCTTGGTTCCCGCCATCTGGCTGATCGCGCTGATGATCATGATCACCAGGAACACAACCACCCCGATCCAATCGCCGGCTGCCAGAGGAAGCATTGAACTCATGCGGCGGGACCTCCTCGGCGCTGCTGTTGCTGCGGCTGCGGAGTCCTTTCGGGCTTCGCAATCGCCGTTCGCATATCCGTGTCGGCCTGGATATTTCGCAGCTTGTAGTAATCCATGATGCCCAGCCTCCCACTGCGGAACGCATGGGAGATTGCCTTGGGAACCTCTGCCTCGGCCTCGACGACCTTCGCACGATTCTCCTCGATGCTGGCGATATTCTCCTGCTCCGCAGCCACGGCCATGGCCCGCCGACCTTCGGCATTGGCCCGAAACACTCGCAGATCGGCTTCGGCCTGGTCGGCCTGGAGACGAGCACCGATGTTCTCACCCACGTCGATATCGGCGATATCGATCGAGACAATCTCGAACGCGGTCTGCGAATCCAGACGTCTGGCGAGCACGGTCTTGGAGATTCGATCCGGGTTCTCAAGAACCTCTCCGTGAGTCTTCGCAGACCCGATCGCCGAAACGATGCCCTCGCCCACGCGGGCGATGATGGTCTCCTCCGTAGCTCCTCCGATCAACTGCAGCAGGTTCGCACGAACAGTAACGCGAGCCTTGACCTTCAATTGGATCCCGTTCTGGGCCACTCCATCCAGAGTGTAACGTCCCATCTTTGGATTCGGACAGTCTATGACCTTCGGATAGACACTCGTCTGCACGGCCTCGAGTACGTTTCGACCGGCTAGGTCGATCGCAGTGGCCAACTTGAAATCGAGCTCATCCATGCGGGCCTTCCTGGCGGCGATGATTGCCCGTATGACCAGGGGAACGTTTCCGCCTGCCAGGTAATGGGCTTCCAAGGCCTTACTGCGAATCATATCTTCGCCGATCCCCGCCTGAACCGCCATGATCTTGCTGCGCACGATCACCGCCGGGTTCACTTTGCGAAAGGTCATCCCCAGGAGATCCCAGATGCCAATGCCCGCACCGGTCGTCTTGGATTGAATCCAGAGCCGAAAATAACGGGCGAACACGGCCAGGATGATCAGAGCGATCACTCCGGCAAAAAGAAAACCGATGATCATTATGACCGTGGCAAAATCGGGTTCTTCCGCAGCAAGCAGCATCATGGCTCAGACCCTTCCTGGCTATCCACCGGCCTCGGCCGGACGGATAGTCCGATTCGCAGAGCATTCAAGTGGAAATTCATGGGGTGCCCCCGGTTTACCCGTGAGGGGGCCAATTGTCAAGCAACCGTGTCGTTGAATGGGTCGGGGGCGATGGAATCGATGGGCTGGGAAAGCCCTTCCTGGTCTTCGGAGGGGGATATTTCGTCGTCTTCAAGGGGGCGCACCAGCACATTGGTACCATGGACGTCGAGAACGATGACTCTCTGCCCGGGTTCAATTGGGACCCCTTCGGTGTAGGCGTCGATGGTGCGGCCGTCGATAAGAATCGCTCCGCTCGGAAGCATTTTGCTCTTCGCCTCACCGGTCCTGCCGATCAAGGCCTTCAAGCCCCGTTGGAATTCGTTGTCCGGAAGAACTTCTTCGCTACC
>CAYSCH010000038.1:0-17854 GCA_964429355.1 uncultured Planctomycetaceae bacterium | reverse complement strand
GGCGACAGAAAGGAGAATCCGGCGGCCGATTGGTGTGTGAGGCCACCATTTCACCGCCAGACTGAAACCGACCGGCATCCCGATGATCACCGTCACAAGAAAAACCAGGCCAATAACGGGGCCCGACTTGAAAGCCAGAATGAGTGCAGCGATGACCGAGGCGACGGACAGGAAGCCCAGCACTCCGCCCGACGGCACGAACAACTCGAGCACCGCCAGGCCCACGGCCACCATGATCAGCATTACGGCCCAGATCCAGGGGTCAACCATCGATTGCCGCTCCAACCTTGCACGATTTCGGTCGATTCTTCATAGGGTGGATTTCTGAACCCGAGTCTCGAAATCCGAGACAATGCTCCAATTCCATCAAATCAGTCTACCAGACCGGCACGAATCCCGTTACGTGACGGTTCGAACGAATACGCGATTTCCCCGCACTTCGACCACTTCGACTTCGCACCCAAGGGGCACAACCTCGCAGTCGGCGATCACGTCGACCAGTCTCGTTTCGAACCGAGCCTTGCCGCTGGGCGTCAATTGGGTCGTGGTCATACCGCGGGAACCAAGGAGATCGTCGTAGTCAACCATTGCCTCATGGCGGATCGCATCCCGAGCCTCACCAGCAGGCGACAGCGTGGGAATCCATCGCTGGACGAACATAATCAAGAAGATACTGCCTATGCCCGCTCCCGTCAAAACAAACAGCGATCCCTTCAGTTGCTCCAATTGTTCGGTTGAGCTGGGCCAGACGAAGGTCTGACTCGCCAGCACAATCGATGCCAGCACCATCAGCCCGCCACCAAGCCCGAAGATCCCGAATCCCGGGAGAACGAAGATCTCGACCAACAGGAAGCAAACCCCCGCGACGAACAGGATCACTTCCAGCCAATCTGCGGTTCCACCGAGGAACCGGCTCCAGAAGAACAGCACAAAGCAAACGGCCGCACAGAATCCGCCTATGCCGATTCCGGGGGTCTGCAATTCCACATAGAGCGAGGCAAATCCGATGATCAGCAAGAACATGGCCACCGGCGGCGACGCCAAGGCACCGACCAGAAAATCGGCCCAACCGGGCTCCAGAAGGGCAGGATCGTTCTCCAGGCCGTAGTGGCGCTTGAACTCGGTGAAATCCTCGGCTTCGTGGTTGGCCAACCAGAGTTCGGTTGCCACCGTACCCGTGACGGACAGGGGGGTATCCCGCGTCGTGATCGCGCTCCCCTTCTCCCAGGCTTCCGGTTCGATCTGCTCAGCAGCTTCTTCTTCAGAGAAGTATTCCACATATTCGACGTCGTCGAGCCGGCTGTAGGCAAACACTTCCAGTTGGGGATCGACGATGGCCGCAGGAAGCGACCAGGATCGCGACTTGCCCGGGGCGATGGATTCGCGAACCGTCTGCCTGAGTTGGCGGACCTGTTCTTCAGACAGGGGGGGATGCCACTGGCCACCGAGAACCGCGCGGGGGGCCATCACGAGCTCATCGCAACCCAGCGCGATCAGAGCGGCGTCGGCTCCCGCCACGGTGGGCACATACGCCACGGTGCGGACCTCGGCGGGATCCAACGCGGTGGCCAGAAAGATCGCCAGGCGAGCGCTTTCTTCCGGAGCTCCCCCTTCGGTGTCCAGCCACAGACAGATGAAGTTCACTCCACGCTCACGGATCGCTTCTTCGATCATCCGCTGGGCGCGGGTGACGGCTTCTCCTGTGATTGGCCCGACCAGGTTGACCCGTGCCGCGACCCAGTCAGCGCCCAGCGACGGGTTCTCCTCGATCGACTCAGGACGGATGCTCATCGCCCGGGCCACGTCGCGCAGGTTCTCCCCCAGGTAGGAGATAAAACCGTGTCGACGGGCCTCTTGTCCCGTAAAGCGGCCTGGCTCGCCCGCTCGGATCAGGACCTCTTCGGCCCCATCCACCGCGTGCTTCTTCTCCTTCAACTCGGCAAGTTGTTCGCGTGTTACGTACTCCGTACTGTATTCCGTTTCCACACGGAGCAGTTCCAGGGCCGGATCGACCAAGGCCATGGCGGCCCCGTCCGGTATACGCCGCTTGCGGCTGGCGATGTCCTTGTACGTGAAGCGAATCGTGTTGGTGATCGTATCCTCATCCACGCCCGCCACACCGATCTCCGCATCGGAAGCCATCACGATCTCGTCGCAGGCCATGGCGACGAGCACGGCATGTCCTTGGATGGTCGTGGGGATAAAAGCCACCGTGGTGGCCGCGGCCAGTTTTCCGCCCGAAAGGTATTCGGCCAACTGATAGCTCGCGCCGAACTCGCTCCCCCGCCCGTACTCGCTCTGTCCCGGTGCCACATGGAACTCGAAAACCAACACGGGACGCTGGTTTGCCTTGGCCGCCCGATCGAGGGCCGTCACGGTGAAACGCTGCACCTGTTTGAAGGACTTTTCCGTGATGGGCAGGTTGAGCCGCATTCGCCATGCCGCCGCTGGTTTCTCGGAGAGACCCGGCTCTGCCTCCGCTGCCTGGTTCTCAGGCATCGATTCCTCTGGAGAGGGGGTTACTTTCTGCGGTTTGTCGTCTTGCCCCAGGGAGAGAGCCTGAAATAGGAGGATCAGAAAGAGCGCGCAGGGTGCCACGCCCGTCAATCCACCGGCGCGTTGCGAGCACACGGCATCCGACGACATCCCGCGATGGCCCGTTTCTGCAACCATCCTCGCCATGAGACTGCCTCGCAATTGTCAGGTACCGCTGAAATTATAGGGTCGCCCGCAAAATTACGTCAATCAGACGCACCGAGCACCCCTCTGTGGATGAGGGTCCGATAGCCGACTCCCTCCGCAAGGTTATTCGCCGAGCCGCAGGGGTTCTTGGAGAAGAACGGATGGGCCGCAGCCGAAGAAGCCGGCTGCTTCCACCGAACGGATTGAAGGAGCCGCTTGCCAGAAGTGAAAGGGCGGAAAGACCGGCTTTGGGGACTCGGATGCGACAACTTTCCGAGTCCTTCCATCGCTCGGAAGCGTCAGGACTTGCCGTCGAAAGGCACGGGAAACGGCTGGAGCGGCAAAACGGTTTCCCGCGTCGGGGAGTCTTAGCGACAAGCCAAGCTCCTGCCCACCGAGCTTGCCAACCACATTCCTCGGCTCAAACGGCACGACTTCTCTATCGTGTCACACTGGCCGGAGGGCGGTTGGTCACCTCGGCAGCAGGCATTTGCTCGACATGGGTCGACCAGCCCGAGGGTATCTTGACCTTGAAAGGATCATTGAACAGGTCGATTGGACTTCTCGGATTGATATCGACCTTGGTGAACTCGTAGGAATAGGAGTTCGAACCGTCCGGCATCGTGAGTTTAAGGCCGGTGGGTTCCATTTTCGAAAGGTCGATAATCATCCGCGCGACCCTGAAATTGCTGGCTTCGTCTTGAAATCGTGGCCAGGCTTCCAGGCATACTGTCTTCTCGTCGGCGAGTTTCAAGACCCGAATGAAGTAGCGTTGCTTCAACTTGTTCATGTCGGTCCCAAACAGGAAGGGAAGCATGGCACGAATCATTTCTTCACCCTTCATGTCGTCGGAGAGAATGTGCTGCGTGACGCTCTTTTCGGGATAGTTGAATTCGTAGATCGACTTGCCGTCGAAAACCATTAGCTCTGTCCGCTGTCCCTCGACGACCTTATTGTTCACCCATTCGCCGCGGATGCTCCACATCCATTTGCCCGTGGATGAAAAATCTGCATTGCCACGGTCGATGTGGAGCGGAGCATTCGGATTGTTCGCAGGCGCGAAAGCGGGTTTGAACTCGAAACGGTTGAACTCAATGGCAATTCGCTTGTGGGTCTTGCTCGCCTCTTCCCACTTCTGCAACACGGAGTCCACTTCCGCCTGTTCCTCTGGCGTCAACTGCGGAAATGCGGCGTTCACCCCTTGCGGTGCCCGACGCTGAAGAGTTGGCGTGTTCTGAGGGACGATCGCCGCACCTGCCGGTGGCATGGGCTGGCCCAGTGCACCTTGATAAGTTCCCTGCGGAGAAGCCGCCCCTTGCGCAGCGGACGACTGTGGCGATGAATAAACCGGCCGTGGTGGACCGGCTGTTTGGGTCGACTGCTGGCCTGGCTGTTGCTGGTAATACTGGCCAGACGCCGGCGTGGAGCAGATGCTGATCAGCAAAACGAGATGGGCGCAGAGCGTGATGCGAGCCGTCATGGCCACGAGTCTCTCCTTGAAAGGCTGCAGGTACCCGAAGAGTCTCCCCCGTACGGGAAAATCGAAACCGGCCTGTCTGCGGAGTCCTTCCGCGAAACCAGTCGGTAGCACCTCGGCACGCGGGACTTTCAGAGCCAAGGTCCTACTTCGAGGGGCATGATTCTAGCAAGAATCCGCCGCTTCACCCAGAGCGATTCGACAATTCCCCCACTACGCCAAACGGGTGACAATCGCCGCCTCCGCCCGGTGGCAAACCCGACGCCTCCGTCGCCGTCAAACGGGGCATTCTGAGCGTAGTATTGTCAACGGATCGAGCCCCAAAACCCCGCTGCACGTCAGGGGCCGGTTGCCTGCCGGGTGGAGACCTGCACGACGCCGGCAGATCGAGAATTGATGGCTCGCGATGCCTCGGCGTGGATTTGGGCAATCTGCGCGATGGCGGCCTCGTTTCGGGCGATCAGATCGGTGATCGCTCTCTTCATCGAGGCTATGGCACCATCCAATTTCCCTTCGTGCTGCACCACCGTATCGCGCTCGTGCGTCGCTTTGGCCAACTCCTGTTCGAGCCTCCCAATCTCATTCTGGCAAGCCTGCCGTTGCTCGCGGCTGTCCGCGATCGACTCCTTCAAGAACTGCAGGTCCCGCTGTGCGGCTCGGATGAGATCGATGTACATCGATCGAATACGGTGCCCCTCACTGAAGAACACCTGGTAATCGCGGAGAGTGCGAATGAACATCCCCTTGCCGTCTTTGACTTCGGTGTACAATCCCTCCGCATTCCGGACGGGCTTGCCGGCCTCATCGACCATCACCACCTTGCCATCCAGATTCTTGGCCTCGGCTTCCTGCTTCGTCATTATCTGGCCATCGAAGAGATAATCACCCACCGTCGCGTATTTCGCATCTTCGGGAGTGGTTCCAAACGTCGTCTCGATGGGGAAAAGAAACTCCTTCTGTTCTTTCGTCAAATCCGCAACGACATCGCGATCGTCGGTCGGCATCAACTCATACAGTCGCCATGGGCTCTGCGCCTTCTGACTGGCTTGGACGCGGGCAAACTCCGCATCCGACAGCCGGACGCTGGGACGAACGATGATCTGGTTCCCCCCGACCTGGTATACCGTGAACTGCCCAAGATAGCTCCCTCGCTCCGTGGGCAGCTTGGCCCCTTCTCCTGCCGCGGGTGGTTGATACTGGAAAGCGTAAACGACCGCCTTGGCTTCAATCGCATCCGGCTGCTGAGTCTGAAGGGTGATCTGAACACGTTCCTGGGGCGTTGCACTCTCGGGATCCGGTCCCTTCTCCACGTTCACCGGGGTCACATTGTCCCAAACCCGCCCCCGGCCAATCAGGATCTTGTAGAGTTCCAAC
Organism: uncultured Planctomycetaceae bacterium; assembly: GCA_964429355.1. Lineage (GTDB taxonomy): Bacteria > Planctomycetota > Planctomycetia > Pirellulales > Thermoguttaceae > JAAYAY01. The sequence goes on along the minus strand of CAYSCH010000038.1, from coordinate 12,321 downwards.
TTGGCCTCGCGCAGCCCCATTTGCCCGGCTTCAGAATTGCCGTTGACGAGTTCTTTCGCCTTCTGCTGGGCCTCGCTGATCGCTGCCACGTGCTTGTTGTAGGACTCGCGCCAAACGCGATGGGCCTGCAACGCTCGCGCGCTCAGAACGAACAACACCAGGGCTGCGACAGCGATGCACCCCAGAAGAATCTTGTTCCAAATGCTCATCGCGTCCTAAGTCACTTCTGAAAGTGTGCGGTTTCTGCCAAGAAAAGCAGGTGTTTTTCCCAGAATTCCGTAATCTCGATCCTATTTCGGGCCTGGGGCAATGTCAAGCTTGTTGACACTATTCCCATTCTCGCTAACTGATTTATTCAAAAGTACTTGCGACGATTCGGGAAATCCCTTTATCCGGAAAGGCCCACACAATGCCTAAAGAAGGAGAATCCGGCCCACCGAAACGAGATGTAGAGGGGTCTTCCCGTTGCAGCCCGATAAACCGGGACAAACTGCCCCCTCTGGTGTCGAATTCGGCCACCCCAGCACTTGAAGGAGGACGGGCTCGGTTCAAGGACTAACCCGCAGGAGTGTCGCGACCGGACCACCCATCCGGCCAAACCCCCTTACCCCATCCGAGCTAAGAAGCTTTCCTCCGTTTCAGGGCAAACCCGCACCGCCTTGGACATGAGCTGCCGATCCGACGCCAAAGACGACCCAGATTCCGCTCTGACGGTGAAGCCGTCTGAGGATGCAGACCCATGCTCGACCTTGGCAACAAGTGTCTCTCCTGCGTTCGATCTTCCCGCCTGATGGCTGTCCTGGTGTTGCTCTTGCTTCCCGACCTGGTCGGCTGTAGCCGGAGCCACTATCGCCTTCGGGCAGACCGCGAGGTGCAATGCCTGGTGGAGTCTGGCTCGCGCGACCCACGCTGGCCCCTGAAGAACTACACGATCAACGCGGACCCCAGGTCCCGCTTCTACGATCCAGACAATGCGGATTGCCCACCCATGCCGGTCGACGATCCTACCTCGCACCTCCTCATGCATTGTGTGGACTGCAAGAAGGGCTACAAACACTGGCACGACCACGGCGACACCCGATATGCCGAGAATCCCTACTGGAAGGCTTATCTCCCCCTGAACGAGAACGGAGAATTGGTCCTTGACCGAAAAGCGGCCGTTCAAATCGCCTTGCTTCACTCACCCACCTATCAGACGGAGCTTGAGGATCTGTATCTTTCGGCGTTGAATGTGACTTTCGAACGCTTCCAGTTCGACACCCAGTTCTTTGGCGGAAACGATTCCTTCCTCACCACCTCCGGCCCTCTGAGCGGCGACGCCGCATCGGTAAGCACATTCGAAAACGACAGCAGTCTGTCCCTGAACAAACAGTTCGCAACCGGTGGAGAACTCGTGGCTGGGGTGGCCAACTCGGTGGTCTGGGAGTTGGGTGGTCCCAACTCGTACCGGGTGACCACGCCTTTCACCTTCGCCTTCGTCCAGCCGCTGCTCCGCGCGGCTGGGCGTGCCGTCGTCCTGGAAGACTTGACCCAATCGGAACGCGATCTCTTGGCCAACATTCGACAGATGGAACGATTCCGCCGCGGGTTCTATAACGCCGTCATCGCCGGCCGCGCCGGCGTCCAAGGTCCGAGCGCGGCCGGTGTCGGTCTCCCCTCCGTCGCGGGCGGATTCAGCTCCAGCGCGGGCGGGTTCCTGAGCCTGCTGGAAAGGCAGGTGCGTATTCGCAACCTCGAAGCCAACGTCGTGAACAATCAGGACAGCCTCTATCAGATGCAGGCCCTGTTTGATGCAAACCGTTTGAAAGAGAAATCCCAGGTCGAATTGATTCGCCAATCGCTCTACACTTCCCAGAGTGGTCTTCTCACCGAACGCGCATCCTACGAAGAATCCCTCGATAACTTCAAGGTCACGCTCGGCCTTCCGCCGGACCTGAAGGTGCGCATCGAGGACCCGCTTCTCCGCCAGTTTGACTTGATCGATCCGCAATTGACACAGACTCAGAACCTCATGAACGAGCTTCTGCAGATGTTCCGCGACGATGCCAGTCACCCTGCCCTGGAGGTCCAGTGGTACGATGAACTGCGCCCGGCTCGTGAACACTGCCTGACGTTGCTGGCGATGGTCGACAAGGATATCGAACGCTTCCAGCAGGCCCTCCCCGATCGTTTCGCGAATCTGCAGATGCTGGCCGCTCGGCCGGAGGCCCAATCCGGCCAGATCGACAAGAACATCTTCAACACAACGGCGCTGCGCAGCCGGCTCGACTTGTTGCGCACCGACTTCGACAACTTGAAGGGCAGAATGGCGGCCACCTTCACCCAAATCGAGTCGATCGAAAGCGTGCGACAGGCCGAAGTCGGCAATCCCAACGCGATGAGCACCGAAGCTCGGAAGTTGCTTGTCGACGTGTTCACCGAACTGTACGACGAATTGCTCGAACTCTCCTTGATCGAAGCCCGCGCGAGGCTCGATACCGTCACCCTCATTCCGATTGAACTGTCGGCCGAGGAGGCCTTCAACATCGCCCGTGTAAACCGCCGGGATTGGATGAATGCCCGCGCCGCCCTGGTCGACCAATGGCGATTGATCGAGGTGGCGGCCAACGATCTGAAATCCGATCTGGACGTGGTCGTCGAAGGTCGCGTCGATCCGCTGTCCAGCAATCTCTTCGGTAGCGCGCCGACCAACAACACGACCGGTCAGTTACGCGTGGGCCTCGAGTTTGATGCGCCTCTGACGCGGCTGGCGGAACGAAACGCTTACCGCCGCGCTCTGATCAACTACCAGCAGACCCGGCGCGACTACTACACCTTCGAAGATCTGGTTCAGCAGGGCCTGCGCGACGCAATCCGCACGATCCGGTTGAGCCAGATCGACTTCGAGGTGAGCCGGGCCGGGGTTTTTGTCGCCATCGTCCGAACGGACCTGACACGCCTTCAGCTCACAGAGCCCCCAGCTAAGGGGGCAAGTGTCAATGCCAATGCCGCTCGTGAACTGCAAGACGCACTCGAAGCGCTGTTGCGCGCACAGAACGAGTTCCTGTCAATCTGGGTTAACTACGAAGCTCAGCGGATGAACCTCGATCTCGACCTCGGCACGATGCAGTTGGACGACCAGGGACTGTGGATCGATCCGGGGCCGGTCACAGGCGATCGCCTGAAGAGAATGGATGCCGTCCAGCCGTTGCCGGCGGTAGAAGCTCCCTTGCCCCCAGGTTCAGGACCGACCGTGGCACCCCCCATGGCGGAGCTTGTCCCGCTTCCCCCTGTTCGACGGGCCGCCGTCCACGTTCCCATGCGAGCCGCCCAGATGTGACGTTAAAAGCCTCTCCCAAAATGGGACAAGCTCCCACAGGTTGCGTGTCCACTACACTGCCCACACAAGGGATGGGGTTTGCTCCCCCTTTTCGGACCGCCGTGGAGCATTTCCAGAAATGGCGTGCGTGTTTCTGTCTGCTCTGACCGATAAACAGGAACAACTGGAAATAGCGGAGAATCCGCGTCGGACCCGCTCGCACGGAACTTCAGAGCGGCAATGAGCGCCCCTAATGGCGTTTCTGAAACCACTTATCGCCAGAGTCCGGCGTCCTGTTTCCGCTCCCTCGGACCAATATCCCTCTGTGACATTTGAAACAGGTGGGCGGCATGTTGAATACGCGTTTCTCTTCCGTTACGGTCTTGGCAATCGCCGCATGGTGTTTGTCAGGTGGAGCTTACGGGCAGTCTGTTTCGCAGACCGGGCCGGTGAGCACTCTGACGCTCGACGAACTGCCCGGCCGAACCACCAGACCCGTCGTTTCGGAAGTGGCGCTCGACCCTTCGGGGCAGTATTTGGCCGCAGGAGGGGATGACCACGTTGTACGGATCTGGAACGCCAGCACGGGCACGCTCATCCATCGCATGGAGGGGCATACTGGTTGGATCCAGGCCTGTGTCTTCAGCCCAGCGGGGGACACGCTTGCCACTGGCGGCCAGGACCGCCAGATCCGTCTCTGGAATCCGGCCACCGGCATGCCAATCCGCCAGTTGCCGCAGACCCCCGGCGCGATCACGACGATCCGGTTCTCGCCCGACGGACGCTTCCTGGCGGCGGGAGGGTTCGAAGCTAGTTTCCGCTTGTTCGACGTAGCGACCGGCAAGCTCCTGCAGACTTTTGAGGCGGCGGGCCGCGACGTGCGAGCCATCGCATTTGCTCCTGACGGGCGGCTGCTGGCAGCGGCCGGAACAGGGGGGCGAATTCGTATCGTGGCACTCGACCAGATCGGCGTCGTGCATGACCTTCCCGGCGACGGACGGACCGTGGAGGCCCTCGCTTTCCGCGGCGATGGAGGCCAGCTTGCCTCCGCCGGGATGGGCGATCGGATTTCTCTGTGGGATATGGCCGGCGGAAGCCTGGCCGGCTCCCTGCCGGCACGCCCGGGGAAGATCCTCAGCCTGACTTACTGCGCCGCCGATCGCCTTGCAACCGCCGGAAGCTACAACACAATTCGCATCTGGGACACCACCTCGGGTGCGGAGATTCTTGAACTTGCCGGGCATACGGGCTCGGTCACCACACTCGTTTGCGACGCTGGAAACCAGCGCCTCATTTCTGGAAGCTACGACACGACCGTCCGCTTCTGGGCAACCACTCGCTGAGAGACCATTCGACGACAACTCAATAGAGAAGCAATAGGAGCCCCGCGGGCTGGCGTGACCGAACCTTGCCGGCACACGCCAGCCGGGGCCTCAAGGGGCAGGGAATTGCCGGATCGGCTACATGGAGGTAGTTTGTGGGTCTGCTGCAGAACTTTTACGCGTGGCGGCATGCATTGCGTGCCCCGGGGCATTCCAGTCACACCTGCGGCGCAACCCGCGCGCCACGTATCTGCCGATTTGAACAGATTGAACACCGCTGTCTCCTCTCCGCCTCGCCGATCCAGATCGGTGGGGTCTATTTCGAAGACAGCATCGGTGCCGATAATTCGGGCGACGTTTTGGAGGTCACCTGGGAAGGCGGTGCTTCGGGCACGCAGTTGACCGAACTGACGATCGAAACCGACAAGGCCGGCGACGGGTTGACCGCAATCGACACGTTCTTCGATACAAAATCCGGCGGTCTTGGAGTCTCCGGGGCGGCCGATATTCAAGTCCTGGAGAGCTCAGGCTTCAGCATCGTGAATATCGCCGTCAGTGACGGCGGCACGGCCCTGACCTTCACGTTCACCGGGTTCGACGCCGGAGAGACTCTGCGATTCTCCATCGATGTCGACGAAAAAGGCTTCCTCACCGACAATCCGGTGGCCGAGGGCGCCGAGTTCGAAGGATCCCAGCTCATCGCTACCTTCACCGCGCCCCACTACTACGAGAAAACGGGAAGCGACCTCTTCCTTGATGCGTACGACGCCAAGCTCTCTGCCTCGGGTCTGGATCTACCTCCCGATAACTATGGAGAGTCCGGTAGCGACTCCCACGAAGACCAGACCGCCGGGGCCGTTTTCAGCATGGAACAGACGCCGTTGCCGGTCTCCGTCAGCGGCACCGTCTTTGAAGACGTGGATTTGGATAATTCCCAGGATAGCGGTGAGCCGGGGCTTGCCGGGGTAAGCCTTTCCCTGCAGCAACTGGTGGACGGCAACTACACCAACACGGGGCGGACGACCGTCACCGCCGCAGACGGCTCCTACCGCTTCGCGGACCTGCTGCCCGGTACCTATCGCGTGGTCGAAACTCAGCCCAGCGGATACTACAGCGTCGGCGCCTCGGCGGGCAATGTCAGCGGCACGATCCGCGGGAGCGTGCTTGACTCAGACACGATCACCGGAATCGAATTGTTGGGGGGCGAAGACAGTGTCGACAACGATTTCGCCGAGGCAGCCCCCGCCCGATTGAGCGGCCACGTCTATCACGACGCCGACAACGACGGTGTGTTCGACTCGGGAGAGGCCGGGATCGCAGGAGCCACGGTCCAGGCAATCCGGGTCCTGACGGATGGCTCAGTCGCCGAAACGCTCAGCACCACAACCGCCGCGGACGGCTCCTGGGCCGTCACCAATCTTCGGCCGGGTTCGTGGAAGGTGGTCGAGGTGACGCCGAGCGGCTACCTCGATGGCCTCGATGCGGCCGGGAACGCCGGCGGAACGGCACAGAATCCTGGAGATGCGATCACCGGAATCCGCCTGTTCAGCGGCCAGGCTGGCGAAGACTACGATTTCGGCGAACTGTTACCGAGTTCCATCGCAGGCCGGGTCATCGCCGATTTCGATGCGAACTGCACCTACTCGTCCGGCGATGTTCCCCTGGCAGATGTCACCGTCTACCTGCGCAACGCCGACGGCGACCTGATCGATTCGACCACGACCGATTCGGACGGCCGCTACAAGTTCGAAGGCCTCGCCCCCGGCGTGTACTCCATCGAGGAGGTTCAGCCCGACGACTATTTCGACGGCGGCGATCACGTGGGAACCGCCGGCGGCACCCTGCTCGCCCCTGATTCGATCATCGACATCACCATTGTCAGTGCCACCAGCGCCACCGGCTACGACTTCTGCGAGATTCCTCCCAGCAGCATCAGCGGCCGCGTCACGGCCGATCTGGACGGCGACTGCCAGTACGACTCCGGCGAACCGCTCCTGGAAGGAGTGACCGTCTATCTGCTCGACAGCCAGGGCAACCGCATCACCAGCACCCAGACCGATGCCAACGGCCGCTACCAGTTCACCGATCTCCTCCCCGGCATCTACGGCGTCGAAGAGGTGCAGCCGGACGGCTACTTCGACGGCAAAGAGAGCCTTGGAAGTGAAGGGGGCTCGCTGCTCGCTCCTGACTCGATGATCGACATCGCCTTGATCGGCGGCACCAACGCCGTGAACTACGATTTCTGCGAAATCATTCCCAGCAGCATCAGCGGGCGGGTCAGCGTCGACACCGATGGCGACGGCGAGTATGACGCCAACGAGACCTTGCTCGAAGGGGTGACCGTCGAACTCTTCAACAGTTCCGGGACCCTGGTCGCCACGACGACGACTAACGCTGCCGGACACTACGAGTTCACAAATCTGCGTCCCGGAACCTATACGGTTACCGAAACACAGCCTGGCGATTACTTCGACGGCGCGGACCGCGTGGGCAGTGCCGGCGGCGTGCTCCAGGCCCCCGATTCGATCACCGGAATCACGCTGATCAGTGGAACCGCTGCCATCAGCTACGACTTCTGCGAGCTCGAACCGGTCAGCCTGTCGGGCTACGTTTATCTGGATCTCGACAACGACGGAGTCCGCGACAGCGGCGAGTCCGGGATCGGCGGCGTGAAACTGACCTTGCTCGACTCCGGCGGAAATCCAACCACCGTGACGACGGTCACCGATTCGTCGGGCTTCTACCATTTCGACAACCTGCAACCGAACGCCATCTACGGTGTGGCCGAGACTCAGCCTGAAGGTTACTTCGACGGTCTCGAAGCGGTCGGCACGGCGGGCGGAACGGCCCACAATCCAGGCGATTCGATCACCGGGGCCGACCTGGGTGTCGGAGTCAACGGCAAGAACTACAACTTCGGTGAACTGCTGCTGGCGAGCATCAGCGGTCTGGTCCATGGTGAACTCAACGGTGACTGCATCCCCGATCCCAACGAACCGCTGCTGGAAGGCGTTACTGTCTATCTGCTCGACGCCTCCGGCAACCGGATCGCCTCGGCCAAGACCGACTCGGCGGGCGAGTACCATTTCACGAACCTCGAGCCCGGTACCTATGGAGTCGAGGAAATCCAACCGGCCGGCTATCTCCAGGGCAAGACTCACGCGGGTTCCGAAGGAGGAACCGTTGTCGGCGACACGATTACCAAAGTCTATCTGGGGCCGGGTGTCGACGGGGTCCACTACGATTTCTGCGAAGCTGTGCCGGCGAGTATCTCGGGCTATATCTTCCAGGATGGACCGGTGATCAGTCTTCCCGAAGGAACCGAGTTCACTGACGCGAGCGAGTATCGCGACGGCACGTTCACCTCCGACGACCGGCCGATTGCCGGCGTTGTGGTTCAACTCGGCGACGGAAGCGGAGCGCCCCTTCTCGACCAGTACGGCGAGGAGATCACAGCCACAACCGATGAGAATGGCTACTACGAATTTGCCAATCTCTATCCGGGAACCTACACCGTAATCGAGGTCCATCCGGACGATTTTATCGACGGTATCGACACGCCCGGTACCAACGGCGGCATGGCGGTCAATCCGCACGAAGAAATCGACGAGCTGATCTTGAGCCAGTTGGCGATTGACCCCGAAAACGATGCGATCATTCGGATTCCCTTGGCCCTCGGCGAGAGTGCCACCTACTACAACTTCAGTGAAGTTCGCGTTACGGAGACCGATCCGCATATTCCGCCCCCAGACCCGCACCCACCCACCGATCCGCTTCCGATACCGGGCGGCACGATCGGTGATCCGCCGGCGGCCGGGGCCGTGCTCTATTCGCCCGGCCCGCCCCAGTGGAAGGGATCGAACATGTACGGTGGTGGCGGCCTCGTGCCGTACTACTCGTGGCACCTCAGCATCATCAATGCCGGCAAGCCGCGCGACGCCAACGACAACCAGGCGGAAGCGGACCTGCTCGCCGCAGAAGCCATCTTCTTCGATCCGCTCACGTGGACCGGCAGTGCCGTCGACAGGGGCGAATGGGTCTTCGCCGACTCCGAGGGCAACGAGACCGGACAGGCCCTCTTTGGCATGGAAGACGGGACCCCGCTGACCGGCGACTTCAACGGCGACGGCATCGACGAAATCGCCATCTTCCGCGACGGAATCTGGTTCTTCGATCTCAACGGCAACGGCCGTTGGGATGAAGGCGACCTCTGGGCCAGGCTGGGCACAACAGCCGATCAGCCGGTGGCTGGCGACTGGGACGGCGACGGCAAGACCGATATCGGCATCTTCGGCCCCTCGTGGGCACGCGACGACGTGGCCATCCGCCACGAGCCCGGACTACCCGATGCCGACAACCAGTACGACGGTGCCATGAAGAACGTGCCGCCCGAAGAGCGTTTCGCCGCGACGGCACGGCGAATCATGAAGCAGTCGGCCCAAGGGCCCGTGCGATCCGACCTCATCGACCATGTCTTCCAATACGGGAGTCCCGGCGACGTAGCCGTATCCGGGGACTGGAATGGCGACGGAGTCTCCAATATCGGACTGTTCCGCCAGGGAACCTGGTACCTCGACGTCGACGGCGACGGACGCTGGACCGCCAACGACCAATTCATCGAAGGCCTTGGCAGCGAGGGCGATTTGCCCGTCGTCGGCGATTTCAATGGCGACGGCATCGACGATCTGGGCATCTATCGCGACGGCCAGTGGCGACTCGACATCGACGGCAACCATCGCCTGGACGAGGCCGACCGAGTGCTCCAATTCGGCGGTCCCCATGACAAGCCCGTCGCTGGCGACTTCAACGGCGACGGCATCGACGAACTGGCGGTCTACCACGATCGTGCCACCGAGATTGTGGAACCGCCGGCTGGTGCTGTCGCACCTACTCCCGCCGCGGCACCCGCGGCGGCCCAGTAGTAGCCTTCAGGGGATTGAGCCGGTCGTGGTGTGATCTCGCATCATAATGGCCGCACGACGGACGTGCTGCGCCAGTAGTCGAGCAAGGTGTGGACGGAGAGAACACCGCCACCCATGCCGCTCTTGTTCACTCCCCCATAGGGTACGCCGTGGGGGAAAAGATTGTGGGCGTTGATCCAACTGTTGCCCGCCACCATGGCTTCCGCCACCCGGGCCGCTCGGGCCATGTCGCCGGTCCAGACACTGTTGGCCAGCCCGTAGTCGGTGTTGTTGACCATCTCGACCGCCTGGTCTTCATCGCGGAAGGATGTCAGGTAGGCCACCGGGCCGAAAATCTCTTCGCGGGCAGCCACGTTGTCCAGCGAACCGGCCAGCAGGGCGGGCTTCACGTAGAACCCCTCGCGGCCCGGCACCTCGACGGGCCCGCCTTCGAGCACCGGTTCCGCACCTTCCGCCCGGCCACGGTCCAGGTAACCCAGCACCCGCCGGCGCTGCTTTTCGCTCACCACCGGTCCCATTTCGGTGCCGGCATCCAGTTCGTGGCCGACGACAACCCTTCGGAGCCGTTCCGTGCAGGCGTTGACCAGTTCGGGGTAGATCGATTCCTGAATCAGCCAGCGCGTGGCGTCGCAGCATACCTGGCCGGTGTGGAATGTGATGGCCTGGGCCAGCTTCCCGGCGGTTTCCTCGATATCCACATCGCCAAAGACCACGGCCGCACCCTTTCCGCCCAGCTCCAGCTTGACCGGCACCAGATTCGCCCCGCAGGCTGTGGCCACCAGCCGGCCCACTTCGGGCGAGCCGGTAAACGACATGCGTTTCAGCCCCGGGTGGGCGGCCAGCGCGGCGCCGGCCGTCTCGCCAAGGCCGGGAACCACGTTGATCACGCCGTCGGGAATGCCGACTTCTTTGGCCAGGCGGCCGAGGTAGATCGTCGAGAGAGGCGTGTCTTCGGCCGGCTTGATGACCACCGTGTTACCCGCGGCCAGGGCAGGTGAAATGCCCCAACCGGCCAGAAGGATCGGAAAATTCCAGGGAAAGATGAACGCACAGGGACCCCAGGGCTGGCGGACCGTCCACGCCTCATGCCGCGGCACGGCCAGCGTGCTGCGGGGCTCGATGTGGAGCGACATCTCCACGAAATAACGCATCGTGTCGACGAAGTTCTGCACGTCGGACTCGGCCTGGGCGTAGACCTTGCCGCAGTCGAGAGATTCGATCTGGGCGATAATCGACTTGCGTTTCTCCACCTCGTCGGCAAGCCGGTGGAGCATGGCACCCCGGTCCGCCGGCGAAAGTCGTGCCCATCGCGCGGAACTGAATGCCTTGGCGGCCGCCCGAACGGCCCGATCCACGTCGTCCGCCTGCATGGCGCAAACCTCCGCCAGCACCTCCCCGGATCCCGGGTCGACCGTGGTGAAGGTCTCGCCCGTCGACGACCGGATCGACTGGCCACCCACAACCCCCTCCAGGGGTCCCGTCGAGAGGAAATCGGTCACTTCCGGCAAGAGATTGGGCTTCAGCGCGGTCGCCATGGCTATTCTCCTTTTCGACCTGGAAAGGCGGATTGTGAAATCATCCTATCGCCCAGCAGCGGCTCTGCCAACCATTTCGCCGCCCGCCGGGCGGCAGGAAGCAGAGGACAGAGGTCGGAGGATAGGGCTCCTGACTCCCCTGATTCCCATCTCCCGTCTCCGATCTCCCCTACTCCCCCCTCTCCCCGTCCCCTTTTCGTCATTTGAATTTCGACATTCGTCATTTCCCCCCACTCTGACCTCTGCTCCCCGCTCCCTCCTCATCGCGGTAGGGACCGCCGTTGCCGGCAGCCTCCCGCACAGATCCGTACGTGAAGAACTACCTCGTACGGCTCCTGCCTTGAGTAGAGCCGAGTCTCGTGAGATCGGGCGTCACCACCGGCGAGAAGTGTGAAGATGCAGACGAGAAAGGCAAAGAGGACTGTGAGTGGTATGTTCACACCTTGTTGTCCTCATCGCCAGGTTTAAGCGAGTCCAGCATCCTTTGAGCATGTCGGAGAAGATCTTCGATATCGACCAGTGCGTCCGATCCAAAGGCGACGACCTGCACGGGAACGTCCCGTCCCTCCATCACGTGGGGAAGGAGAAATGACCAAATAACTGGTGCCAACGAACGGAAGCCGAGATCGCGAAGTCTATCAGCCGGGTGGATTTTGGTAACCGGCACGTCAAGGGAGGCGGCGATTCCTTTGCGGATCCGCTTGACCAACTCGGGATCGTGATCCGGGAAATGGTCCAGGAATTCTCCCTCTGTGACGTCTGGTCGAGCTTGAAGTTCGCGTTGAACAGCACGCCAAGCGCGACGGTATCGAAGGTTGTCGCGCAAGGCGCAGATGAAGACCGCCAAGGCGATGCAGAACCCCAGTCCACCACCCAAGCCCGCTCCCTCGGCGATGCTGGTGTTAGCATCGAAAAGGGAAGCTATGAAGGCAACGGCGAAAACGGCGAGGCCGACGATCGCCGAACATCCAATGATCCCACGCATGATACTTTGAGGACCAGTCAGCAATTCTCGCAGATGACATTGATGATTGTAGTGAGGAGTGTCATGGGATGCAACGTTTCACATCGGGAATATCCGGGTTTTGGGGAGGTGATCGAAGAACCAGTGGCGGATCGCATACCCTACAACGTGCATCCATCCCGAGTCGTCCTTTGGGGCAGTTACACGGGACAGGTCTAATATTGAGTGCGACGTTGACGCCGAGGGGCGGCTAAACGGGTCGGGAGGGTCGAGAGTCTTA
>CAYSCH010000037.1:0-39537 GCA_964429355.1 uncultured Planctomycetaceae bacterium | reverse complement strand
GTAAATGCCCTGGCTGCCGACTGGCCGCAATTCCGCTCGGATGCGGGGCGGACGGCCGCTTCGGACCAGCAGTTGCCCGCGGAACTTCACCTGCAGTGGGTGCGGGAGCTACCCGAGCCGGCTCCAGCCTTTCCCAAGAACGTGCGGCTGGAGTTCGACAAGAGCTATGAGCCGGTCGTGCTGGGCAAAACGATGTTTGTGCCCTCGATGATCACCGAGAGCGTCACAGCGCTCGACACGGCGACGGGGGCAGAGCGATGGCGGTTCTTCACGGAAGGGCCGGTTCGATTCGCGCCGGTGGCGTGGCAGAACAAGGTCTACCTGGTTTCCGACGACGGGTACCTGTACTGCCTGGATGCGGTGGATGGTTCGCTCAAGTGGAAGTTCCGCGGGGCGCCGGCCGACCGGAAGGAACGAACGCTGCTGGGCAACGGCCGTCTGATTTCGCTGTGGCCGGCACGGGGCGGACCGGTGCTGAAGGACGGCGTCGTCTACTTCGCGGCGGGACTCTGGCCGGCCTACGGCATCTTCATTCATGCGATCAACGCCGAGTCGGGCCAGGTGATCTGGTCGAACACCGACAGCGATCATCTCGTCGGCGCCAACGAGGACCACGGCATCGATCAGTTTGCCGGGCTGGCGCCCCAGGGATACCTGGCGGTTGTGGGGGACAAGCTGGTGGTGCCCTGCGGGGCCCAGCTTCCGGCCCTGCTCGACCTGGCCACGGGCAAGCTCGATCCCTACCACATGGGCTGGGGGGGACGAGACGGGCTGCCCAAGGGAACCTGGTTCGTGGCCGGCGGCGGGCGATACCTGTGCCAGGCCGGCGACCTCTACGATCTGGCGCGGCCGAGCGACGAGCTGTTCAACAGCGAACGCTGGAAACGGGACTTCAAGAGGGAGCTTTACACCGGCGGTCTGACGCGCCTGCGGATCGATCCGGGGAGCCACAAGGAGGTCGGCGATTTCGGACAACCGGTGATTACCGATCGTGCACTTTACGAAAACAACAACGGGATTGTGGCCGTCGACCTGACCTCATTCGATCTTGTGCCGGCAGAGGAGGCGAACCTGCCGGCCAACCGGAAGGACGACACCTATCCGGACAGGCTGTCGGGGGTATTCCGCAATCTGTGGAGAGTGCCGTCGAAGCTCAAGGTGCAGATCAAGGCCGGCGATCGGCTGTACTGTGCGGGGCCGGGGCGGGTGGCGTCGCTTCCGATTCCGGAAGACGTTGCAGAGCCCGAGATCGAGTGGCAAGCAGAACTGGACGGTACTCCCCACCGCCTGCTGGCGGGAGACGATCGGCTGTTTGCCGTGACGCGGGAGGGGCGAATCTACGCCTATGGGGCGGAGAAGCCGGCGGAGGTTGCCGTGCACAAGCGGCCGTCGGTGCCGGCGCAGGCGGACGGATCCGCAGGCGATACGGCGAGGGCGGTCCTCGAAGTTACGGGTCAGACCGAAGGCTATGGGCTGGTGCTGGGCCTGGATTCGGGGCGGCTCGCCGAGGAACTGGCGCGGCGATCGAATCTCCACGTGATCGCCATCGACACGGACGCGGGCAAGATCGCTGCGCTGCGCGAGCGGCTCCAGGAGGCGGGGATGTACGGCTCGCGGGTGTGTGCTCGCACGGGCGATCCGCTGGGTTATCCGCTGCCTCCCTATATGGCCAACCTGATTGTTTCGGAGCGATCGGGCGAGATCTCCGCGGACAACGTCGATTCGATCGTACGGACGGTCTATCCGAAGCTGCGCCCCTACGGCGGCTCGGCCTGCGCGAGACTGAACGAGGTTTCCGGCGCTGACCCTTACGCCGCTCCGGACGACAAAACCCTGGCCGGCCTGGTCGTTGAGAAGCAGGACGGTTGGATGCTGATACGCCGCGAGGGGGCGTTGCCCGGTGCGGCCGACTGGTCACACGAGGAGGCGAACGCAGCGAGCACGAAGGCGTCGACGGACACGTTTGTCAAAGCGCCGCTGGACCTGTTGTGGTTCGACGCGTCGAACGAATGGCTCCGCACGCCCAAGGCCACGCTGGTGCGGGTTGTGGGCGGGCGGGTGCTGGTGAAAATGGACGACATCGATGCGATGGATGCGTTCACCGGCCGCCAGCTATGGCAGGCCGCGCTGCCCTTCAAGCGTGAGGCCGGCGATCAGATGGTCACGGCTCCCGATGCGATCTATGTAACGGGGGGCAAGACATGCCTGGTGCTCGATCCGGCGACGGGCAAGGAGACACAGCGATTTGAGCTTACGGAGGACCTGCCGGGTCCGTGGAGTAATCTGCGGTGCTGGGAGGATTACCTCCTGGCCAGCAGCGGCCCCTTCCTGCTGTGCGCCGATCGGCACAGCGGCAAGATTCTCTGGCAGCGAGAGTGTAACCGGGCTGCGATGAGCGTGGCCGTGGGGCGAGGGCGGGTGTTCTGTGCCGAACTCCTTAACCCGCGGCGCGGCGAAGGAACCGACGACGTGAAGACGCGGGCGATCGACATTCGCACAGGCGAGCCGATCTGGGAAATTGCCGGCGGGGCAAGTGTGTTCTATTGCGAACCGCTCGACATGCTGGTTACGGCGGAGGGAATTTACCGGGCGGCCGACGGCCAGTTGCACAAGCCGCTCCCCGGGCTGCCCGTGCCGGTGGACGGCAAGGCCGTGACGGGCGCTCCGGGGCCGTTGTTCGTGGTGGGTGAGAAGCTGCTCTGGGGAACCGTGGAGAGCTTTGTGGTCTACGACCTCAACTCGGGCCAGATCGAGGGGGAGCGTACCGAATGGGTACGGCGGGGCTGTACGATCATTCGGGCCAGCGCGCACATGATCACGACCCGGGTACTGGCCAACGCGGCGTACATCGACCTGGAGTCGCGGCAGGCGACGTCGCTCTGGAACATCCGCCCAGCCTGCTCGAACAATCTGTTCCCAGCCGACGGTGTGTTCAACGCGCCCAACATCCTGGGCGGCTGCACGTGCAACTACACGCACACGTCGCAGGCCTATGTGCCTGTCGGGGAAGTCCAGAGGGCGGCGTTTGGGGAATGAGGGGAGGGAAAGAGGAAAGCGGATATGAGGAAGGACGAAAAAATCGCATGACGAAAGAGTGGCGAAGCACGCGACCCGGATCGCGGCTGGGGACACGTGCATCGGCTTGGCCCCTGCCCGTGAGCCGGCGGGGTGCATAGAATGAAACGATTCACTCGCGCCGCTGGTGTCTGTCGCCAATCGGCCTGCCTACTACCCGCCCCTCTGCCCCGGAAACATGCCCGCCTTCAGCCAACGCATCGTCGACCGCCTGATTGCGTGGCGATTTCCTTTGCTGGGAATCGCACTGGTCGCGGCGGCAGTGGCGATTGTGCCCTCGCGGCAGCTCCAGTTCGATCGGTCGATCGACAGCATGTTTGCGCCGGGAGATCCGCTGATTGGGCCCTATCACCAGCTCAAGAGGACTTTTGGGGGCAACGAAGTCGTGCTGGCGGTCTATGCGGATCCCGGTCTGCTGAGTACTGACGGGAACGGAATCCGACGGGTGGCGGAAGTGAGCCGGCGGTTGAAGGAAGTGGAGGGGGTGGCCGATGTGATCAGCATCGATCAGCCGCTCGACGAGCGGATCGTGGAGGAAAGCGGCCAGGCCGCCCGCGCCAGGAAGCTCTTCGAAGGCTACACCCATTCGGCCGACGGACGAGTGGCGGCGGTGGTGTGCATTCTCGAGCCGGAGGCGGAAGCAAGGATTTCCCGCCAGGAGGTTATCGCCCGAATGCGGCAGGTGATGGAGAGCCTGCCTGAGCCGCTCGGGCGGGGCATGCTTGCGGGTGAGCCGGTGATGGTTTCCGACGGCTTTCGGTACGTGGAAAATGACGGCCGCCGGCTGGCTTGGGCTTCGACGAGCTTGTTGGCGGTGGTGATCATCGTCTGCTTTCGCAGCCTGCGCTGGGTCCTGGTGCCGGTGGCGGTGGTGCAATGGGCCATTCTGTTGACGCGGGCCACGCTCGTTGCAAGCGGGGTGCAGATGAGCATGGTGAGTTCGATGCTCACGGCGGTCGTGACCGTGGTGGGGGTTGCGACAGTGATTCACGTGATCCTCCGATTCCGGGAGGCTCGGCAGGAGTCGCTCGCGCCGCGCGAGGCCCTGTGCCGGGCTGCGGGCCTGTTGGCCGTTCCCGCGTTTTGGTCGTGCGCGACCACCGTGGCGGGTTTTGCGTCACTGCTGGTGGCCAAAGTCGCCCCGGTTCGCGACTTCGCCTTGATGATGGCCCTTGGCACCTTGATGGTTCTGGTGAGCGTGATGATGATTGTGCCCGGGCTGGTTCTCCTGGGACGATACGATCCGGACCCGAAGACCGCGTGGGGTGAGAAATACCTGGAGAAGATCCTTGGCCGAACCGCTCGTTTCGTCCACCGCCGGCCCGGGACGCTGGGGCTGGTGATCGTGATCGTCGTCGTTGCGGCAGGATTGGGAAACGCCCGACTGGAGTTGGAAAGCGACTTCACGAAGAACTTCCGTACCAATAGCCCGATCGTGCGTTCCTACGAGTTTGTAGAGGCCAATCTCGGCGGCGCCGGGGTGTGGGACATCATGATTCCAGGGCCCGAGGAGCCGGATTGGGCATTCTTGAACCGGATCCGCCGCCTGGAAGATCGCCTGCGGAAGGATGTGGTCGTTGTCAGCGCCGACGGTTCGAAATCTCCGGGGCTCACGAAGGTGTTGAGCCGAGTCGACGGGGTACTGGCGGCGATGCCGAACAATCCGGACCGGATCCGCGGGGAGATGCGCCGCAACGTGCTGACGGGGACGGCATGGCGCCACTTTGTGGAAAAGATACCGGCGCTGGAGACCGCCCTGGAGGGCGAGGATCCGGAGCAGCGGGGGCGATACCTGTTTCGCGTGATGCTGCGTTCCTATGAGCGTCAGCCGTCGTCGACGAAGCGAGCGATCATCGAGCAGGTTCGCCAGATCAGCGGCGAAGAGTTTCCACCGGAAGGACAATCGCCGGCTGCGGAAGTGACCGGCTTCTTCGTGCTGTTGGCCAACCTGATCGACAGCATACTTCGGGATCAGTGGCTGGCTTTCCTGATTGCCACCGCGACGATCTGGCTGATGATGCTGGTAGCCCTGCGGAGCGTGAGTCTCTCGCTGATCGCCCTGGTGCCCAACACCTTGCCGATTTTCGTAGTCACGGGGTTGATGGGCTGGCTGGGCCTGAAGATCAACATGGGGGCGGCGATGATTGCGGCCGTGTCGGTGGGGATTTCGATTGACTCGTCGATTCACTACCTGACGGCCTACCGGCGGGCGCGGGAGAAGGGTGCTGCGCTCGACGATGCCCTAACCTCGGTGCACCAGACGGTGGGGCTGGCGGTTGTTTTTTCGACGCTGGCGCTGATTGTTGGTTTCACCGTCCTGTGCACGAGCCCGTTCATACCGACGGTCTACTTCGGGGCCCTGGTGAGTCTCGCGATGCTGGGCGGATTGATCGGCAACCTGGTGGTGCTGCCGATGCTGATTCAACTGACGGGTGGGGTGGGTCGGAACCTGGAGCGGGCCGCGACGGAATGACGGAAGCTTGAGAACCAGGAAAGGTGAAGATGGCTATTGCTACGACACGGGCACGGAATCAATCGACGGGTGAAGAGATCGCGAACTCGATCAGCCACGGCATCGGCCTTTTGGGGGCGATAGCCGTGGCGCCGGTACTGGTCGTTTCGGCGATCAAGGACGGAAAGGCGGCGGATGTTGTGGCGGCGAGTATATTCTCGGCCACGATGATCGTTCTCTACCTGTCGTCAACACTCTACCACGCCCTGCCGGCGGGACGGGTGAAGCTGATCGTCCGCCGGTTCGATCACGCCGCCATCTATCTGTTGATTGTCGGCACCTATACGCCGTTTACGCTGGGAGTGCTGCGCGGGCCGTGGGGCTGGACGCTCTTTGGACTGGTCTGGGGGCTGGCGGCGGCGGGACTCTGCCTGGAGAAGGTGGACAGAAAACGGGCACGAACGATCTCGACTTCCCTCTATCTGGCCATGGGCTGGCTGGCGATCGTTGCCGTGTATCCCCTGTGGATGCGACTGCCGAGAGCGGGGTTCATTCTGATGTTCGCCGGCGGGGCGGCGTACACGGTGGGAGTGCTGTTCTATGTGGCCAAGAATTTGCGATACGCCCACCTGGCGTGGCATCTATGTGTGCTGGCAGGGTCTGCGTGCTTCTTTGTGGCGGTGATGTGGTATTCGTGAACGGGCAATTGGGCGGCCACGGCCGCCCAATTGCCCATCGCCGCTTGCTTCCCCGGGCTTTCTGGCCTATGCTCAGTCTGGTCAATCCGTGCCAACCATCCAAGATCGACCCGTAAGGAGGTAAAGAACATGGTCCACTACCGCAGTGTCATGCAAGCCGTTATTGCCGCCGGCGCCTTGTGCGTCTTGGGCATGCCAAACGTCTGTTTGGCCGCCGACAACGCTGAGGAGGGCTTCGTCAGCCTCTTTGACGGCAAAACCCTCGATGGCTGGCATCTCATGAACGGCGCGAAGTTTGTCGTGGAGGACGGCGTCCTCAAGCACGATGTGGGCCTCGGCTGGCTCCGTAGCGACAAGGAGTATTCCGATTTCATCCTGCGTCTGGAATTCCGCTTCCTGAAGCCGAAACAGGACGGCGGCGTCTTTCTGCGGTCCGTCAAGGCGGGCGAGAACTGGCCGAATGAGAAGTACGAAGTGCAGATTGAGAACACCGCCCGCATGGCGAAGATCTTTGGAGCCCAAAATGATCTCAATGTCGAGTTGGTGCAGAAGGTGCTGAAGCCGGACGGGGAGTGGAACGCCTATGACATCAAGATTGTCGGAGCAAAGATCGAAGTTCGCCTGAACGGCGAACTGGTCAGCACCTCCGACTCGGCGGACACGTTGAAGCGGGGCTACCTAGGCCTGCAGGCCGAAAACGGAGTTCACGAGTATCGCAATCTCCGCATCAAAGATCTCAGCAAGTAGCGCAAATACTGTACACAGGCAAGCGATCGAGACAGCCGAGCCCTGCTCCTGCAAGCAGCGCTGCACCGGTCCCTTCCGTCCACCCACTCTGGAATCCGAGAGCGTCGCGCCAGTCTCTCGAACGGGACTGACGCTCACCGCCGGGATCACGAGACATTCTTCCCCAGGAACGTGGCGTTGACTCGCTGCAGGCGTTCGGGGTATTCGTGCCAGACCGGGTCTTCCGGTCCGGAATTCGTGCGTGCTACGGCGCCCCACAATCCGTGCTCCCGGTAGGCGCGGGCGGCGTGCTCGACAACTTCCCAGTAGGCGTCGGAGCGTTCCTCCCAGCGGAGACGGTGGTCCGCGCAGTAGCTGACCCCTTCGCCGAGTATCAGCGGGATGCCGGGGAAGACCTCGTCACGCAATTTCACGGCGTGCTCGACCGCGTCGGTGGCCTTTCGTTTGTACTGGTCGATCTGTGTCACCAGGTTTTCCTGCAGCAGACGCTCCAACTCCGGCATGGCGCTGGGTTCGAGGTTGCGATACAGCCAGATGCGGCGGTACCAGCCGGGCTCGATGGGCGGACGCTCCTTGCGGCTGTCGAGGATCGCCTGGAATGGCACGAGATCCGGTCGCAGGAAACGGCGGACCGGAGCGTAACTGGCGGGGTCGGTCAGGTCGACATCCCTGCTGAGCAAGTTCTGCTCGAAGACTCCGTAGACACTCCACAGGTAATAACTGTGGAAGGTCCATACCTGCGCGTTGCGCGGCATGGACTCGGGATTGACCGATGGCGTGCTGGTGTCCAGGGCGAACCGGATATCCGGGTGCCGTGCTTTCAGGAATTCCAGAGCCTCTTCATGCAGGTTCCGGAACTTGTGCAGCACATCCACGGGTTTCTCCTGCGATCCGTAGCCGCCGGAAAAATCCATCCCGTCCACCTCGTTGAAGATCTCGGCGGCGAGGATGGTGTCGGCCAAGCCGCGCTGTTTCAGCTCTTCGAGGATCCGGTCCAACCCTTGGGCAAAGCGGATGAAGCGTTGTTCCGGAGGCAGGCCCAGTAACTCGGACGTCACACTCTTGTCGGTAAACCAGAACGTGTGCAAGTAGTACCAGCTCGAGAGGATCACTTTGACCTTGTGGCGTTTCGCGACGGTGCAGAGTTCGATCAGTCGCCGCATCAGATCGACGCGGCCACCGGTCATGTGCTCCATCTGCCGGGTGAAATGGGCGTGGCCGGGGACCGCGGGATAGAACGTCAGCTCCCCACGCGGCTTGCCCTCGGCGTCGTGC
This sequence comes from uncultured Planctomycetaceae bacterium, assembly GCA_964429355.1. Lineage (GTDB taxonomy): Bacteria > Planctomycetota > Planctomycetia > Pirellulales > Thermoguttaceae > JAAYAY01. Next base: position 31,290 of record CAYSCH010000037.1, on the reverse strand, counting down.
GTGATTCCGGCCCCCCCTTCGATGCGAATGCAGTTGAAGCCGCGCTCGACCAGTTCCGTCATGCGCAGTTCGAAGTCGTTGAAGAAACCATGTGTCCCCGTGTCCCACAGCGCCCAGATCCAGAAGGAGATGGCCAGGCGTTCTCGTTGGACTGCCTCCGCCGCCGGCGCGCCGGCGGCCGCAGCCGCAGCACTCAAGAAGGTTCCGAGTCCGATTTGCATGGCCTCGCGGCGGGTGAAACCGATGGACGGATGCTGTGCGTGCTTCATATGTCTGCTCCTTGGTCAGGCTCTTTCGCAGCGATCGGCGGCGAGTTCATCGTAGCGGGACTCCGCAAGGGTCACAAGCGGCGCCCGAGTCGGCCGAGCCGGTTGCGTTGTGCGTAACTTGACTGGTCACCTCGGATTGCGTTATGCTCTCGAAACGAGTTCCCCGCGAGCCTGCGGAAATCGATTGGGAAAAGAGAGTTGTCCGCCCGCCGGGATTTTTTTGTACGATTTTTCGACCCGCGGGAAATGGTTGCCCACCGTCTTGTTCGCCGATTTTGGCGTGATTTGGGTTCGTCGCGGTTGCCCTAGACGACCATCAGGCGACGACCGCAGCACCCGGATATCGAAGTTTCGATTGAAGGGGCAAACCGTAGCGCGGCCGGCTATCTGGAAACGGTGGCGAGCGCCCTCGACGGCAAGATTGCCTCCCGCGGCTGTTGATTGTCGAGTATGGAGCGAACAAGTGCGATCTCGATTCTTTTCTTCCGCCGGCCGGCCGAGGGTTGCCACGGTGCCGGGAACCGTCCTGAACCTGGGGCGATCGCTGCGACTGGGCAGCCTGTGCCTGACGGGCGCATGCCTGGTCCTTCTGTTGCCAGGCGGCGGCCATGGCGCTGACCAGCCCTTGGGCTGGTGGACGTTTGATGCCAACCAGATCCAAGGGGCGACGGTGGTTGATCGGGCAGGCAAGCACGACGGCTCGATTCAAGGAGAAACACACCTGACGCAAGGACCACTGGCCGCGCTGGCCCTCGACGGGGAAGCGAACAGCGTTGAGGTCCCAAACGTCCAAACCGCCGACCTCCCAGCGCGGGCGCTTTCGATTGAAGCCTGGGTGTCGTTGGACGCCGGCCTGGCCTGGGGCGGAATTGCCGGCTATTTCCAGGACAACGGCAGCTTCGAAAAAGGCTGGCTGTTGGGATACGACGAAACCCATTTCAGCTTCGCCGTGTCGGCCTCCGGCCGGCTCACGTATCTGAAGGGCGACAGGCCGTTCCAGAAGGGACAATGGTATCACGTCGCCGGCACGTATGACGGGCAAGCGATGAAGTTGTACGTGAACGGAAAGCTCGAGGCCACAGCGACAGACCAACAGGGGGACATCGACTATCCGCCCACCGCTCTGCTGACGATTGGTGCCTACCGCGACGACGACGAGTTCTTCCGGGCGCAGGGCAGGATTCACGAGGTAGTGCTGCACGGTCGGGTGCTGGAGCCCGCAGAGATCGAGTCGCGATTCGCGGCCACCGAAGCCAAGATTCCCCGGCCTCTGGCGTTTCGCGTACCGCCCTGTGCGCGGTTCATTGCCCCCGACGCGGCGGTCGTCGCCTGGGAGACGGGCGAACCTTGCGAGAGCCTCGTCGAGTATGGCCTCGAAGAGAATTGGGACCGGCAGACGCGGGATGCCGCCGCGAAAACGTCGCACCGGATCACGCTGACCGGGCTGGAACCCAAGGCTCGCTATCAGTATCGCATTCGAGCGAACCAGCCCGGCCAGGCAGGCTCAATCAGCGAGGTGTTTGAACTGGACAATGGCTTGAATTACAGCGTTGCGCGGATACCAGATCTCCCGTCTCCCTACGCATCCGATGAGCGCGGCCAACGCTGCCGCCAGGCCGCCCAAGAGATTCTTTCCGCCACGGGAATCACCCGGGGATACTGCCTGGTCCTGGGCTGCAGTGACGGGCAACTCGCTTACGAACTGGTCAGGCAAAGCGAGTTGATCGTTGTCGGCGTGGACAATGATCGCAACCGGATTGAGCGGGCTCGGGCGGCGTTGGGCAAGGCGGCCGCCTATGGCTCGCGGATTACGTTGCACCACGTGGCTGCAGCCGATCGTCTGCCGTTTCCGCAATCGTTCGCCAACTTGATCGTGGCGGAAGACGGGATCGGCGGTGGCGAACTGCCCGCCACTGCCAGCCAGGTGATTCCCCTCCTCCAACCTGCCACCGGCGTGGCCTGCCTCGGGCCGCTGCCAGCCGCCTTTTCGGCCGATGCCAAAGGCCGCGTGGAGGATTGGCTCGGCAAGACGAAGGCCGACTGGGACTTGGTGGAAACCAGTCTGGGCGGGTGGGTGGTTGCCCGACGCGAATTGCCGCCGGGCACGGGCGCGTGGACCCACCAGTACGGCGATGCCGGCAATTCCGCCAACGGCCAGGAAGGCTTGCAGGGCGTCACCAGCACGGATCGGCTCGAAGTGCAATGGCTGGGCAGGCCGGGGGGTGATTTTGGGCTTGACCGCAACCCGCGCATGCCGGCGCCGTTGGCGATCAACGGACGGTTGTTCCACCAGGGCATGAACCGGATTGCCGCGCTCGATTCTTACAACGGGGCCGTCTTGTGGTCGCTCGAAACCCCGGCCCTGCGGCGAGTGAACATGCCGCGCGACGCGGGAAACTGGTGTGCCGATCCGGATCACCTGTATGTAGCGATCAAGGACCGCTGCTGGGCGATTGCGGCGCAAACCGGCGAAGTGATCCGCACGCTCTCCCTGGCCGACGCGGGTTTGCGCGGCACACATGAATGGGGTTATCTGGCCCGGGCCGGCACACTCCTTTACGGCAGCAGCGTCAAGAAGGGCGCGGCGTACACGGACTTCTGGGGCGGGAAAAGCTGGTACGACGCCACGTCGGGCGCGGGCACGGAAAAGGTGTGCAGCGATGATATGTTCGCCCTCGCCAGTACGAGCGGCGAGTTGAAATGGCATTATCGCGGCGGGGTGATCCTCAATACGACCATCGCCGTGGCCGGCGGCAAGGTTCTGCTGGTCGAATGCCGCCATCCCGAGGTCAAGACACTGGCCACAAGCCGGATTGGATCACCGCAATTGTGGGAGGATCAGTTCCTCGTGGCGCTGGACGCGGCGACCGGCGGCAAGCTGTGGGAACAGCCGATAGACACGGTTGACGGGATCGTGGTTTTTTACCTCCTGGCGGCGGGGGACAAGGTGTTCATCGCCTCTTCAGACGCGGGCCAATACCACCTCTACGCCTTCAGCGCGGCGGACGGGAACAGCCTGTGGCATGCCGCCCACGACTGGACGCGCGACAATCACGGGGGTCACATGCAGCACCCGGTGCTGGTCGGCAATGCCGTCTATCTCGAACCCTGCGGGTACGACGCCGCCACCGGCAAATTGCTGACCAAGAACGTCGGTCGCCACGGAGGCTGCGCAACTTACGGGGCCACCACCAGCGCCCTCGTTTATCGCGGCGAGGCAGGGCGGATCTCCATGTGGGATGTTGCCAGTGAGAAGACCACGGGCTGGTACAACCTGCGTCCGAGTTGCTGGCTGAGCACCGTGCCCGCGAACGGAATGTTGCTGTCGCCCGAAGGCGGCGGCGGTTGTAGTTGCGGCAACTGGCTGGAAACTTCCATCGGATTCGCGCCGGCGCCGAGTTCGGCAACCAAGTAAACGGGGGGCTTTCATGGACCATCCGCCTCGAAGCGTTTTCGCTCTTCTGGCTCTCATTGCCGCGGCGAGCGCTGCCGCCGAGCCCGCGAGCAGCGCGGATTGGCCGACGTACCGGGCGGACAATCGTCGCAGCGGCGTCACGCCGGAGCCGCTGCGGCTTCCATTGGCTCCGGTCTGGACTTACACGGCCCCGACGCCGCCTCAGATGGCTTGGACCGGACCGGCAAAATGGGATGCCTACGCCAACCTCCGCCGGCTTGAATCCATGCGGAACTTCGACACCGCGTTTTTCGTGACCACGGTCGGAGATTCGGTCTGTTTCGGGTCGTCGGTGGATGATGCCGTTCACTGCCTGGATGTAGAGACCGGCACGGAGAAATGGGTGTTTCCTGCCGGAGGGCCGGTGCGTCTTCCTCCCTCCTGGCACGAGGGCAGAGTCTATTTCGGTTCAGACGACGGGCATGCGTACTGTGTGGACGCCGCCACCGGATCGCTGGTCTGGAAGCGAAAACCTTCAGGGGCGGAGACCCTGATGCTCAGCAACGGGAAGTTGATTTCGCACTGGCCGTGCCGGACGGGAGTGCTGATCCACGACAGTCTCGCCTACTACGGCGCATCACTGCTGCCGTGGGAAAAGTCCTACCTGTGCGCGGTGGATGCCCGATCGGGTGATGAAGAGGGCCCCGGGTGCTATTGTGTCACGTTCGAGCACCTTACGATGCAAGGGGCGATACTGGCAACCGAATCCCGGCTTTACCTGCCCCAGGGCCGTCAACGGCCGGAGCTGTTCGATCGAGCCACGGGCCGTTCACTCGGCGGAGTTGGGGGCGCCGGCCAGGGCGGAGTCTTCGCCGTCGTGACCCGGACCGGCGAGTTTGTCAGCGGTCACGGCCAGAACCACGGTTCGGGGGGAGAGCTCCGCGGGTTTGACGCAGATAGCCGGGACTACTTCGTCACGTTTCCTGAAGCCAGGCAGATTGTTGTCACAGACGAGGTTGCCTACCTGAATATGGGTAGGGAGATTGGCGGTTTTGACCGGGCCAGGTATATGGAGTTGGCCAAACGCCAGACCCAGCTCCAATCGCGGCGGAAAGCCATCCAGGAGCAGCTCGCACAGCTCTCTGAACCATCGCGCGGTCCGGCAGGTGAGGATCTGAGAGAAGAACTCAAGCCGATCGAATCGGAACTGGCCGCGAGCCCATCGAAAATGGCCGCTTGTTACACCTGGAAAACGACGGGCGACTGTCCACACGATCTGATCCTGGCCGGAAACACGCTGTTTGCCGGAGGGGATGATCGGGTCGTTGCCTTCGACGCAGCCAGTGGGAAGGAGCTTGGATCGGTCCCGGTGACGGGCAGGGCTTACGGCCTGGTTGCGGCCAACGGACGTCTGTTTGCGAGCACGGATCGCGGTACGATCCACTGCTTCAAGGCGGCCGTGGACCAGTAAGAGCTGGTAACTGGCGGTTTGGCGATTTCATCACGGGGCTCATGAGGCCTGCCAACGACGACAAGTTGATCAGAGCTGCTCGAATTAAGAAACTCACTCCAGCGGCTCTTCATACTGAGATTCTGAGGCACGAACGCTATCATTATGATGGGGCCACGCGTCTACTTAGCATTGTCGAAGACGGGCTAGACACGCTCGAAAGTCTCAGGTTCTGTGACAAAATGGATGCTATTACGCTGCATCGGTTGGCCTGCACTGCTGTGGAGGAAGCGAAGTACGCGTATGAAAAGGGTCGGCTCGTTTTTGAGGACCTCTATGACCGTGACAAGGAAGCGGCCTTTCAGCTTCCCTATGAGCCATCTTCATTCTGGGATGTTCTCGAAGATTGGCTGTTTGCGAAGGAGTTTGCAGAAATATATCCGAGATAGTCCTGTCTGTGGAACCAGACAGATGCATCTGGTCGGAGACTGGCACCCTTGCGAACAGTACAGACTTAGGAGATACGTACTATGGTCACCAACTGCAATGCATCGCGAGCATTGGTCCATTTCGTTATCACTCTTGTACTGGTCGTTGGTTCGAAATCACGGGCCGCGGACAACGCGACCCCGCAGTGTGAGCTGTCGGTACAGGCGAAAGACGTGTTTCTCGCTGAACTTGCGCAACTTCTCGTCGCAATGCGAACAGCCGAGCATGACGGTGAATTGGAGGCAGAGAAAAGGCCAAACGATAGTTCGGTAGTAAGAAAGAAAACGAAGGACCAAATCGTGGGCATCTATTGGGGGTGGACGGCCGAGGTTGTGGACCACGGAGGAGCGTTTCAGGACGGCATCCAGGACGGGGTCGTCCAGCCAAAAGTATTGTCCCGGATGGTCTTTGTGAACCGCATGGGATTCTCGGAATCCGAAACTTTGGGTATTCATGAAGGAGTCAAGTTGGTCGCGAAATGGCGAATGCGTATTCAGAAGGAATACCGCGAGTGGTTCACTCAGCAGTCGAGTCTGTTGGAGCGTCGGGAGACGGAATCGGGATTGTCCGCAAAAGACGGATTGCGGCCCGATACAGCGAGTCACGATCCTGGTGGGGTCCCCCTCGCAGATATGCCATCTCTGGAGGCCTTGCTGTATTGTCGGAAGCTCCTCAAAAGCGTTGAACGCGTACAGGACGAACCCTCAAGATCGAGTGAAGACAGTGCTGCGTGTCCGTGAACCTTCAACCAACCTACCAAACGCAACAAAAAAGGTATCTCGAAAGGTATCACCAAGGACCAAAAGCGAAACAAGGGATCACGCCGCACGCGACGCAATCCCTTGTTAAAATACAACTTACACTAAGTCGGGGCGACTGGACGCCAGTAGAACTTTTCGGACGCGGTGCCGCGCGGCTCGCGCCGGCCATCCAACGCCTGATTCTCGCCTTCGTCCAAGGCACCCACCGCAGAATTAAGCCGATGCCCGCCGGGCGGTCAGGCCCGGCGATTGACCGGGAGCGTCGTCTGGTACGTTCGCAACCCCTAATCGACATTGTCTTTGCCTTCTGGAAGGTGCATAATCTGCGGCGTATACACGCCCGCACGATTCCCACTGCTGGACGCAAACGTCCGTAGGATAGCTGGGCGGCACGTCGCGGAGAAGTCAAATGAGACGAATCGCCCGACCCATGCTGGCATTTGTGCTGTCATTGTGCACCATATCGTGGGGGGTGGCGGATGATCTGAGGAATGGGCAGGAAAGGGCAGTAGCCGAGATTACAAGGCTCTGGGGCGGCCGGATCATCGTTGACGAAAAGAGTCCTGCGAAGGGAGTCATTGGCGTCGATTTCGCGTGGCCGCATAACCGTCTGGCGAGCGAAAATCCGCCAATTTTCTTCTCTAAGGCCGAAGACGTGGCACTGACGAGCTTGCGCGGTTTGCCACAACTCCAATCACTGAATTTGCGAGGAACGAAGGTCACCGATGCCGGGTTGGCACAACTCAGGGGCTTGACGAGACTACAAACCCTGGACCTTTGGAGCACCGGGATTACTGATGCTGGATTGGAGCATCTCAAAGACTTGACGGAACTCCAATCTCTGATTCTGGCGCATACCAGAGTAACTGACCGCGGGTTAGCTTGGCTCCAAGGATTGCCCCAACTCCAAACGTTGAACCTTGGGGGACTGCGGATTTCCGACGCTGGACTGGCCTACCTCAAGGGACGGCCCCGGCTGCAAGCGATCGACCTTGGGGGAACGCGGGTTGCTGACGCTGGACTGGCAAACCTAAGAGAATCGACCCAACTTCAATCGCTAACCCTGTGGGGTACGTGGGTGACGGATGCAGGGCTTGTTCACCTCGACGGATTGACCCAGCTCAAATCGTTGAATCTGGCGGGGACGCGGGTTACCGATACCGGATTGTCCCACCTGAAAGGACTGACCGAACTCCAATCGTTGAATCTTGGGGGACTGCGGATTACCGATGCAGGACTGGTCAACCTGAGAGGACTGACCCGACTCCGGTCGCTGGACATTGGGGGAACCCAAATCACCGACGCCGGGTTAGCAAACCTGAGAGAACTGACCCAACTCGAATCGCTGTGCCTGTTCGCAACCCAAGTCACGGATGCTGGGCTTGTTCATCTGAGAGGGTTGAGCCGACTGCAATCGCTGAGCTTGGCGGGGCCGAAAATCAAAGACGCCGGACTTGCTGACCTGGCAGGAATGACCCAACTCCAATCGCTAACCCTGCGTGCAACCAAGATTTCGGATGTCGGGGTGGAGCACATCGGAACTCTGACGCGACTTCGATACCTGGAACTGTTTGGAGCCAACGTCACTGATGCTGGCCTGCCTAGCCTCAAGCGGCTGATTCAACTTCAAGAACTCAACCTGAACGGAACCAAAGTCAGTGACAACGGAGCGGCGGAGCTTCAAAGGACATTGCCCAACTGCAAGATTTACGTAAGCGTTCGCCCAACAGCATCTTGCGTGTCATGGTAAACTCGGGGTGATTTGTGAATCCCAATCACTTGGAGGAGGTTGACGGTGGCGAGGCAGAGCAGCGAGGAGAAGCGCGGGGTTTTTTGCGTTCTTGAGTGGGTGTCCTGACACCCGAGGGCGGCCGCGGTTGGGCCGGCGGCAGGTCAAAGCGCGTAGTATGGATCACTAGGGATCACATCAAAAACGTACAACGTGGACTCGTCCGCACCGAACAAGAAATGTACCCGAAAACGCACCCGTTGACCTGGACCGAGGACGCAATGGAAGTCGTAGCACTGCCCGCGGTTTGGATACGGAAACCTGGAGACCTTGCTCAACAAGACCGGTTGTTCCGCAAGCCGGTCCATCGCCACGTCTATTTGGTCGATAAGATCATGAGCCGCATGTTCCTTGAGAAACTCAAAGACGCGTTCAAGAGCTCGTTCGCCGTAAACGATCTCGTAGCTCATCCATTGCCTGCTTTGCGTGCTTCCCTCGGCCCTCAAGGAGCGAGGAAATCGATTCTCTCACACGGTCTACGTCAAGGCTCATCAACGAGACTTCTCGAAAATTGCGTCGAAGTTTGTCAGCGTGTGCCACCACGTAACCACACTTCTCACACCGTTCGACAACCTCAAGCAAGACGGCTGATCTTTGTCGCCACCAAGTATACCATCCGGCGACTTCCTTGGTCTGGTTCCAAGAGACTTCGGAGCCGTCAAATTGGCGAGTCAATACCTCAGTATGCCGGCGGATGTTTGACAAGATCGCTAGCCCTACGCTTATCGCGTCCTCAACATCCCGACACAACATCGCCTTTTCGTGGTCTGCCTCCCACGACTCGAGGCTCTCTGTGTGCTCGTCGTAAAGGTCTCGCTGCTTTTGGAGCAAGCGATGGCTGGTCATTGAACTGTCTCAAGTGGAAAGGGGTGAGGTTCGGGAGAGATCGTAATCGAGAAATGGGCGTGAAGCCAACCCCAGCAAGTCAATATCGGGTTTCCCAGCCCATCCGTGCCGGTGAAAGAGAGAATCCATCTATATCCAGCATGTGCGACTCAGACAGCGAAGTCAAGGAATGCGTTGGGGCATCAGAACTTGTGGCATTGGACATTCCGGCAAAACTGGTTCCAACGGTGCCATCGTTCACCTTGTCGGGGGGGCGTTTGTCAACGCTACGGACGACAAGGATTTTGTCGCAACGTTGCACCAGCATAGTACCGGGCCATTTTCTGCCTGCGACCAAAAAAACAGCCTTACGTAACTCGTTGCTACGCAAGGCTTTCTGAGTGCCCCCCGTTGGACTCGAACCAACGACCCGCTGATTAAGAGTCAGCTGCTCTGCCAACTGAGCTAGGAGGGCCTCCCGCACTGGGATAGACCTCTTATCATAGCGTTTGGTTCGCACGCCTCAAGGGGGAGTCTGTGAGGGGGGGGTCGAAATGGGAAGGGGCTCAGCCAAACCCCATTCGGGAGCCGCCGGCCCGTTTCAGACCGCCTTGAGGTTCGGGTACAGCGAATTTGGCTTGTTCAGCGAGGCACGGGCATGTTGAGCTGCCGCATCTTCCGGTAGAGATTCGATCGATGCAGGCCGAGTGCCTTGGCGGCCTCGCTCATGTTGCCAGCGGCGCGGCGGATCGCCTGCTCAATGTACTTGATCTGGAAATCCGTGGTGGCGTCGGTCAGCGGAAGGCCTGGGGCCGTCACCAGGGCGCCCTCCTCCTTCGGGGAGAGAATGAAAGCCAGATCCTCGGCCTCAACGCGTTCGGAAGTGGAAAGGTACGCCAGGCGCTCCATCAGGTTTCGAAGCTCGCGGACGTTTCCCGGCCAGGGGTGCGATTTCAGGCGAGCCACGGCGGTGGGCGACAAGACGGGCACGGAGCGGCGAACTCTTTGGCAGAATTCGGCGAGGAAATGGCGGGCCAGGAGCAGGACATCATCTCCCCGTTCGCGCAGAGGGGGAATCTCCAGAGTCACCACGTTGAGCCGGAAGTACAGGTCCTCGCGGAACCGTTTCTCGCCGACCATGCGGGCAAGACCCTGATTGGTAGCGGCGATCACCCGTGAATCGGTGGCAATCGGCGTGGATCCGCCCACTCGTACGAGGAGCTTTTCTTCGAGGACTCGCAAGAGCTTGGCCTGGCCGCTCGTGCTCAGGTCGCCGATTTCGTCGAGAAACAAGGTGCCGTCGGCGGCCAGTTCGAATTTGCCGGGGCGCATTTCGTAGGCGTCGGTAAAGGCCCCTTTTTCGTGGCCGAAGAGCTCGCTTTCGGCGAGGGTATCGGGGATGGCGCCGCAGTTGACTGCAATGAACGGCTTGGCGCGCCGATCGCTGAGGTAGTGAATCAACTGGGCAACGACCTCCTTGCCGGTCCCGTTCTCGCCCAGGATGAGCACGGCCAAGTCGGTGTCGGCCACCCGCTGGACGATCGAGCGAAGGGCCTGAATGGCCGGGCTTTCGCCGATCATCGCCACGCGATCAGCGGCCTGGTCAGCGATCTGGCGACTGTTCGAGAGGAGCTTCTGGCGGTCCTGGGCGTTTTCCAGAGCGATCACGGCGTGTTCCGCCAGTTCGGAAAGAACGGCCTCATCTTCGCTCCCAAAGGCTCCCTCCGTCTTGTTGATCAATTCGAAGGCACCGATCACCTCCCCCGACCGGCTCCTGAGCGGCACGCAGAGGATCGTCTTCGTTCGATAGCCCAGGGCTTCGTCGACCTGACGATTGATCCGCTCGGGCTCGGTGGTTGAGTCGACACGCAAGGGCTGCCCCGTCTGGACCACCTGGCCAACCACGCCGCGATTGTCGGGCACGCGAAGTTCGCCCTTTTTCACGCCGAGCGCCGGTCGGCCCACGAGAGTTCTGGCCCGTTTGTCCCAGAGGAAGATGCTGGCCCGGTCGGCTTGAAGCAGTCGCGTGGCTGCCGCGGCCATCTGCTCCAGCAGCGGTCCAACCTCCCGAGTCTGGTTCCACTGGTTGGCGATCGCGAGCAGGGCTTCCAGTTGACCGACGCGCCGCTGGTCGGCCAGGCGAGACTCCATGGTCGAAAGGGCGACCCGAACAACCTCCATCAGGGTGCGTAGCGTTTCTGCGGCCTGGGCCGCCCTGGCGGAATCGGCCGTACGAACCGCGAGCACCTCAGCCATGTCGTCGGAAGCTCCGAGTGGAACGGCTACCCAGACGCCGGCGGAGACGATTTCCTCCCGATCCATGGCTTCGGCTAGGAGTTCCTGAGGGACTCGGGTATGGTTGCCGCCCTGGGCGACCTGGTTCCACTGCCCGGCCGCTGCGTGGAGGATGACGGCCACTTCAGCCTGACAGGCGCCCTGGAGCCGAGCGACGAGGCGTGCGAGGAAATCTGACCGATCCTTTGCCCCGGCGGCGTCGAGAAGAACCTCGCCGGCCGCAGCGGCCTGTTGGGCGGGAATGGCACACGACTCGAGCCGGTGTCCAGGTCGGTGGCTCATGATATGCCTCGAGGGGTCCAAAACCGTTGCGGTCGGGAGTTCCTGTCAAGTTTGACGTCAGAAAACGGTCGATACGGAATGGGAGATTCCTTGGGTGGCATTGTAATCAACATGTTCGGATGGCTCAAACAGAATGACATCAGGTTGATTGCGCCGTTCGCCTTGGTTGGGGGGTCTGTTACCGGCCGTGTCGCAGGAATCGCTCGCCGGCCCCAGGAATGGCTGAATTGCCACCTCTATATTATCTGAATCTCCTATTTTGACTCTTGGGGGCTTGACCATGTGTTGGTCAAGTGATAATGTTGCGGGTTTTACCCAGCCTAGTGACTCGGAGTAAGAGTTGTGGCCTATCACAGTATCGTCTGCGTGAAGCAGGTTCCGGACACGGCCAACGTAACGGCCGAAGCGATGAAGGAAGACGGGACTGTCAATCGCGCTGCGTTGCCGACAATTTTCAATCCGGAAGATCTTCACGCCCTGGAGACCGCCCTGGAGATCAAGGAAAGCTATGGCGGCACGGTCACAGCGTTGACGATGGGCCCCCCCAAGGCAGCAGATGTGTTACGAGATTGCCTGTTCCGTGGGGCAGACCGTGCGATCTTGCTGACGGATCGCCGTGCGGCGGCCAGTGACACGTTGGCCACGAGCTACATCATCAGTCAGGCGATCAGGACGATCGGGTCATATGATTTTGTCTTCTGTGGCCGTCAGGCGATCGATGGCGACACGGCCCAGGTAGGGCCCCAGACAGCGGAGAAGCTGGGAATTCCCCAGATCACCTATCTGGAGAAGCTGGTTTCTGTGGACGGCGATACGGTTCGGATTCGCCGGAACGTGGGCAACGGCTGGGAGATTGTGGAGGCCCGGTTGCCGGTCCTGGTGACGGTCATCGAAACGGCGAACGAGCCCCGCCCGCAGGCGGCTCGGCGGGTGATGCGTTACAAGAAAGCCCGTGTTCCATCGGAGCTCGCCATGGAGGTTCGGCGGCTGATGCCTGAGGCCACGGACGAAGAGCGGCAGGCTGAAGTGGACCGTCGCATGGCTTTGCAGCGAGAGGCCAAGTATCCGATCGAGCAGTGGGACCTGGATGACATCCAGGCCGACCTGAACCGATGCGGCCTGGCGGGTTCGCCGACGAAGGTATTCCGTGTTCAGGCGATTGTTCTTACGAAGGAAGGCTACACGGACGTTCCGCCGACGGAAAGCGGCGTGCGTCAGATGATCCACGAGTTGGTTGTCGACCGCACGCTCGGTTGATTCCCCATTGAACACATCTCAACCGATCGGCTGCGATCGGAATATTCACGCGGATAGAGACCATGATTGAAGTAAACCGCAAGGGTGAAGTCTGGGTATATGCCGAACAGGAAGAGGGCCGGTTGCACGATGTGTCGCTGGAGCTTTGCGGGAAGGCCCGCGAACTGGCCGACCGGCTCGGCGTGAAGATGGGCGCCGTGTTGCCTGGTGCGAACGTGCGAGGCCTCTGCGACACGCTCATTGGCTACGGAGCCGACGTGGTCTACCTGGTGGACGATCCGAAGCTGAGTCACTACCAGACGAGTCCCTATGCGCGGGTGGTGGTGGAGTTGATTGGCAGGCACAAGCCGCAGATGGTGATCTACGGGGCGACTCCGCTGGGTCGCGACTTGGCGCCGCGGGTGGCATCCGAGGCCCTGGCCGGCATGACCGCCGACTGCACCGATCTGGACATTGCGGACGTGACCGATCCGAAGACCGGCCAGACGCACGAGAATCTCCTGCTGCAAATTCGACCGGCCTTCGGTGGAAACATCATCGCCACGATCGTCAACTACGACATGTGGCCCCAGATGGCCACGGTTCGCGAAGGCGTGATGGCGATGGGCGAGCTGGATCGGGCACGCCGGGGGGAGGTCCGCGCCGAGAAGGTGCAGATCGACGAGACCCTGATGGCGGTCAAGTTGATCGAGCGCCACATCGAGCCCAGGACGGTCAATCTGAAGGGAGCTCGCGTGATCGTTGCGGGGGGCGGCGGAGTGGGCAGCAAGGAGAACTTCAAGCTGATACGCGAGCTGGCCGGCGCGATCGGCGGGGCGGTGGGAGCAAGCCGTGCCGCTGTGGACGGCGGATTCATCGGCAAGGAGCATCAAATCGGCCAGACCGGCACGACGGTCCGGCCGGCGCTGTATATTGCGGCGGGCATTTCGGGCGCGGTGCAGCACCGGGCCGGCATGGAAGAGTCGGCCAAGATTATCGCCATCAACAAAGATCCCGACGCCCCTATCTTCTCGGTCGCTCAGTACGGGATCGTGGGCGACCTGAACCAGGTCATTCCGATGATGATCAAGGCACTCAAGGAAAGGAAATAGCAGGCAGAAGCCTGGACTCCAACTTCCTGATTCCTGAACCCTTACAACCAATTTTGGGAGCTTGCCGGTGGCGAACTTCTTTCTCGATAATCAAGACATCCAGTTTCTGTTCGATCACATGGGGCTGGAAGAAGTAGCGGAGATCCAGGAGCTGGACACGCGCAACGGACAGGCCGATTACGTGCCCGACAGCCCGGCCGACATGGTGGACAACTACCGGCGGATCCTGGAGATCGTCGGCGAGGTGGCTGCAGAGACAATCGCTCCCAGCGCCGAAGAGGTCGACCGCGAGGGCAACACGCTCAACGAGGATGGCACGGTCACGCTCCATCCGCTGGTGCAGAAGAATCTCGACCGGCTGACTCAGGCCGACATGATGGGGTTCACCTTGCCGCGCCAGTACGGCGGCCTGAATTGCCCCAATCTCCTTTACACGATGGCGACGGAGATCGTCAGCCGGGCGGACGGTTCCTTCATGAATCTGTTCGGCCTGCAGGGGATCGCTGAGACCATCAACGCCTTTGCGAGCGAAGAGATCAAAGATGAGATCCTGCCCCGGTTCTCGGAGGGAAAAGTGACCGGCGCCATGGTGCTGACCGAGCCGGATGCCGGCAGCGACCTGCAGGCGGTTCGGCTTCGCGCTCACCAGGACGAAAACGGCAATTGGTATCTGAACGGCGTCAAGCGGTTCATTACCAACGGGTGCGGCGACATCCTGCTGACTCTGGCTCGAAGCGAGCCGGAGATCAGTGACGGGCGCGGTTTGAGCCTGTTCATCTCGGAACGGTCGGATAAGGTGCGCGTTCGCCACCTGGAAAACAAGCTCGGCATCCACGGTTCGCCGACATGTGAACTCGTCTACCAGGACACGCCGGCCCGGCTTATCGGCGAACGACAGCGGGGGTTGATCACCTATGTTCTCGCTCTGATGAACGGAGCACGAATAGGAATCGCTTCCCAGAGCCTCGGGATCGCCGAAGCCGCCTACCGCCTCGCGCGGACCTACGCGCACACACGCCAGCAGTTTGGCGGCCCCATTGAGAACCTCCCGGCGGTGGCCGAGATGGTAATCGACATGCAGATCGCGATCGAGGCGGCGCGGGCGTTGACCTACGCGAGCAGCCGGATGTGCGACTTCGAAAACAACAACCTGCGGATGCTCGAATACTCCAAGCTCGACAAGGAGCAGGAGAAAGAACGAAAGCACAGGTCGCGGAGCTTCAAGCGACTGAACGCGATGCTCACCCCCATGAGCAAGTACTACGCCTCGGAAACGTGCTGCTATGTGACGGATACCACGATCCAGGTCCTGGGCGGATCCGGGTACATGAAAGACTACGCGGCCGAGCGTTACTTGCGGGATGCGAGGATCACCACCATTTACGAAGGGACGAGCCAGCTCCAGATCGTGGCGGCCGTCCGCGGCGTGTCTTCCGGCACCTTCGAGAACTACTCGGGGGAACTGGAGCAGGCCGAATACGAGGATGCCGACCTGGCGGCTCTGAAGCAGAAACTTGTCGATGCCCGAACGAGCATTCTCGAGGCCGTCAAGTTCGTCAAGACTCAATCGACCGCGTACCTCGATTTTTCAGGTCGCAGGCTTGTCGATTCGGCCATCACGGTGATCTGCGGACACCTATTTCTCGGCCAGGCGGTGAAGTGCGAACGCAAGAAGCTGGTCGCCAAACGGTACATTCAGAAGGGATTGGCTCAGATGCAGGCCGATCTGGCCATGATCATGTCGGGCGACACGACACCACTGGACGCCTATCCGTTGCTGGCCGGCCCGGTGCCATCCGCCAGTTGACCGGAGAAGGGGGGGCGTAAGCGACTGCCGGCCCCCTCAGTTCCTCGCCACTTCTCCCCATGAATTGGGGGGTCGTGATGGAAGGTGCTTTTTCGGCCGGCTGATTGCTTGCAGGCATACAATCTCATGAGGAGTGCCGCATTCCTCAGGAGAGGACGTGCTTCGGAGTCCGGTTCGGAGGTTGGCGACCCGCGTTTGTTCAGTCAAAAAAAGGGTCTCAGCGGCGGCGGTTTCTTCCATCGGTCGGCTCCCGCAGCGCCTCACCGTCCAGATTACGCCCTGGCGGTAAATTGCGCGATCGATCGCCCTGTCAAAGTGTCGCGTCGGAACCGAGGCGACGGGGCAAGAATAATCGACTCACAAGACCCACCCGCGGCGGGTCCGATGTTTGGTACAAGGAATTTGCGATGAGAATGTTTGACGGCAAGGTCGGCCTGGTGTTGGGCGTGGCCAACGACCGGAGTATCGCCTGGGCGATGAGCGAGGCATTGATGGCCGAAGGGGCCGAGTTGGCCTTTACCCATCTTCCGGGCGAGTCGAGCGAGCGCCGCGTGGGCCGACTCGTGGAGGCCTGCAATCCGAAGCTGGTCATATCGTGCGACGTGCAGGACGATCGCGACCTGGATCGGGTGTTCTCGCAAGTGGCCGCGACCTACGGAACGCTGGACTTCGTCATCCATTCCATCGCGTTTGCTCCACCGCAGGAACTTCGCAAGCCCTATGTTGAAATGAGCCGCGAGGGCTGGCACCTGGCCATGGATATCAGTGTTTTCAGTCTGGTGGCGGTGGCTCGCCGTGCCGCGGAGCTCATGTCGGACGGCGGATCGATCGTAACGATCAGCTATTTCGGCGGCGAGAAGGTGATGCCCGGCTACAACGTGATGGGAGTCTGCAAGGCGGCTCTCGAACATAGTGTTCGGTATCTTGCCTGGGACCTGGGCCGCAAGCAGATCAAGGTGAACGCCATCAGTGCCGGTCCGATGCGAACGCTCAGTTCCGCCGGCGTCTCGGGATTCGACGAGATGCGGGAGCACGCCGTGCGCAAGTCGTGCCTGGGTCGCAACGTCGAGTTTCGCGAATTGGGGAAAGCGGGCCTGTACTTTCTCAGCGACCTGTCGGACGGTGTAACAGGGGAAATACTTCACGTCGACTGCGGCTACAACATCGTCGGTCTCTAGTTGGCTGCCGCCAAGCTTCATCGCGCTGACGCTGATCAGCCTCTGTGGTGATCAACACGTTCCAGCAGATATTTGCCCTCCTCGGTGGTAGACGACATGGCACCAGACACATTTCATGGGGACCATCCGGCCCCTTTGGTACAGAACGATCGGCTTCAGAGCCACCGGTCGGGCAGCGTGACCGTCTACTGCTCGCCGGAAAGCCTGCGGTTGGCCGGCACAATCGGCCAGTACGCCGACCGCTGCAATCACTACCTGGCCAGATTGTTTGGCGATGAAACACCGGCAGGGCAGAACGTGTATTGGCTGGCCAGGGCCGATTGGCTCAATCCGCCGGAATCGTATGGCTTTCCATACAACCTGGGTCCGAACGCCATTCTGGCGGCGGCCGACGTCGAACTGCCGACCCAATTGGCCCTGATCGCCGACTTCATGTCCCTCGACCGCGGCGGCGAGGACGTGGTGCGAATGGCCGAACTGCTGGGCTTGAGTCGACCTCAGCCGGAGGGGCACCCAGGGGGTCGGATCGGCAATCCGCCTGAGGGAACCGGCAGTGCTCGGCATCCGCTCGGTTGCCAGGTCTATCAAAGCCTCACCTCGTCGACGGAGTTCTTTATCGACTACACGCTTGGGTTCATCATGCCCCACGAGATGACCCACGGCTATTGCCAACTGCGAGGTCTACCCGAGACGCCCCGTTGGTATTACGAAGGTGTGGCCCAATGGGCAGCCTTTCGCATGCAGCGTCAGATGCGAGGCCACCGCGAGGCGGAGATGGTCTATGCCTACTACCAGTTGCTCTGGGACCGGGTAGGGGACCGGCTCCCGGTTCCAAGTTTTCGGGAGGCCGATCGGCTGGGGCACCTTCGGCTCGACACCCCCAATTACGCGTGGTATCACGCCGGGCTGCTGCGGATGTTTCGAGAGCTTGAAGAACGAAAGGGTACGGATCTGCTGCCCGATCTGCTGGATTTGGTGAGGAGAGAGTTTGGGGGGAGTAAGGAAACGGAAGTGGCTCACCGAGAAATGATCGCACTCTTCTCCAAGGTGGTCGGGCAGGACCTGAAAGCCTGGTTTCGCGAAACCTGGAATCTCGACGGCTAGACAGCCTCGCGGTATCACCCGGAATCATTCAATCCACCCTTTAGGTTAATCTAGTTCTCTCTGATTGAGGGGTTGGCCCAGGTTTCGGAAAAAAACTGCAACAACGCAAAACCCCCGCCGGCTGCCCGGGGTTTGATAAGGTGCCCAAAACCCTGTCTGGGCCCCCGTGCAAGGCGCTCCAATCTATCGCATTACTCCCCCCGAGATGCGAAACCGGTTCGTCTGGGGGTTCAGCGCCCATCGAGAGCCGCTCATTGACCCAAGTGAGCGGCTCTCATCTTTTTGGTGCGCGCTGTGCGCGATCCGGCTTTCCTGGCTTTCCTGGAGTCTCCGTTGATAAACCAGGCTAAGGCCGTCATACTGAATTGTTTGCTACAATTCAGTTGTCGGAATAGAGATTCGTGGTCGTGCCGCACATACCCCACCAAGGAGAGGGTATGGTACAGATATCGGCTTCGCACATGGGGAGAACCGTGCCGTGCAACGTTTCATGCTCAAGTCCAAGATCCATCGTGCAAAATTGACGGGCACGGAGCTGGACTATCAAGGCAGCATCGCGATCGACCGCAATTTGATTGAAGCGGCCAACATGCTCCCCGGTGAACAAGTCCATGTGCTCAACGTGAATAGCGGCGCCCGGTTGATCACTTACGTGATCGAGGCCGAGGCGGGCTCGGGCACGATCCTCCTGAATGGCCCGGCTGCCCGATTGGGTGTTCCCGGCGACCTTGTCGTCATTATCACTTACTGCATGCTGACGGATGCGGAGATTGCCGATCACAAACCCGCCGTTGTGTTTGTGGACGAGAACAACCGAATTCGGAAGTCCCCCAACTAGAGTGGGCTTCTGCCAGCCCTTGTGGGTTATGGGGTGGTCTAGTATGACAGTGTGGTGTGGTATTGCCATGTTAGTAGTATCGATATCTCCGCCTGGCTGCCTCTGATTTATCTTCGGGCCTGAATCGCGGGTAAGCGAATTCTCAAACTGGCGGCCCGAAGGAACTAGTTCTCTTCTTCCCACAGCCATGGGAACGGCAAGAGACAGGTGGAGGAAGGGGGGCCTCCACCTTTCAGGTGCCAGTCGCGATCCGGGCATCGATAGGTCGGCATGTGCTAGTCTTTCTAAGATCGACAAGGTGGGCACTCGGCAGTCCGCCTGGTGAGCCAAGCTGTGGGAGCGGATTGGTGGACGAAATTCGGTTGTTTCAGAATCTCGGCATATCGCTTGTCCTGGGGCTGCTGGTGGGGCTCCAACGGGAGCAGTCGGGCGATGCGAGGCCGGGCGTACGCACGTTCCCCCTGATCACCATCCTGGGTACCGTATCGGCTATTCTCGCAGCCAAGTACGGCGGATGGGTCATGCTCGGATCGATACTCGGGGTCGTGACCGTACTGGCCTTTCAGCGGATCGTGCAGCTTCGAACAGAGAATCCTGATCCTGGCGTGACCACCGAGTTCGCCGTTCTGGTCATGTTCTGTGTGGGCGCCCTGACGATGGTGGTACCGATTGCCGTACCGATTGCAGTCGGTGGTGGTGTGGCGATCCTGCTCCAGTTCAAGCCGGAGATGCACCAGTTTGCCCAGACGCTTGGCAACGATCTGAAGGCGGTCATGCAGTTCGTGCTGATCACCTGCATTATCCTGCCAGTTCTGCCGAACGAGACCTACGGTCCTTACGATGTGTTCAATCCGTGGAAGACATGGCTGACGGTTGTGTTGATCGTGGGCATGAGCCTCGGGGGGTACATCGTCTATAAGTTCCTGGGGCGCGATGCGGGCATCATGCTTGGCGGAATCCTGGGCGGTGCCATCTCCAGCACCGCCACCACCGTGAGTTACTCGCGACAGGCTCGCGGCAAGCCGGAACTCACGCACGTGTCTGCCATCGTTGTGATGATCGCGTCGACGGTTGTGTTTGTTCGCATTCTGGTCGAGATCGCTATCGTATCGCCGCGTTTCTTATCGGCGTCGGCGATCCCAATCATCTTGCTGATGCTTACGACGGCGGTTCCAGCCGTGTTGATGTGGTTTCGGGTGCGTACGGAACCGAGCCAGATGCCTGAACAGGAGAACCCCACCCAGATGAAGTCGGCCCTGGTTTTTGCGGGAATGTACGCCGTGGTGCTCGTTGCGCTGGCTGCGGCGAAAGCACACCTGGGCACGAACGCTCTCTATGTCGTCTCGGCGATTTCGGGCCTTACCGACATGGACGCGATCACGATATCCACCGCGAACATGGCCAACAGGGACCCTGCCATACTCGCCGAGGGTTGGCGGCTGATCCTTGTGGCGTCGATGACGAATTTGGTCTTTAAGGCGGGCATGGTTGGGATTCTGGGCGGCAAACGCCTGTTTCTCGAAGTAGCTTTGCTGTTCACTATTCCGATGGTCGGTGGTATCCTCCTCCTGTTGTTTATGCCACCGGTTCAGCTCTGGGCCGCTTGATCGTTCCTACCCTGGGGCATGATAGGCGTTGATGATCAGAAGTGGTATGCTTCTAGGGGTGGCAAGCGTCAGCCGGACGAAGGCCATTTCGAACATCGAGTTGTTCGGACTTTCCGGCCGAAGCTCTTGGTTGAGCCGGATCGAAACTTATTGGCAAAGCTATGGGCATGCGAAGAACCATTTCCGATCCGCCGGACGAGTTGGTCTTGTACGACGGAATCAAACCCGGCGGATGGTGGCATGATTCCGAGGACGGTTCGAAAATCCTCTGCGATCTTTGTCCGCGTGCCTGTGCTCTGTCGTCGGGTCAGCGGGGATTCTGCTTTGTGCGTCAGAATCTTGACGGCCGTATGGTTCTGACAACATACGGTCGAAGCACGGGGTTCTGCATTGACCCGATCGAGAAGAAGCCGCTGAACCATTTCTTTCCCGGGACTTCGGTTCTGTCGTTCGGAACGGCCGGCTGCAATCTGGGCTGCAAGTTCTGCCAGAACTGGTCAACTTCGAAGTCCCGGCAAGTGGAATCGCTCAGCGAGGCGGCTCAGCCCGAGGCCATCGCGGTGGCGGCGGGTGAATACGGGTGCCGGAGCGTGGCGTTTACCTACAACGACCCGATCATCTGGGCCGAGTACGCCATCGATACGGCCCGGGCCTGCCGGGCACAGGGAGTCCAGACGGTGGCGGTCACTTCGGGATACATCTTGCCGCCGGCCCGGGCCCGTTTCTATGAGGAAATGGATGCGGCCAACGTTGACCTCAAAGCGTTTACGGAGGATTTCTACCAGAGGCTGACGGCCGGACACCTCGAGCCGGTCCGAGACACTCTGCGCTGGCTGGTCCACGAGACGGACGTCTGGGTGGAGATCACCAATCTTATCATTCCGCAGGAGAACGACGCCGACGACCAGTTGCAGCGTATGTGCGACTGGATCGTAAGGGAGTTGCGTCCCGACGTTCCGGTCCATTTTTCTGCATTCCATCCTGATTTCCGTATGACGGACCGTCCTCCTACTCCCCCGGAGACGCTTCACCGGGCCCATCGCCTTGCGCGTCAGGCCGGGCTCAAGTATGTGTACACAGGAAACATTCAGGATCCGGCCAATCAGAGCACGTACTGCCCCGAATGCCGGGACCTGCTGATTGAGCGTTCTGGCTACCGAATCGGCCGTTACACAATGAACGAGAATCGGTGTGGCCATTGTGGTGCGGAGATCGCCGGTCGGTTTTCGTCGGCGCCAGGAACGTGGGGATCGCGACGCCAGCCGGTTCACATCGCTGCGTTTGCGGCTCGTGTGCCCGACGCCAAGTTGAAGTATGCTAATGCAAATCGCGGCCGGCTGGCCAGCGCGGACGCCTGTCCGTCATCGCCAGCAGGCACGAGACCTCAAATCACAGGAGAGCCCAGGATGGCATCCAAAGACGCCTTTTCGTCCGGTCCGGTCGAGCGTTCCGAGAAGCCGAGTCTGACAAAAGAACAGGAGACGCTGGTGTTTCAGGCGGCGGGCGGGCGAGTGGCTTCCGCCGTTGTCAATCGCCCGGGCCAATCGCTCGCCAGGATTCTCGGCGATGTGGCGGATCAACCGGTTCTTGGGGCATTCGTGAGCCTCAAGCGAGAGGGGCAACTCAGGTCTTGCTGCGGATTCATGGGGCAGGCGGTGCCTCTGAACCAGGCGCTCGAACACGCCGCATACCGGGCCGCGAAGGAGGACCCGCGGTTTCCTCCGATCTCGCCCACAGAACTGGAGCACCTGGATATGGAGGTTTGGCTGCTCTGGGGACTAAGGCCCATCGAGGCCAAGGGCGAGGATCGCGTCAAGGAGATCAAGATCGGTCGCCATGGGCTGCAGATTGCCATGGGCAATCGCCGCGGCCTGTTGCTGCCGGGCGTTGCCGTTGAACACAAGATGAACGAGGTGGCGTTTCTCGAGGCGGTGTGCCGCAAGGCAGGGTTGCCGCTCCAGGCCTGGAAAGACGACAACGTCACCCTCAGCACGTTCGACGGTTACGCCATCCACGGCAAGCTGGCCGATGCGACGACCTTCGACAAGTCCGCGCCCGCCGCTGTCGGCCCAGACTCGACCCAAGTGGCAACCCTTGCGGACTTCTGCCGGCAGAATCTGATCGCGATCTGTCAGGGGGCCGTTCCCAACCTGTATCTTCCCGGCGGCTACGACGGGGGGGTGCACGGACTGGTCGTGACGGTCAAGCTGGCGGGCACTCAAGAAACGATCAATTGCAGCCGCGTGAACGTTCGCCCGGAGATGCCTCTGCAGGCGACGCTACTCGACTTGCTCAAGACGGCTGCCAGCGCGATCCAGGCACGGCGGATTTCGGCTGAGGCACTGCGGACGGTTGCCGTGGGTTTGACCGTACTCTGGGATCCAGCGATGCAGGGGACGTTGGCCGAGCCTTCTCTCGGCGGTGTGCAACCGAGGCACCGGGCCGTGCTTGCCGTGGACCAGGGAAAGTGGTCCCTTGCCTTCCATGCCAAAGACTCTCCTGAGAAATCGCTGGCCACGGCGGCAGAAAACGGTCGTTTTACAGCTCTCGACCGCGTGGCAGTCTACACTCTGGAGGTCGCATCGACGGAGAAGCAGGTAACCGTGTCCAATGTGCCGCAACTGCAAAAAGGTCCCGACTTGCGGCGACCGGCGGTTGCTGGTCAGTTCTATCCCGCGACGGCCGGTGAAATCCGGGCCGCGCTTGATGATTACCTCAACGAAACGGTCGAAAAGGAACCGTGGGCCGCGGCAATGGTGCCCCATGCGGGATGGATCTATTCAGGAAGGCTTGCCGCGCAGGTTCTCAATCGGGTTGCGATTCCGGATCGCGTGATCGTCTTCGCGCCGAAGCACAATCGGGTGGGCGCCGACTGGGCCGTGGCGCCCCATCGAGCCTGGGCGGTCCCTTCCGGTGAGGTGAGTTCGGATCCGGAGTTAGCGGCCAGGCTAGCCGAGAGAGTGACGCTTCTGGAGCTCGACGCTGCGGCCCACGTTCCGGAGCACGCCATCGAGGTCCAGCTTCCGATTCTTTCGCGTCTGGCACCGAGCGCCCGTGTGGTCGGAATCGCAATTCACGGTGGCGATTTCGACGCGATCCAGAAAAGCGCCGATGAACTGGCCGCCGTTTTTTCGGAAATGCGAAAACCGCCGCTGCTAGTGATTTCGACGGACATGAACCACTATGCTGACGAGGCAACCACTCGCCGTGTCGACCGTGTGGCGCTCGATGCGTTTGAATCGCTCGATCCGGCGAAGTTGTTTGAGACGGTTCGAACGAACCGGATCAGCATGTGCGGGATTGTGCCAGCAGTTCTCGTCATGGAGACTCTCAAGCGACTAGGCCGTCTGAATCGGATCCAGTCCGTGGGGTATACGACCAGCGCGGAGTCCTCCGGAGATACCAGTCGAGTCGTCGGGTATGCTGGGGCTCTGATTGCTTGAGAACTCTGGGGACGGCGGGGGACAGCCCCTCCGAAATCGGGGCGTTTGAGTCCGTCAGCGGATCGTGTTAGGCTGGTATCATGAGACTATCACCCTTGATCCTGCTGTTGGCGGTCGGTTGCTGCGCAGCGAGGGGCTTTGCCGCCCTCCCGGCGAATGCCGACCCCGGCGGGACGCTCACGGAAGAGATTGAGCAGCTCTTCGCCGATTTGGATTCCAGCGAGTTTTCCGTGCGCACTGGAGCCTTCGAGAGGCTTCAAGAATTGTCTGTGGCCCCGGGAGCCCGCCAACTTCTGGCCGAGTCGGTGGAACAGGCGATGGTTGCCACCGAGATATCCTTTGAAGTTCGAAAACAACTGGAACGAGTCCGTCGCGGTCTGCCAGCGGTCAGTCTGCCTCCCTCCCTGACCATAGATGCCGAGATGATTGACGGGCTGCTCCGGCAGCTTGGCGACGATTCCTATGCCCGGCGTCTGGGGGCAGCAAGCCGCCTGTGCTGGCTGTTGGGCAACGCCGAGGCTGTTGATCTCGTCTACCGGCAGGTCAAGAGAATCGCGGGCGACGAACATCTCAAGGGCGAGCAGATCCGGTCGCTCCAGCAGATCTATGAAGATGCCCGGGCGGCATGGCTCGAGGCCGATCGTCGGAAAGAGGATCCTGAGGCTTCCGCCGAGCAAGTGGGCGAGTTGGTGAAGCGACTCGTGTCATCCGCCCCGAACGACAAGTTTCGTCTGACGAACGAGCCGGCGGCTCTTGTCGAGATTCGCGACCTGCTGGCGAGCGATGCGAACATTGGTCCGATCCGCAAGATTCTGGAAGCGCGTCTTGCGGAGGGGGGGCTATCCCCGGAAGCAGAACGGCATCTTACCGAGCTGGTCGAATTGACGCGGCCGGCCATGGTTGCCGAATTCTGGAATGAAAGTCGCCATGCCAATACACAGCGGTTGCTGGTGGGCGTACCGAGTGTGACGGAATCAGGCACAAGCCACTTCGATCGCATCGACGATCAGACGGCGCACGTTGTTGCCGGTGTCAATCTCGCGGAAGGCGATTACCCGGTGGGAGTGGCCATTCCGCATCCCTCTGCCGATCCTCGGTATCACTCGGCGTTCTTTCACCTGGTCAACCTGCCGACGCCACGTCGTCGCATGGCCTATGAGTATCGAGTGAAAGACGACGAGGTGACGCGGTATGCGGCACTGGCTTCCCGCACGCTGGAACGCTACCTCGCGAGAAAGGAGCCGCTCAACGAGCGGGAAGTGAGTACTATCACGCAATTTGACCCGTGCGCGGTCTCAGGTTTTGCCGGTCGCTACCTGGCCACTGTCGACGATCGCCCGCTCAATGAACGCAGCGGGCCTGATGTTTCCCGGCCGATCGGGGGAAACATCGACCAATCTGTTCTCAGCATTCACGCATTGCTCTCCTCGTGGCTGGCCGTGAAGGGAACGCGAGATGCGGTACCGGGGTTGCTCACGGCGATCGAGGAGGGGCGTGTTTTGCCTCCTGGCCAGTCTCTGCCCTATCGCTTCGACCGGCTCGCTGCCTTGGCGATAGCGCGGCGAGATCCCTGGGTGGAGGTCGACCGCTGGCTCCAGTCTGTACTGAACCGAAGGGAGGGGTTGGTGCAAGGCGAGGTTGACGGTCCGGAGTTGGGAGCCACGGCCGCTGCAATCCTGCTCGAGCGCCACGGGCGCAAGCCGGACGAGTTCGGGTTGCTTCCCAGTGGCGATCCGATGGTCCGGCAGTACGGTCCGGGCACCTTTCGTTACGGAACTCCCTCCGGCCCGGAGAAGGTGGCGGAATGGTGGAAGGACTATCAGGCGAAGACTGCCGGTGTCGGCGACTCGGCGAGAACGCAAGCGGAGGAAGGACGTTGATCGCCGACGAAGAGCAGTGGATGCGAATCCACGAGACCTACATGCAGCAGGCACTGGCCGAAGCGGAACAGGCGTTTGCCGAAAACGAGGTTCCCGTGGGGGCGGTGATTGTTCACGACAACCGGGTCATTGCCGCGGCCCACAACCAACGGGAGCAGTTGCGCGACCCGACGGCCCATGCCGAGATGGTAGCCATCACCCAGGCCTCCGATGCTCGCCAGTCATGGAGATTGGACGACTGCACGCTTTACGTCACCCTCGAGCCATGCCCCATGTGCGCCGGTGCCGTGGTCCAGGCGCGGATTCCCCTGGTTGTCTACGGCGCCGCAGACCCGAAGGCAGGAGCCGTCGAATCACTGTACCAGCTCCTGGGCGATCCGCGGCTGAACCATCGTGCCGCCGTGGTGCCAGGAGTTCTCGGAGCAGCCTGCGGGCAGATTCTCTCCCGCTTCTTCCAGCAGCAGCGGCGGTTGGGGAAGAAGTAGGCACATTGACAGTCTTTTCTCCCTGGGCGACACTGAGTGTGCACCTCGTCTGAACTCTCACTCGTTCGTAACGGCACGAATGGTCGACTCTGCAGAATCTCCGAAACGGCTTGACGGCGTCCGCGTGGCGGTGGTCGGCCGGTTGGCCAGCATGTCGAAACGGGATGCCGCCCAGTTGATCCGAGAGCACGGCGGCACCCTGGTGGATCGGATCGCGGGCGATGTGGCCTGGATCGTGATCGGCGAGGCCGAAATGCCCTTTCCCGATCTGACCAGCACCGAAGATTGGCTGGACGCGGAGATGCGGGCGGCGGCCGATGAAGGGCGCGTGCGCGTGGCTACGGAAACACAACTCTGGCAGCACCTTGGACTGGTGGACCTGGATCATGACGTTCACCGGCTCTATACGCCCGCCATGCTGGCCGACCTGCTCGGCGTCGATATCCGCACAGTTCGGCGCTGGCATCGCCGGGGCTTGATCAAACCCGCGCGCATGGTGCGGCGCCTGGCCTATTTCGATTTCCAGGAGGTGGCCACCGCCCGGCGGTTGGCAGAATTGCTGGCCGCCGGTGTCAAACCCGGAGCGTTGGAGCGCAAACTGGCCGATCTGGCCCGATACCTTCCCGATGTGGAACGCCCTTTGGCCCAGTTGTCGATCATGATCGAAGGGAAGGAAATCCTCCTCCGACAGGGGGGCGGGTTGATCGAGCCCGGCGGGCAACTGCGTTTCGACTTCGGTGCCGCCGAGGGGGCGGGCCACGACCTGGAGGGCTCCGATCTTCCCGGCCCAGTGTCGATCTCGACCGAGCAGATTCATGCAGATCGCCTAGCCCGTTCGCCGGACGAAATCTGCCGTCTGGCGGCCGAACTGGAAGATGAAGGCCAACTGGCAACGGCCGCCGAAATGTATCGTGCCGCCATGGCGGTCGGTGGTCCCAAGGCCGAGACCTGTTTTCAACTCGCGGAGCTTCTCTATCGCCAGGGCGATATTGCCGGGGCGAGGGAACGCTACTACATGACGATCGAGTTGGACGAGGACTACGTGGAAGCTCGGGCGAATCTCGGTTGTGTTTTAGTGGAGTCGGGGCAAATCGATCTGGCGATTGCCGCCTTTGAGGGGGCACTCACCTTTCATGAAGGGTATGCCGACGTCCACTACCACTTGGCCCGGGCTCTCGATCAATTGGGCCGGGAATCGGAGGCCGACGAGCACTGGCGGCAATTTCTCGACCTGGCTCCGGACAGCCCCTGGGCCGATCAGGCCCATTCGCGTCTCGATTAGCACGACAGCGCTAAGTTGCCACTCTATGTTGGGATGACAGCAGCGACAGCAACCCAACTCATTGTACGAAAGTCGCGACTCAGCGTTGTCGCATTGGTGGCAGACAAATCGGAGTGGTGAAGAGCTCTTGAGCCGTTAACAAGACCACCGATTGTGAACATTCATGCCGGTGGGAGACTCCTGAAGCTTCTCAGACGGCAGGGGTCGTGCCGCGTGGCTCGAGTGGCGAGTTCCCCAGGCCGATTCGCAGATCGGGGCACTGGAATTGCTCTGTCTCGGACTGGCGTCTGCGACTAGAATACGCCGCTTTTTTCCGGAAATCGCCCAAGACGGTTCAAACCGTAATTCCTGCTGGTTGGCGGCTCGTCGCCGGGAGGCTCTCGAAATGACGACACGATGTCTCGCTGCCGTGTGGATTCTCGTCGGTTGTCTGGCCGTGGCACACGGTCAGACTCGCCTGGAAATCAAGTTGGACGAGCAGTCGCCCGTCTGGCCCGAACGATACGGTCAGAATGCCGATCCCGACGTATACCCTCAGGGCACGCCTCAGGAGACCATTGAGTCGGTGATCAAGGCCATGAAGACGGCTGATATAACCTACATGCTTGCGCAGCTAGTTTCGCCCACGGAAGTCGACCGGAAGCTCAAGGGGGACCGCGATGCTTTTCGAAAGCTGGCCGTCAAGGCCACGCCGGAAAAAACGAAGGCGATGGTGGATGAACTTGAGCAGTTGCTGAAAGACGGTACCTGGACCATGCGTCGCAACCTCTGCTGGGCAACCGTGGATGGCAGCCGCGATCTGACTCTCGAGAAGATCGGTCAGCGCTGGTTCATGCACAATACGCCCGTCAAGCGTCCCGACACGCTCGAGTGACACTCTCGAACTAAGCCAAGTACGGTGTCTGGAAAGGCCGCCGAAGCATCGAGTGGGTCACAATGTCTGCCTACATCACCCAAGCGGCACAATCCATCCAAGACCTTCTAAGCCGTTGGGGGAAAACGAGTTGCTGACGTCGCGCAGGGGCTTGCAAATCCCCCCGGGAAGTGTATTCTGATGGGGGAGGGCACGGGGGCCTTTTGCGGGAGAAGTACGCGTTCATCACGAGTTAAGCACCCATCCTGGTGCACGGCGAGCCGATGCAGAACGTCCTCATCGACTATGAAATGCTTCCGACGACATGGTTCTATGTGTCGTCGTTGTTGATCGTTGGGATCTTCTTCAAATTTCAGCGTTTCTTCTCAATCCGTAATCTCGATCTGGTCGGATTGCTCTCATTCTCGCCCGGTCTGCTCCTGGTGGCCGATGGCCAGATCGCGTGGGGCTATGCCTGGGTGTTCTTCATCGGCGCCCTGTTTCTGGTCAGGCTGCTTGTGGATCAGATCCTGGTGCGCCGACCCCTTCTTGAACCGAATCTCAATGCCAGCGGACTGACATTCACGGGAATCGCCTTGGTTGTATTCCTGATGGCCAACGTGATCACCAACAAAGAGACTCCCCTGGCTGAGGAAGTCATGCGAGGAAGCCTGTTGGTCCACGGCCAGGGCTACGAATCGATTTATGCTTTTGCAAACAAGCATGTGGAGCCGCGCAGGCCAACGGACGAGGCCGCCGATTCCGCGTCTGCGGCTTTGGACGAAAACGGACAGCCAGCCCGACTTCTGCCCACTTCGACAATCCGCACCGTTGCGGTACTCGCCAATCTGGCTCTCGTTCTGGGGATAGTCTTCATCGGCTATCGCCATTTTGGCAATTTTCAGACGGGGGTCGCAGCGGCATCGCTTTACCTCCTGCTCCCCTACACAAGCCAAATGACAGGACGGGTCGATTATGTGGTGCCAGCCCTGTTGCTGGTGTGGGCCGTGGCCGCCTACCGTCGACCCATCGTGTCCGGCGTCCTTATCGGCCTGGCTACAGGATGTATCTTCTATGCCGTCTTCCTGTTGCCCCTGTGGATCAGTTTCTACTGGAAACGCGGCACCGTTCGTTTCCTGATTGGACTTGCGATTGCCTTCGCTCTGTTGATGATCTTCTGGCTTGCAACCGCCGGGCAGGTGCAGAACCTGGGAGAGCAACTCTTCGACTTCTGCGGGCTCAAGTACTTCAATGGCAAGGGCGCTGACGGCTTCTGGGCACAGCACACGAGGCTTCCTTACCGCATCCCGATCATCGCGGGGTTCGCCGCAGTATGCGGAAGTCTGGCACTCTGGCCCGCTCAGAAGAACCTGGGCACCTTGATCAGTTGCTCCGCTCTGGTGATGCTGGGCACCCAGTTCTGGCATCCCTATCAGGGTGGGCTCTACATGGGTTGGTACCTCCCGCTCCTGGTGCTCACTGTACTTCGGCCGAATCTAGAAGACCGCGTGGCCATCACGGCCGTATCCGATCTGTGGCGAACTCGCCGTCGCGCCGAGACGTGAGAGTTTGAGCGGTATTCCGGGCCGTTTTGGATGGCTGACGCTGAGCCGCTCAGAATGAGCGGTGAGCAAACCGATCTCACTAGTGCGAGGAGCAGGCGGCTCTCGTTCCCGCCGTCGCTGCTACCGCAGGACTTCCGGCCTCTTGCCCGATCTCTGAAGTCCGGCAAATCCAGCCGCCCGGTTGGGTGGCTCGGTGACGCCGGCAGCAATTCTCGCGTCTCGCCGGCGTTTGCCACGGAAGCCTGCCCCTGAATTCCTCCAGCGCCACCGCATTCTCCTCTTGTGTTGGCTGATCGCCGAGGCAAGCCCTGGCATCGAATTACCAATCTATTACATAACCAATACTCAGTCTTGACGGACCGTGAGTCAATAAGGATTAGGATTCAGCCGAGACGCAATTCACCGAAGGAGTCTGGCCATGCTGATACTTAATCCGCCCATTCATGTGGCGCCCGCCGTTCCGCAGGCGTATCCCGTTCATCCTCTTGGATCCCGTGCCAGAGTGCTGCTCACCAGCGTTTTCGGTCCCTACGCGCAAGACGACGTCTACGGAAGCCGGGCTTTGAACCCGATGGAGCTCTACCACAATCAGGTCACGCGTGTGCAAGGGCCTTTCTCGTTACGGATGTTCCACCGCTCTTGGGGCTTAATGCTCATTCAGGCCAATATTCAAGCCCCATGCACGCTGCTGGACTTTCCCACGCGGGACCGCTTCATCGATGAACTTCGCAGCACCTGCTACGACGTGATCGGCATCAGCAGCATCATGCCCAACCTGCTCAAGGTGGAAGAGATGTGCAAACTAGTGCGGAAGTATCAACCTAACGCCACCATCGTGGTGGGTGGCCACATCGCCAACGCTCCCAATCTCCGCGCGCGAATCGACGCCGATCATATCGTCAAAGGAGAGGGAGTCCGATGGTTTCGCGGTTTTCTGGGCGAGGACAGGAATCGGCCCATCGTGCATCCGCACATCCGCTCGGGCTTCGGGACGCGAAGCCTGGGGATCAACCTGAAAGAGAAACCGGAGGACATTGCTGCGGCACTTATCCCTTCGGTCGGTTGCCCGTTGGGCTGCAATTTCTGTTCCACGTCGGCCATGTTCGGAGGCAAGGGAAAGTTCGTCAATTTCTACGAGACGGGAGACGAACTTTTCGATGTTATGTGCGAGTTGGAAAAGTCCATGAAGATCCAGACCTTTTTCGTCATGGATGAGAACTTCCTCCTTCACCGTCCGCGTGCTCTCCGCCTGCTGGAATTGATGCAGCAGGATGGCAAGTCCTGGAGCCTGTACGTGTTCAGCTCCGCCAACGCCCTCCGCTCCTATCGTATCGACCAGCTTGTCT
>CAYSCH010000036.1:0-39670 GCA_964429355.1 uncultured Planctomycetaceae bacterium | reverse complement strand
GGGCAAGCCTTTCGAGATTCTCGGTAGGAACCTGCGACAGGTTCTTCAAGGCCACCGCGCCGGCCACCTCGTCGCTGTCGGTCTCCGCGACGAGAAGATAGCCGCTCGGTGTGATTTGCCCGCCGAGATCGGCCAGTGAGACCGGCGGACGAAATACACGACAATTCATCCGCGGGCGCATCAGTTCCTCGACGCGAATATCCGAGAGGAGCACGATGTTTTCCAGGACCTGCTGTTCCTGTTTCAGCAAGGCCGCGTTTCCAGTTGAGAGCTGCACGGCCCGTTCCAGGTCGCCCACTTGCAGATACGGCTCCGGGCGAAACGCGGGGCAGAAAAGCCGGCGAGACAGGAGATTGGCGGTTCGTAGCGCGGGGAGGATCGGATCGAGGAGTCTTGCCATCGCTGCCAGGGGCACCGCCACGACTACGGCCGTTTGCCGAGGGATGAGAACCGCCAAGGTCTTGGGGAGCATCTCGCCGAAGATGATCAACATCAGCAGAGCGGCCGCCGCCACGGCGGCGGCTTCGGCCGAACGATCGGTACGCTCCAAACGCAGGCTGATCATGGAGCCGATCGAGAAATACACGAGATTGACGAATAGATTCCAGAAGAGAACGGCCGTGAGCAGGCGATCGGGGTCGTCCAGGAGACGCAGGGCAATTCTGGCCGCTGGGCGCCCCGTGGCGAGTTGTCGTCTCTCGCGTACGTCGAGCGAAAAAAGTGCGGCTTCGCTGCAAGAAAAGAACCCGGAGGCGAGAATCAGCATACCCATCGCCAGGCCGGGAGCGTAAGCCGCCAGGTACAAGGCTATTCTCCAATGGTCGTACGTCCGGTCGCGACATCAAACTCGTCGATCGCCGGAATCAACATCGCCACCGTCGTGAAGCCGTAGGCTGCGGCCGTGGCAATGAAGGCGAGATAGGGCTTTTCCAGTAAAAAGCTGGTCATGGCGTAGAACGTCGCCAGGGGACACAGAAATGAGGCCACTCCGATCGCCTTAGATGGATTGCGAGCGCCCAGGGCCACATAGAGCCCTCCCCCACCGCCTACCATAAATACGAAAAACGGCTGAAACTGGGCTTCGAACGCCCCACTGAAGGCAACCATCATTCGCATACAGGCGGCCACACCGACAACCAGGAAGAACACTGTTCCCAGGCTGATGCCGATCGCGCTCCGAGAGTTCTCGTAGTGCATCCCCGAGTGCACGCCGAGCATGGCGACGAAGCCGAAGAGAACCCCTAGTCCCAGGAGCATGTAAATCAGGTTCTCCAGCGTGAAAACCTCTGCCCACCACAAGTAGGCACACAATGCGGCAGGCAGAAGGACCATCTCTTTCGTGTTGTAAAAGGCGCCGCCCAGCTTTCCGAACACGAACTCTCGCGAGCTCAGATCACTCACCAGCAGCAGGTCCATCGCCTTGCCGTCACGTTCCGACGTGAGCGAGGTAACCGCCTGGGCGTTCACCAGGACCAGACTCAGGAACAGGAGCGGCACCATGGCCTTCGCGGCCGCTTCTGCAGCGATGCCGTCGCCATGAGCACTTGCCCAATGGAGGCTGGCAGCGGCCATCGCGAAAAGGAGCAGGTAGACGAACTTCACGAACAGGACCTTGCGCCCATGCGCCCAGGTACATACTTCACGCCAGATGATCGGGTTGTCCCAAACGCGCCGAGTGCGAGTCTTCCGGGTGCTCTTGGCAGTTTCCAACTCACGATTCGTTGTTTGTGTGTTGTTCGAGTCGGCCTCCTGCCGCACATCGTAATCCGCGCCCCAGATGCTCTCTCGTTTCCAGGTGTCGTCCTCACGCACCGCCGGACTTGCCTCGCGCGACGGATTCCACACACGAACCATCGCAATCGCGAACCCGTTGAGGAGGACGGTGATTGAGAGACCAGCCAGTACGAATGGTTCGATTCCGTGGATGGCCCTCGCGGCGATCCCCAACAATGCCCCATCGGTGATCACGCTCGGACGGGTGGCCTCCAGCACTGCACGCCAGGGACTGAAGGCCAATGCCATTTGGCGAAGGTCCACGCCCATCCAATGTGTTCCGAAAGCTCCGGAGCCTGCCATTTCCCACACGCCCAGCCAGAGCACCAGGATCAGCACGGTCATGGCCAGGGCCTGAAACGTTTTCTCACGCCACAGGGCAATCACAGAACCCAGGCTCCCGCACGCCACTACGGAAATCAACGTCACCACGAACACACGAGCGACTTGGTCAAACGAGACGCCGCCAAACCACGTTGCCAGCATGAACAGGGGAAGGGAGGTGGTGCCGAGAACTGCCACGTACAACAGAGCGGCCAGAAGCTTTCCCAAGACCAGCTCGCTGTTGGACAAGTTCGTCAACAACAACAGGATCAGCGTCTTGCGATCCTTCTCCTGGGAAACGGCGCTAGCCGACAGCATGGCGGAGAAGAATACCGCAAGAGCCAGCTGCAGTGGCGCGAGGATCTGGAGGAGTATCGTACCGAAACGGGCAAGGTCGCCGACATCGCGGACGTCTTGTGTTCCCGTCAGGACCAGCCACGCAGTTGCCATCAGGATCAGGAGAGCGATGCCGTAGGCCGTTCGTGCCGCATAGACGCGGGAGCGACGTGGGGCGATGGCGACTTCGCGAGTGAAAACCGGGCCAATGAACAAACAAGTCCTCCTTCCAGACACACCCGCCACGTATCCCCAGCGGAGAGAATTGAAGTGTCGCTGCGGAATTCCCACGTTTGTTGTGGGTACACGTAAACATCCATCCTAACACAGCCGTGCGACGGAATGGAGCCAGCCAGAGAGGGGAAAGGTAGATTGCTGGTTCAGAAGGCGCCGGCCTGATGCCGCAATGAGAAACGCCGCACGATTCGCCTTGCGGCGTGTGGAATCTCGGCTCGTCACCCCGGCTGGAGCGGTTGTCTCTCAGTAAACGCCTCCCGTTGCACCATATCCCGCGGAGGTTCCTTGAGAGGGAGTACTCGAATAACGGGAAACGCTGCCAGGGGTGTAGGTGGGCTGGGTGGCGGTCGCCTGTTGAACGTAACCCCCAGTCGTCGGGGGTACGTAAGCCGGAACATTCGGTGGATTGTACCCCGTTTGTCCAGGGTCGTAAGCAGGTCGTGTATTCGAATAGGCATTGGGCAGCGATGGCAGACTCGGCAGGGACGCAACGCTGCTGACGGCGGCAGGGTCGGCCGTGTACCCGGAAGAGTAGCCGGAATAGGAGTTTTCCGTACTGGCCCCAGCCCCCGTGTAGGGTGTGGTCGGCGGCCGGTAGGGGTCCTGAACGAGCCCCGAATCATAACCGTTGCCCTGGGAGGGCAATGGGGGGATTTGGTAGGGGGACGTGTTTGAACCGGTCGATGGTGTGGCGTTGCTCCCATAGGGAAGGGACGGGGTCGCGTAGGCTGGGGCAGCGGCCGCCTGGGCCTGTTGAATGTCGTAGGCCCCCCCACCCAACCCGTATTGAGCAGGCGGTGTTGTGCTGTAACCGGAGTTCTGCGAGGCCTGATAGCCGTTACCGGTTTCCGAATAGGCCACAGTGCCCCCTGTGGCGGAATTGTAGGCCGACCCAGCCGCGGTCTGCGGCCCATACGGGGTGGGGTCATGAGCAGACGAAGAGAGACGGTAGTCGCTGGCTGACGGGGAATTCGGGAGGCTGCCCGTGTAGCCGTTAAGGTTATAGGCCCCACGTTGTGGGGTTATGTTGGCCGAGGAAACTTGGCCGGCGGTTGATGAGTAGGACGTGTCACCGATTCCCTTCTGGCCGTAAGGGCTTGTGGGGGCCATTCCGCCTGATGCATTGTTTGCGGACGCGACTTCGGACGCGCTCGGGAGCGTCACCGTGGGAGCCATCTGGTCGGAAGGCTTGGGAACCGGGGAATCGTCCGATTTGGCGAAATAGGTCATCGGATTCAAGCTCGACCAGGCAAACGATTTCTTTCCGCCGGTGCTGCTGCACCCCGAGATGAAAGCAACGACGAGGGCAACCGCAAAAGACCGCGCAACGATTTTTCGCATGGTCTGAGTGTCCTTCACATTGGACGACAAGGGGAGTGCACCGAGAGAATCGACTTCCTTGCCGCAAATCAGGTGCCAATACGCTCCACCCCGCCTGCTCTCGGCACCCAATCCGAGTGACCTTGTCCATTCGCCACGATAGGGTCGGGAATCGGACTGACGGCGAAGTGTGAATTCAACCCTCGTCCTTGAGGGAATTTGTGATTACAGGCGGGGTTGGGGCATTGCTGCCACCGACCGCAAAACGAGCGGGGATTATAGTAGGGCAACTGGTGGGGTCAATGCCAGTTCCTTTGGCATCGCCAAAGCCCCACTTGTAGTGTGATCGGCGAATCCTTTGCCGTCCCACCAGGAAAAATCGGCATAACAGGGAAAGATAGCAGCTTTGGGCAACAAAAAAGGGCGGTAGCAAAACCATCCCCGGTCTGGAACGGGTCATGGTTCGCTACCGCCCGAATACTGCACGGCAGACCATCTGCCGCGCAGGCAGCGGCCAAGATTGCCTCAGCGACGGAGCTAACCCCCAATCGTCGAGGATACGACCGACTGTCCCTGCGTTTGGAACGCGTCTTCATAACGCTTGCCAACAGCGGTCCAGTCAATCACGCGAAAGAATGCATTGATGTACTCGGGACGACGATTCTGGTACTTCAAATAGTACGCGTGTTCCCACACATCGAGTCCGAGAACCGGGATGTTCCCGTGCATGAGAGGACTGTCCTGGTTCGGAGTGTCCTCGATCACCAGTTGTTTGTCCACGTTCAAGCTCAGCCATGCCCAGCCACTTCCGAATCGGCCCGTAGCTGCGGCCGTGAATTTGGTTTGGAAGGCGGCGAACCCACCTAACTCCCTTTCGATCGCCTCCAGTAGTGAACCGGTCGGAGCACCTTCACCATCAGGGGACATGATTGTCCAGAAGAGGCTGTGATTGGCGTGCCCACCGCCATGATTGCGTACAGCAGTACGAACATCTTCCGGAATCGTGTGAATGGCAGCCAGCAACTCTTCGACTGTTGGGCTACCGAGGTCGAGCCCATCGATCGCGGCATTCAGCTTGTCGATATACGTCTGGTGATGCTTCGTGTGATGGATCTCCATCGTCCGCGCGTCGATGTGCGGCTCCAGCGCTTGGTAACTGTAGGGCAGATCAGGCAGGACGTATTTCATGGCCTCTCTCCAGCAAATAGGACTCGAAAACTGCCAGGCGAGATTTGTGACTACCATGGCTGTTAAAAATAATACGAGCGAGGACCACCTCGGCAAGGGCCCCATCTTCGGGGGGAATCTGCGAAGGTTCGCTGGAATAGCGTAGTGCCGTCGGGAGAAGGCGGGCTCAACGGACAAGGCGCCAGCCGCTCACTCTGGGCCGACGACCTGGTTACGTAGGAGGCCGATTTTCTCGATTTCGACCTCAAGTTGATCGCCCGGCTGCAGAAAAACGGCAGGATTCCTGGCCATTCCTACCCCGGGCGGAGTGCCCGTGAAGATAAGATCGCCCGGCTTGAGAGTTGCGACACTGGACACGTAGGCAATCAATTCGTCGACCGGAAATATGAGCTGGTCGGTACACGAATCCTGCATGGTTTGACCGTTCAACCGACATCGGATTGCCAGTCGGCCAGGATCTTCGATTTCGTCGGTAGTCACAAGCACCGGCCCCGTAGGGCCGAAACTGTCAAAGGACTTGCCCAGGAGCCATTGGCCGCCGGGTTTCCCCTTCTGCCAGTCACGGGCGGAGACATCGTTTCCGCAGGTGTAGCCGGCTACGTGTTCTCGTGCCCGTTCTTTCTGAATCGCCTTTCCTCCAGTTCCGATAACGACCACCAACTCTGCCTCATAGTCGACTTCCCGGCTGGACGCGGGAAGCACAATCTCGTCGTCGTGGGCCCGAAGGGTTGTGGGAAACTTGTTGAAAATCACCGGTTCTGAAGGGGGTTTCATCCCGCTTTCCGCGGCGTGATCGGCATAGTTCACCCCCACGCAAATCACCTTTTCCGGATGGGTGACTGGCGGCAGCAACCGCAGATCCGTCCACCGCAGAGTTGGGAGGGCGTTCTCGCAGGCGTGCACACGTTGGAGTCCCTCCGGTCCCATTTCCAGCAGTGCCTTCATGCATCGTGGGAGACTGGGATCGGCTACTGACAAGTCCACAACCTGATTGCCGCGAACCAAGCCGATACGTGTTTGGCCGTCGTTGAGAAAGGACAAGAGCGTCGTTGCAAGCCTCGTTTCGAGACCGAAGGAGCCAAGCGATTTCCGAGGGTCTGCCGCGGGAGAGCAGCTTAAACCAAAGCCGGTGGTTGAGCAAGCGCCCGTCAGAGGATCGCCGTTCGACACGTCGGGTTGCGAGGACGGTCGGGCAAACCCGAAAGGGCGTGACGTTGCGGCGAGGCAACCGTGTGGTCGAAAGGCAACCGCAGGCCCCTGGTGAGCGATTCACGGTGGTTCCATCCGCGAAATCTCGAATGTTCGGCACGAGCGATGCACAAACATCAGACGATCCAGTCCGCGAGAAACGCAGGAATTTGCGCGGTCTCAATCGTCACAACGCGAGCGCGGTTTGACCTTCTGCCACGCACGTTCTAGGTTTTCAGTAGCGAGTGCATTTCGCATTCCCGGAACTGCGGCACGGAGCACGAGCATCCGCACAAATACCTTGGAATCTACCTGGGTGCACGATTTGTTCTTGCGCGGCACGGTGAGTTTGCGTGTCTTGTGCGGTTCCGAGCCTGATGGAGCGGGGTGCGACCATGCCAAACTTGCGGTTCGCGGTGTACTGATCGGGGATCGCAGGCGCCCATGCGAATTGGCAGTGAGCCCATTCGCATCTTGCCTTGAAGGCCACCGGTGCACGACGCGTTGGCAAACCGGGAACTAACACCAATGACCGACACCTCGGATTCGCAATCTGCCTTTTCCCCCATTCTGCAACCCATTGCAGATGAACTCTCCTCGATAGGTTCTCAATTCTCGCTTCAGGCGATTTCGCTCCTGACCAATGTCGATTCCAATTCCGCCGGAATCGTCGACAACGAACCTGCCGGGATTGCGCGATTGACTCAGGCTCGCCTGGGAGTGGCGAGCAGTCTTTATGTAGCGCTGCGCTGCAAATCTGTGCAGTCGGCGTCGCACGGCTTGCGAGTCTCGCTCCTCTCTTCCGGTTGGGCCACGTGCCTGCGGCTCCCCGAGGGCCTGCGCGAGGCGATTGAAGTGGCTGCTTTGCTTCACGACGTTGGAATGATCGGACTACCGGACGAGATCCTTCGGAAACCAGGCCCGTTGGATGCCGACGAGATTCGAATGGTCGACGATGCTCGGAAGATGAGCGTCGAGATCCTTCGCAGCGCCTGCGCCCAGCCCAAGGTCCTCGAAATTGTGGAGTATATCCCGGCATGGTACGATGGTTCCCGGCCCGGTTATTCACTGCGAGGCGAAGATCTGCCTCTTGGGGCCCGGATGATCGCGATCGTTGAAGCCTTCGACGCCATGACGACGGATCAGGTCTATCGTCCCGCCATGGCGTTGGAACGAGCCGGATTCGAGTTGTTTGCTGGTGCGGGCGTTCAGTTCGACCCCAAGCTCGTCAACGGGTTTGTCGAATTTCAGTCTGGAAACCTAGACCGCATTCGCGGTGAAGTCGCGGGAAGATGGCTCCAGACGCTCGCCCCGGAAGTCTCAAATTCCTACTGGGCCCTCACAGACAACATGGCCCAGACCAAGAATCGCCACGATCAGAGGTTCTTCGAAGATCGCCTCCTCGACAATATGCACGATGCGGTTGTATTCGTCGACGCTGCGATGCGCGTCGTGCGATGGAACCACGGCGCAGAACGCATGACCGGCATCACCGGGACAAGCATCTGCGATCGGCGCTGGACCTCAAGCCTGCTCAACATCCGCGGCGAAAAGGGTGTAGCCGTCACCGACGATGATTGTCCCGTGGTCAGCGCAATCGCGTCCGGTGTCCAATCGTTGCGCCGACTGAGCATTGGAGGGCGCAGCGGCGATCGAGTGGCTGTTGACACACATGCGATCCCGGTTATCGACCCTGACGGCATCGTTCTGGGGGCGGTGCTGATCCTGCATGACGCGTCGTCGGAATCGTCCCTTGAGGAACGGTGCCAGAGCCTGCACACCAAAGCGACTCGCGACCCTCTCACGCAGGTTGCCAACCGAGCCGAATTCGACCGGGTTTTCGAACTCTTTATCAGCACCCATCGGCAGCAGAGAGTGCCGTGCAGCCTGATCATCTGCGACCTCGATAAGTTCAAGACGATCAACGATACCTATGGACACCAGGCCGGCGACGAGGCGATCAAGACCCTGGCCACCCTCTTGAAATCCTCCTGCCGTCCCGGCGACCTGGTCGCTCGCTACGGGGGCGAGGAGTTCGTCTTGCTGTATGCCGATTGCGATAATGCCGCCGCAGCCCGGCGGGCCGACGAACTGCGCAAGCGCCTCGAGCAGACTCCCCAGGCTGCTCTGGGTGGGCGGAGCATTACTGCCAGTTTCGGGGTCACCGAAATCCAGCCCGGCGATACCTCGGAAACCATGCTACGACGGGCGGATCGCGGGTTGTTGATTGCCAAAGAGAAAGGGCGAAACACCGTCGTCCAACTCGGGGCCGGCTCGGGTGAGTCGCACGATGCCCCTGTTGTCTGGGGCCGTGCCGGGTCAGGAAGTGAGTGCTGCTTCTCGACCGAACTCTTCACACCCATGCCTCTTACCGTGCTGCGTGAGAAACTCGTTGGTTTCGTTGCCGACCACCAGGCCAAAGTCCTCACGCAATGCGACACGACCATCTTGATGCGTCTGGAGAATCGGAGCCCGCAACGGCGACACGGGGATCGAAGCCTGTCCTTCGAAGTGGAATTGCGTCTCGGACGCCGACTTGGTTCGGATTCCGGCGGCCAGGCAATCGGTAAGCAGGGTTTCCCATATTCCTGCATTACGGTAGCCATCCGCCCGAGGCGGCTTCGAGATCGGCGCCATGGCGGAATCGAAGACGCTGCGAGGGACGTGATCGTCAGCCTGCGGTCCTACCTGGGAGCCATCGAGAGCAACCAACACCGTGCGGCTGTGGTGCCGGTGGCGACCACGGCCGCCAAGTCTCGTTGGCGATTCTGGCAGTCATGGTGATTCCAGACTGCCCCCCCGTTCTTGTGGGTATTCGGCGCTTCCGGGGAGCCCTGGCTAAGTTCCACTCTTGGCGGTCCCCGCCCCTCTACGGCGACCTATGCTTTCGTACGGGCTGGCGTCCGGAAAGAGCGTGCCCTGGAGACGCTGACGCGGACGGCCCGGATTGTCATTGAGAGATGGTCTGTCATGGCTCGCATCGGGGCGACACTTTCAGGAATCGAGCGGAGACTGCTCAATCGGCTTGCCGAGAGCAATGCGGCTGCGACCATGAACAATCTGCGACTGGCTGCCGGCCAACGCATTCTCTCGCCGCGCGACGACGTTTCTGCATTCACCACACTGAGCGGCCTGCAGACTCGC
This sequence comes from uncultured Planctomycetaceae bacterium, assembly GCA_964429355.1. GTDB lineage: Bacteria > Planctomycetota > Planctomycetia > Pirellulales > Thermoguttaceae > JAAYAY01. The sequence continues at coordinate 30,160 of CAYSCH010000036.1, read as the reverse complement.
CTTTCGACGGTCACAGCCACCATGTCGAATGTCACGTCGGCCAACAGCCTGGTATCGCAGACCCGGATCGCTGTGGAGCAGATTCGCGGACAGTTGGAACTGATCCAAACTGAATTGCTCAAAGACGAGAAGCAGACCCTCGACGAACAAAAACGGGCCGAAGGGCAGGCCAAGATCAACGCGGCCATAGCGGCCATCAACTCCCTTGCCGCCACCAATATCGATGGTCGGCGAATGCTCGACGGCTCGGCTACCTATCAGGTCCGGGGCCGCAATCCGGCCCAGGTCTCGCGATTGACGGTATACTCCAAGGGATCGAGCGGCCCGCTTGTGGTGGGAAGCCGGGCCGAACTCACCTACACCGGCACAAATCGCTCTGTGACCGCCGACGCAACCCTTCAAATCACCGGCAATCTTGGATCCACGGTCCTTGCCACAACCACCGGCGATACCCTTGAGCATCTGGCCGCCAAAGTCAATGAGCGGACGGATACGACCGGTGTGACGGCCAGCGTCGATGGCAACCGGCTTGCGTTTTCCAGCAGGGAAATCGGTGTCAGTCAGTCAATTGCCGTGAAGGCGACTGCAGGTGTCTTCGCCGTCGGTGGAGGAAACGGTGACGGAACGGCCAGGGGTGTCGATCCGGTCTACGGCTCCGATCCGGCAATCACCGGCCGAGTTGTCCGGGCAGCTACTCGGGCCGAGCTAACCTACGCGGGCACGGCCGGAGGCGTTGGTGTGGGCGATGGCGGGACCCTGACGATCGCCGGTCGTGGCGGCGCCGCCGAAATCACGATCACCGACGCCGAGGCCCTCAGCGATGTGGCCAAGAAGATCAACAACGTGAGCCATGCGACCGGGGTTACCGCCGAAGTGGCAGGGAATAATCTCACGTTCCGCAGTGTCGATTTCGGTTCCGACGCGAACGTGAGCGTCTCTGCCGACTCGACATTCTCGGTCAGCGGGGGCTACGGCGATGGCGAGGATGTGGGCAGCGACATGACCATCGAAATTGGCGGAATTCGCTACGCCCCCGCCGAAACGGCCCAACTCCGGCACCGTGAAACGACCGGCCTGATCACGGCGGACGCGACCGTTGAAATCACCGGCGAGTTGGGCAGCGCCAGCATCGTTGTTACGTCTGGGCAGACCCTGGCACAAGTGGCCGCCGCAATCAACGCTCAGCAAGGCGCGACCGGCATCGTCGCTCGTGTCGACGACGTCGATCTGGTATTGGAGAGCCGAGAGTTCGGTGCTGCCAGCCAGGTTTCTGTGGAAGTCACCGCCGGCAGTTTCGATACGGTGGAAGACTACCGCGCAGCGACGGCAGCCGAACTGATCTATACGGGAACCGATGGCAAGCTGGTCGGCAACGTTAGCTTTGATCTTACCGGGACCGGCAGCGATAGCTACTCCTTCAACGACGGCGACAGCCTCCCGTCAATCCGCGACACGATCAATCTCGACCTTGCCACCACAGGCGTCGAGGCGAGCGTGGTTGGCGATTATCTGATCCTTCGTTCCGTGGAGACCGGCTCAGCCGCTTCGATTGCGGTGACAAATGTGGTTGGATCGTTCGAATTGACGGGCGGCAACGGAGACGGTACCGCCGAGGGCACGAACGCAACCGCCTCGGCCTACGGTGAGGATTCTCAATCCCCCCATGCCGACCTGCGAGGTAATCAACTGACTGTCAGCCGCAACGGCAGCCATTTTTCGATCGAGATGGCCGAAGGCTTTTCGGGCCAGTTCAACCCCATGACCATCGGGAGCGGGGCCCCGAACTTCGCCTTGTCAACAGATCTTCATTATCCAAGCACCCTCTCGATTCCCAGTCTGGAGGCCATTCAGTTGGGGGGGGTGAGTGGGCGGCTCAGCAGCATTCTCAGTGGCGGCTCAGCCAGTGGTCTGGGCGACAACACCTCGCACGCCTTGCGGATTGTTGAGGAAGCACTCGGGCAAGTTGACGTGGCCGCGGGGATCGTCGACGGGTTTTACAGCTCGTCGATCTCAACTTCCAACGCCCTCCTGGACTCCCTGCAGACCGATTTGGAGGACGCGATATCAGCGACAGACGGGTACAACGAGGATGTGGAGAACGCGCTGCTGGCGAAAAATGAGGCGTTGGCCTCAAACGCTCTGGCTGGACTGGCGATAATGTATGAGCAGCGTCGGGCGATCATCGGCATGATCCAACATATGGCGGGCCTGGATACGTAGCCCCCTTCAATGGTGGTTTCTGTTGCTGGATAGGCAAAATGGGGCGTAGATCCTGCGAGCCAAGAGGGTTGATCAGTTGACAGGGTGGCGAAGGCCCTCTAAACTTGCTGGTTTGCGTCGTCGCGAAACATCGCCAGACTAGGGGTGGCGTTCGCCGATCTCCATCGTTCGACTTGGCCGGGCGGATGCGGTATTCTTCGCGCAGGCCATGTCTCCCAACCTTTCGGCTGCCGGCGTCGCGCAGAGGCCGAAGGACACACGCCCAGAGGCATTTTTCTTCACGAGTACAGGAAATGGCAGTCCCCAAACGCAAGCATTCGAATTCCCGGACGGGAACGCGTCGCTCTCACGACCACAAGAAGGCGCCGCAACTGAACTATTGCCCCGAGTGCAGCACAGCTGTGCCTTCCCATGTGGTGTGCCCGAATTGTGGCCACTATATGGGGCGCAAGGTTGTTGAAACCGAATCCTAGCCGCGGCCTTCGGGGTTTGAATCACCGTGAGTCGAATCGCATTCCTTTTTCCTGGCCAAGGCGCTCAGACTGTCGGAATGGGCAGGCGGCTTCACGAGTCTGTTCCTGCGGCGCGGCAGTTGTATGATCGGGCAGCGGAGATCCTCGGTTACGATTTGGCGAAGCTGTGCTTCGAGGGCCCTGCCGATCAACTGGATTCAACGATCTGCAGTCAACCGGCGCTGTTTGTGACGAGTCTGGCCGCCCTGGAGTCGCTCCGTTCCGAGTCACCGGACGTCGTTCTTGCCTGTGAGTCCGCAGCCGGGCTGAGCCTGGGCGAATACACGGCCATGGTTTTCGCCGGTGTGCTGGATTTCGAATCCGGGCTGACCTTGGTGCAGAAACGCGGTGCAGCGATGCAGGAAGCTGCCGACGCCACCCCGAGTGGCATGGTGAGTATTCTGGGGTTGGAGCGAGTGGAAGTCGAAGCCCTGTGCGACAAGGCACGAGGCGACGACATCCTGGAGATTGCCAACTTGCTCTGCCCGGGAAACGTGGTCATTTCCGGGAGCAACGCAGCCTGTTTGCGGGCCGCGGAGATGGCCCAGCAGGCCGGAGCGATGAAGGCGGTGCCGCTGGCCGTTGCCGGTGCCTTCCACACGCGGATCATGCGGCCTGCGGACCAGCGTTTAGCCGAGGCTCTCGATCGGGTCACGTTGCGGAGGCCAAAGATCCCGGTCGTTTCGAATGTGGATGCAAGACCTCACGATGACCCGAACGAGATTCGCCGACTGTTGATCCAGCAGGTGCTCCAACCGGTAATGTGGGAAGACTCGATGCGATATCTGTTGGACCAGGGATTCGACCAGTTTCACGAGATTGGACCCGGGAGAGTCCTTCGCGGTTTGCTGCGTCGGATCGACCGCAAGACCTCGTGCCAAACGACGGAAGTGTAGCCATGATTAGTGAAACGACACAGCGCCGCCTCACGGTCGATTTGACCGATCAAGTTGCGATTGTTACGGGAGCCGGGCGAGGTCTCGGCCAGACCATCGCTCGCGACCTGGCAGCCAGCGGCGCGATCGTTGCGTGCATCGACGTCAATGAGGAACTGCTCAACGAGAGCGTGCGGTCCCTCCAGGAGTCGGGTGGTAAGGCCGCGGCCTTCCCTTGCGACGTCACCGACAGCCAGCGAGTGACGGAGGTCGTTCAGGCAATCGCGAAACAGTTCGGCCGGCTGGATATCCTGGTCAACAACGCCGGGGTGACTCGCGACAACCTGATCATGCGCATGAAAGATGAAGAATGGGATCTAGTCCTCGGAATCAATCTCCGGGGGACATTCCTGTTCACCCGTGCCGCGTCCAAATACATGTCGAAAGGCAAGCGCGGCCGCATCATCAACATTGCCAGCGTTTCCGGTATGATGGGTAATCCAGGCCAGGTGAACTACTCGGCCTCCAAAGCTGGCGTCATCGGTCTGACTCGCACCGTCTCCCGCGAGTTGTCGAAACGCAATATCACCGTCAACGCCGTCGCTCCAGGGTTCATTGCCACGGACATGGCCGCGAAGCTCGGTGAAGAAGTGCTTGAGCAAATCAAGGCAGAGACACCCCTGGGCAGGCTTGGCTCCCCCCAGGATGTGGCAGACGCCGTTCTTTTTCTCGCCAGCGAGGCGGCCAGTTTCATTACCGGCCACGTGTTGGTAGTCGATGGAGGGCTGACGGTCTAGTCCGCGCAGTTTCCCCAAGTACAGGCCTTGATATAGACAACAGTGCCAAAACTCGCTATATCTTTTGGGTCTGGTCGGAAGGCGAGACAGAGTCTCATGGGCACTTGGGATAGGCATCGTCTCGCATTATTGGATTTTGGACAGATTCTGTATTGATGCGGCCCATGTGGCCGCCCTTTCAAGAGCAAGCTAGGAGGACCGTAACGGTGGCCTCAGTTGAAGAACGAGTGATTGACATTGTGACCGAGCAATTGGGCGTCGATCGAGGACAGGTGAAACGCGAAACCCATTTCGTGAACGACTTGGGAGCGGACTCACTCGACACCGTCGAGTTGGTGATGGAACTGGAGGAAGAGTTCGACATCAACATCCCGGATGATGCAGCCGAGAAGATCCAGACGGTCGGACAAGCGATCGACCATATCCAAGAGGCCGTGGACGCCAACGAATAGTCATTGACGTCGGGCGTTCCCGTGAGATTTCTTCCGTGCCGCGACCCTGAGCGTTGGCGAGCGGCACGGCGAACTCCTCACCTTTTTTTCGGTGTTCGCTCCTCAATCCCACGATTTGTATTCGGTTTTTCATGAAACGTCGAGTTGTCATAACCGGCATGGGTGTCGTCACCCCGCTGAGCTGCGAAGTCGAAGATCTCTGGACCCGTATCTGCAACGGCGAGAGTGGTATCCGGATTGTCGAGAGTTTTGACTTCTCCCTGTTTCGCAGCAGGATCGGCGGTGAAGTCTGCAACTGGTCGTGCGATCGATACCTGCCGCAGAAGGAGTCGAAACGGCTGGACCGTTTTGCCCAATTTGCGGTTGCCGCGGCCAAGGACGCCGTGGACTATTCCGGACTTGACTTCTCCAAGGAAGACCCTTATCGCTGCGGTGCCATTATCGGGTCGGGAGTGGGCGGTTTGCGGGAGATCGAGGTGCAGCATCAACGACTGCTGCAAAAGGGACCTGACAAGGTCTCGGCTTTCACGATTCCCAAGATGATGCTCAATGCGGCCAGCGGGCACGTCTCCATTCTGTTCGGGCTTCGCGGTCCGAACGCGGGAGTGGCCACGGCGTGCGCCAGCGCATCCAATGCGATGGCGGATGCGTTCAAGGCCATTCAGTACGACGAGGCGGAAGTCGTCGTCACCGGCGGGAGCGAAGCTGCCGTGACTCCGATCGGGATGAGCGCGTTCTGTGCCCTCCGGGCACTTTCCGAACGAAACGACGACCCCACCCGTGCCAGTCGTCCTTTCGACAAGGATCGCGATGGCTTCGTTTTGAGCGAAGGTGCCGGAATTCTGGTATTCGAGGAGTTGGAGCACGCCAAGGCGCGGGGAGCCACAATCCTCGCCGAGGTGCTCGGGTGTGGCGTCAGCGCCGACGGTGGCCACATCACGCAGCCAGATCCGCACGGCGTGGGCGCTGCCAAAGCAATGAGCCTGGCCCTGAAGGACGCCCACTTGCGCACCGATCAGATCCAGTACATCAACGCCCATGGGACAAGTACTCCGTTGGGCGATAAGGCGGAGACCCAGGCAATCAAGGCGGTCTTCGGAGAAGACGCCAAGAAAATCAGCGTCTCCAGCACCAAGAGCCAGATTGGGCATACCCTCGGTGCCAGCGGCGGCATCGAAATGGTGCTGTCAGTTCTGGCACTTTGCCGCAATACCTGCCCGCCGACCATCAATTACGAGACTCCCGATCCGGATTGTGATCTGGATTACACTCCGAACACGCCTCGCGAGCGCAAGATCGACGCGGTCATGTCCAACAGTTTCGGCTTTGGTGGACACAACGTTTCGGTGGTGGCCGGGACCCTTCGTAACGGCGTGGCCTGAAAACCGCATCGCTATTGCCTCATACGGCGATCCTGCCTATATTGCCGCCTCATCGGGCGGGCATCTCGCGCTCGAGTTCCGCTGGCGTCGAAAGTGCGTGATTTGCGACCGGCCGATTGCTCCCTTTCCGCAAGGCTTCGGCATGGAGGCTGAAGAATGGATTCGACAACAACTAGGATCGTTCTGCTCGCGACGGCAACTCTGCTCATGGCGTCCCAGGTGCTGGCTCAAAACGAGGCCCGCGACGACTGGCGGACCGCGGGGCAGGGTTCACCAACCGCCAGCGCAGAACCGACGCGCCCGGAACCGGACACCCCAACCGCCACGTCCGCACCGGAGCCGGACCGCCCCAGAGCCGCGCGAGTCAGCATGAGCCAGGGCGCCCTTCCCAACGAACACGGGCAACTCTGGCGCGAGTACGATATCAGCCCCTATACACTTCAAGTGGCCTCAACGAACCGTCCTGAACAGGCCCTTGTCGATTGGATCCTTCAGGAAACCGGCTACGAAGCATGGCACACGGAGCCGCTGGCCATTCTCAGTGCCAACCGCCGTAGCCTGTGCGTCTATCACACGCCGGAGATGCAGAAGATCGTTGCCGACATCGTCGACCGGTTCGTAAGCAATGATGCGAACTCGAATGATTTCTCTCTTCGCGTCGCAACGATCGGCAGCCCGAACTGGCGGGCCCGCGCGCAGAATGTCCTCCAGCCAATCCAAATCCAGACGCCCGGCGCACAGGCGTGGATTCTGCAAAGAGAGGCCGCGGTCAACCTGGTGGCAGAATTGCGCCGGCGATCTGATTTCCGGGAGCATAGCTCGCCCCAGCAGGTCGTCAGCAACGGTCAATCTACGACGGTATCGTCCACTCGAAGCCAATACTATGTCCGCGACGTTCGGCTGACGGGCAGCAGTTGGCCTGGATATCAGGCCGAAACCGCCGTGGTTGACGAAGGATTCTCGCTCGAGTTCAGTCCGCTCCTGTCGATCGACCGGACATCTGTCGACGCCATTGTGAAGTGCCAGATCGATCAAGTGGAGAAAATGGTGCCGGTCATGCTGGATGTTCCCACAGCCGTGGCGCCACGCCAGCGTACCAAGATCGACGTACCTCAATTGGCCCATTTCCAGCTTCACGAACGGTTTCGCTGGCCACAAGGCCAGGTCTTGCTGATAGGCTTGCGCATGGTGCCGCTGCCGGTTTCCTCGGAGACCAAGCCCCTTGTGCCGGGGCTCCCGATTCCTGGTGTGGCACCAGGCGACAACCGAGGGGATCTCCTGGTATTCATCGAGGCCAGGCAAGCCTCGGCTGTCACCGCCTCCGCGGCACAAACCGCGACACGGCCCTATCAGGCAGCGGGTGCCCGATAGGGCGCCGGGCTGACAGGCTCAAAGCCAACCTCCCCTCCATCTCGACGATTTGAGGTCGTCCGGGTAAAATGCGAACTCTGGCGTATCATTGACCGCCACGAAATCAAACGGAACAGAGATGGACAGGGCCTGATCTTGAGCGCCTCGGAGTCCCTGTCCGGGCCGGGCACGAATGTCGTGCCGATGCCGGTTCTCCAACCTCCGATCATGGAGACCCAACTTTTACCGGCAACGCTCCACACCCCAGGCAGAATCATGACGGTAGATCTTCGGCAGGTTGTGATTACCGGAATGGGACTGGTCAGTCCCACGGGAAATTCGCTGGAGGAATTCTGGGATTCACTGCGTCAGGGCCGAAGTGGCGTGGGGGGGCTGACCTCCCTTCCGGCGGACGCTTTCCCGATGGCATTCGCGGCAGAAGCCAGGGGATTTCGGGGACAGATCGAGGATTTCGGACCGCTGGAAAACGAACAGAAGAAGGCGATCCGGAAGGGGCTCAAAGTCATGTGCCGCGAGTGCCAGATGGGCGTGGCCGTGGCCCAGAAGGCCCGTGCTCATGCCGGCCTTGCCCCAGGGGATTTCGAACCGGAACGTACGGGCGTCGCATTTGGAAGCGACTATATGCTGACCCTCGCCGAGGAATTTACGGAGGGTGTGTTGCACTGCCTGGGCGAAGACGGCGAGTTTGATTTTCGGCGATGGCCGCGGGATGGAATGCCCAAGATGTCCCCCTTGTGGTTGCTGAAGGATCTGCCAAACATGCCGGCGAGTCACGTGGCGATTTACAATGACTTGCGGGGCCCAAACAACTCGCTCACGCTTCGTGAGGCCGTTCCCAATGTTGCCCTGGGTGAAGCCTACCAGGCCATCGCGCGCGACCGAGCCGACGTGATGATTGCCGGCGCCACAGGAACGCGACTTCATCCCATGAAAATGATTCACGTGGTCCAGAACGAAGAGCTGGCGGACCGCAATGGTCCACCCGAGAAGGCCAGTCGCCCGTTTGACCGCAACCGGAACGGCATGGTACTGGGAGAGGGGGCGGGTGCGATCATACTCGAAGAGCGAGCCCGGGCGGAGAAGCGTGGGGCGGAAATCTATGGCGAAGTCCTGGGAACGGCCTGTTCGGCGTCCGTTGGCCCGAAGTTGGTCGCGCGACGCGGTATCGCCCTTGCGACGGCGTTGTCATCGGCGCTCAGGGTAACCGGTGTTTCGACCCGGTCTCTCGGTCACGTACAAGCCCACGGCCTGAGCACCCAAAGTTGTGACTCGGAGGAGGCGCAGGCGATCGAAAGTGTCCTCGGAGCCGATACGAACGGCATCCCGGTAACAGCCGCCAAAAGCTATTTCGGCAATCTGGGCGCAGGGAGCGGTATGGTAGAGCTGATTGCAGGAATTCTCGCACTCAGGCACGGTTGGCTTTTCCCCGTACTCAACCACGAAACGCTGGATCCCGAGTGTCCTGTCCTAATCGCCAAGAACGACGTATCCAATCCAGGCAGTTCGTTCGTCAATCTGAACGTCACCCCCCAGGGGCAGGCTAGTGCCGCGATCGTCCGTGCTGCTTAGAGTTGGCTTTGCCCACGAGACATCAGCTGCAGAGGCCCCACTCGCGCAGGGTGCGCTCACTTGACACCCCAGGTTCTGGCCGTTATGTTTACCAGACTACGTAGCTCGCTGCAAAGCGTTATGCGCTCGGGGTGTGCCTGTGCGTGCAGCATACCCTGTAAGTGATGTTTGTGAAACAGTTTAGAGCGCACATGTGCCATTTGGACGGCGTGCTCTGAAACGATTGGACTCGTTAAGATGGCCTGGACCCGCCCACTAATGGGAGGGAGAATTGAACCTCAATGAACCCCAGCGAAGTGCTGCGGATCGTTGATGCGATCCACCGCGACAAAAATATCGACAAAGAAATCGTCTTTGAGGGAATCGAGGCGGCCTTGGTTTCGGCGGCGAAGAAGCACTTCGGCGAGGACCAGGACATAGTCGTCCAGATCAACCGAGAAGACGGTTCCATCGCGAGTACGCGCAACGGTGTTCCTTTGGACCCCACCGAAATGGCGGAGCGAATCGGAGCTCAAACCGCCAAGCAGGTGATGATTCAGAAGATCCGCGAGGCAGAGCGGGACGCGCTCTATGAAGAGTATGAGGAGCTGCGTGACCAACTTGTGACGGGAGTGATTCAACGCTACGACGGTGGGACTGCGACGGTCTCTCTGGGCAACGTTGAGGCGATTCTTCCGAAGAGCGAGCAGATTCCGGGTGAGACGCACCACAACAACGAGCGAGTACGTTCGACGGTTTATGAAGTCCGTAAACAGGGATCGCGAGTGAAGATCATTCTCAGTCGCATACGTCCTTCATTGGTCGAGCGATTGTTTGAGCAGGAAATACCGGAGATTGGTGACGGCGTGATCGAGGTCAAAGCGAAGGCACGGGAGCCCGGCTATCGCACGAAGATCGCTGTCAGCAGCACCGACCAGCGAGTGGACTGTGTGGGGGCGTGCGTCGGTGTACGCGGAAACCGGATCAAAAATATCGTTGACGAGTTGGCGGGCGAGCGAATCGATATCGTCCGCTGGAGCGACGATATGCAGGTCTTGATTCCCAATGCTCTTCAGCCAGCCGAAGTCGAGGAGGTAATCCTCTGCCAGATGCTGGGCAGGGCTATCGTACTCGTCCGTGAGGACCAGCTTTCGTTGGCGATCGGGCGACGAGGGCAGAATGTTCGTCTGGCAAGCAAACTCTGCGGGTGGGATATCGAGATCATGACGCGGGACGAGTTGGAGGAACAACTCGAAGGCGCGCTTGTGGGGTTCATGGAAATCGACGGGATCGGTGAGGAACTGGCCGACCGTCTGGTCGGAGAAGGTTTCCTCACGTATGACGATTTGTCGATTATCGAGCCCGAGGACTTGATGGAGATGGGCGGCTTGGCCCGCGAACAGGTGGAACACATCGTGGAGCAGGCCGAACAGCGCGCAGCGGTTGCCGAGAAAGCAGCCGACGAGGCGCGCCGCCGTCAGCGGGAGCAGGATAGAAGGCAAGCGGCCGAAGACGCCGCGGAGAAGCCAAGCCCTGTGATTGAACCATTGCCCCAAGCTGAGGATGGTTCCGATCCGTCAGAAACTCCGGAGCCGGAGATGCAGGGGGAGATTTTCCCCGATCATGCGGCTGAGGAGCCATGAGGCAGCTATTCTCCAATGTCCAGCAGCGGTGGGGTCACCTGATTGGCCTCCCTATCGCCTCGCGATTGCCCGAGGGAGAGAACAAAAATGCGGGAGTGATCCATTTCTGTCACACATCGGTTGGTGCCGATTGTCATCGGCAGAGGAAAGAGAGAGCACGAGTTGGCTATTCGCATCTACCAACTAGCGAAACAGCTGAAGATCGACAACAAAGCCCTGGTCGATGTATGCAACAAGCTGGGCTTTCCGGGCAAGGGTTCCGCTCTTGCCAGTTTGTCGGACGATCAGGTTGTGGCAATCAAGGAGCACATGAGTGGCGGCAGGCGGACGGCGGCTCCCGAGCCGGAAGTCCCGGCAGTGCCGAAACGCGAAGACAAGTTGATGGGGCGGGTGCGGACGCTTCCTCCCACTCCCCGTCCTGCGCCGGAAGCCGTTTCTCCGGAATCGTTCCCAGCCCCACCCCCTGCCGTTCCCACTGCTACCATTCCCACGGTCACTCCGGTCACTTCGGTCGAAGCAGTCACTCCCGTCGAAGTAGTCGTTCCCGTTGAAGCAGTCTCTCCCGTTGTCGAGCAGGCTTCCCCCCCCGCGGTCACGCCGACAACGACTCCCCTTGCCCCTGAAGGCCCTCCAAGCGTTACGCCCACTCCCCCAGTACGACCTGCGGGCGCAGTCCGCCGGGAAGATTATATCGGCCCCGGTGGTATCGCCGACAAGAAGATACCGGTTCTGGGCAGTAAGCCTTCGATTCACAGGAAACCGACCGAGGGAAGTGAGCGCGGATCTTCTCCCGCCGAGAGAACGGGTCCCTCGATCAAATTGGCTCCGATGCCGATGGTGAAGGCTCCACCGCAGAAGAAGAAGGAGGAACCTCGCGCTCAAAAGCCTGACCTGAGACTTCCGCCCGGGGCGATGAAGGCGGGAAAGGCGGGCACCAAGCCACTTTCCGACCATCTCCGCAAACACGACAAGAAACGCAAGGGCGGAATTGGTTTGCCGGACGTTGAGGCGGCTGCGACCTCGGAAATTGTGGAAGGTGCTTCTACAAAAGAACGCAGCAAGAAAGGCAAGCGACTCGTCGACCAGACCGAGGATGCCGCCGGCGCCCTCGGCGGCCGCGAGCAACGGCAACTAAAGCGAAAACGGGCTGCAGCAGGCCGTCGACGTCGTGAGGATGACGACACGTCGTCACCCCGCCAGTTTCGACGGTTGCGTCGCACCGGCACCGCCAATACGGCGGCCCCTCGAAAGCATAACGTTGTGCTCACACTTCCCTGCACCGTCAAGAGTTTCGCCGAAAACCTGGGACTTTCCGTCGCTGCCGTCCAGGCCAAACTGTTCGAACTAGGGTTGATGTTGACGATTACCGCCAACCTTGACCTGGAGACGGCCGGGTTGCTGGCGGAGGCGTTCGGAGCCGAGGTCAACTTCCGCAGGGAATTGTCGGCGGAAGAAAAGATGCAGCAACATGTCGAGCAAATCGAGGACGATCCCGGTTCGCTCAAGCCTCGTGCGCCCGTGATCACCTTTCTGGGACACGTGGATCACGGCAAGACATCTCTCTTGGATCGAATCATCAACATCGATGTTGCATCAGGGGAAAAGGGCGGCATTACCCAGCACATTCGTGCTTACCGCATCACGAAAGGCGAACACGCGATCGCCTTTGTCGACACACCGGGCCACGAAGCATTTACAGAGATGCGTGCCCGTGGGGCCAACTGCACCGATATCGCCGTGCTGGTCGTCGCAGCAGACGACGGCGTCATGCCGCAGACCGAAGAAGCGATAAGCCATGCGAAAGCGGCTGGAGTGCCGATCGTGGTGGCGCTCAACAAGATCGATCTTCCCGGTGCCAATCCGGACCGCGCGCTCCAACAACTCGCCGCGGTCGAATTGCTCCCGAGCGAGTGGGGCGGCGACGTCGAGGTTGTGCGAACAAGCGCTGCGACTGGCGAAGGTATCGACAACCTGCTTGATACTCTGCTGACCGTGGCCGAGTTGCACGAATTTTCGGCGAATCCTGATGTGCCGGGTTCGGGCGTATGCCTTGAGACCGAGGTCCAGCAGGGCCGCGGGGTGGTCTGCAAGGTGCTTGTCGAGCGGGGCACGCTCCATGTGGGCGATGTGATCGTATGCGGTTCGGCTTTCGGCCGGATCAAGGCCATGTACGACACGCTCAACCCACGAAAGCGGCACAAGGAAGCCGGCCCCTCCACACCCGTGAATCTGACCGGTCTGGATTCACCTCCTGGAGCCGGCGATCGCTTCCAGGTGCTCAGCAGCATCGCCGAGGCCCGGCATGTCGCCGAGGAACGTGCCGCCGTTCAACGCGAAGAGGAGTTGTCGGACACCCGTCCCCACGTGACACTTGAGAGTCTCTTTGATCGCCTCGAGGAGACGGAGGTTCAGACTCTGAACATCATCCTTCGCGCCGACGTTCGCGGTTCGATCGAAGCGATCAAGAAGGAACTCCTCAAGCTGGAGCATCCGGAGGTCCAGATCAAGATCCTGCAGGCTTCCGTGGGCGGTATCACGGAAGCGGATGTAACGCTCGCAGACGCTTCGGACGGCGTGATTATTGGATTCAACGTTGTCCCTGAAGAGAACGCGCGTGTCCTGGCTGAGAAGCGGGGCGTTCAGATCCGGCGCTACGATATCATCTATCAAGTCACGGAAGACCTTCGGGCTGCGTTGGAGGGAATGTTGCGTCCCGAGAAGCGCGAAGCCGACCTGGGTCGGGCTCTTGTGCAGAAGACGTTTACGATCAGTCGCGTAGGCACGATCGCCGGGTGCCGAGTCCTTTCGGGAAATATCCAGCGTGATTGCCGTGTCCGCGTGATTCGCGAGAACCGCGTTATCGGAGATTATGGGCTCGATTCTCTCAAACGCGAGAAGGATGACGCGAGAGAAGTCCGGGAGGGGCTGGAATGCGGGATGAAGCTGAAAGGATTCAACGACCTCAAGGAGGGTGACATCCTCGAAGCGTACAAGATTGAGGAGGTAGCCCGAACCTTCTAAACAGCCTCTGGAACCAGAGGGGCGGCTCTCTGAAGGCGAGCTGACGGTTTGTCCGTTCCACCATCGCGGTTCCCAGGAGACGCCCCGGGATGGTGAGGTGTTGCCAGTATTGTCGGCGAGTTTTCTCCTGGAATCGCCGCGGATTCGGATTCTTGATTGGATTGGGAATAGCCATGACCTCACGCCGAGCTCAGAAAGCTGCCGAGGCAATTCGCGAGGTCGTCGCGCTGGCGATCCTGGCTGAGCTGAACGACCCTCGAATTCGCGACGTTACCGTAACGTACGTTGAGGTTTCGGGAGATCTCCGGCTGGCGAAGGTCCACGTGTCGGTGATGGGCGACGAGACCAGGCAGCAACTCAGCCTTCACGGCCTGCAAAGTGCCGCAGGATTCCTGCAAGCCAAGTGTGCCAAGCGTATCAACACGCGTTACACGCCGAAGATCGAGTTCTATCTCGATCAAGGCGTGAAGAACTCGATCGAGATATCGAGAATACTCAAGGAGGTACTTCCCGAGGCAGAGCCTTCGGTGAGCGATGCCGCAACTGCCGAAGAAACGAATGAGATTTGACGGTCATGCCGATCGCGACCGTAACAACCTGTGGAATATTTACGGCAAATCCATGGCAAGCAGCAATCGAAGCACGAAAATCAGCAAGATCCACAAGGTTTTGAAGACGGCCGGGTATGAAGCGGTCGTTCCCGATCCACGTCGTACGGTCTTGGAGCACTACCTTTTTGCGGCTTGCCTGGAGAACTCCAAGTACAACGATGCGGAACAGGCCTTTGCCGCTCTGGGCCACAACTTTTTCGACTGGAACGAGGTTCGCGTCACTACGGTCCGCGAACTGGCAGAAGAAATGGCCTGTCTTCCCTCGCCGACTGAGGCTGCCGAACGTGTCAAGCAGATTCTTCAATCGGTATTTGAGACCCGATATGCCTTCGACCTCGAAGAGCTTCGCAAAGAAAACCTTGGACCGGCGACAGAGCGTCTCCGTAAAATAAAGGGGAGCTCTCCTTTCACGGTGTCCTATGTCGTTCAAGCCGCCCTGGGCGGGCACTCGGTGCCAATCGACTCGGCGGCGATGGCCGTCATGGAGGTTCTCGACCTGGTGAAGGAAAAGGATGTGGCCGAAGGGATCGTGCCCGGCCTGGAGAGGGCGATCCCCAAGAATAAGGGAGTCGAATTCGGAGCCCTTTTGCATCACTTTGCGGTCGACTTTGCCGCTACGCCCCATAAGCCGGAGCTGAGGAAGACTCTGCTGGAAATCGATTCGGAGGCAGCCTCGCGTTTGCCGAAGCGACGATCGAAACAGCCGAGAGATGCCGAGGTGGAGCAGCCTGCGCCCGAGAAAACGGGGGAAAAGAAGCCCCCGACGGCCAAGGATACGGCGAAGGACGAGGTTGCCGGCCCACCAAAGAAGACCGCCAAATCGAAGCCGACGGTTTCGAAGACCGCGGCCGGTAAAAAGGTTGCGCCTCCGAAGAAGCCCGCCAAATCGAAGGCGGCTTCCGGTCCCTCTTCGCCGAAACGATCGACATCCAAAGGGCTCTCCAAGAAAAAACCGAGGTAATCGATCCAGGAGACGCTGTGTGTCTTTTCGTAGTCTATGGCGAGTGAATCTCTGGCTCGCAACGTTGCTTCTCTTCCCGGCAGGATGGCCTTTGTGTGCCGAGTTGCCCCAATTCGAGGATCCCCTCGAAGTCTTCGAGCCGCGGCAGGCGGCCACGGAAGCGGAGCGGGACCGGGCACAGGCCTTGATCTTCTATGGGATGGCGAGGGAGGCGGAAGGTCGCGGCGATTCCGTCGAGGCCCTGCGATCGTTTCAACGAGCCTTGCGTTACGACCCTACCTGCACGCCCGCGGCCCGAGCGGCAGTGCGATTGGCAATCCAATTGGAGAGGCCTGACCAGGCCGTCGAAGCTTCCCTGCAGCTTTCTGAGTGCCGAGAGGAAGACCGTCTTCCGCTTCGCTATGTGGCCCTCCATCTAACGCGACAAGGGGACTGGGAGAAGGCCGTCGAACTTTACGAACGGACTCTGGGAATAGGTCCCCGTGAGCCGGCAAGCGAGGAAGATGTGATCATGATGATGGAGATGGCAAGACTCTGCCGTCTCATCGAAGACAATAAGAAAGCAGCGAGTTATTTTACGCAGGCGCTCACGGCCCTGGATTCGCCGCGAAAACATAACATTTCTCCAAAGGTCAAGAACGACCTCCTGGGCGACGATGGTGCGACCTACCAGTTGATCGGTTCGTGTTTTCTGGCGGTGGGGGACGTCGCGGCGGCGGAATCCGTGTTTAAGAAAGCGGAAGAGGCTGCTCCAAGTGCAGCCAGGGCCGCCTTCAATACCGCTGCGATTCTTCGGCATGCGGGACGGTTCGAGGAAGCTCTCGCGCAGCTCGATGCGTGCCTGGAAGCTCACGTGGAGGCGATGGGGCTCGGTCCGTTTCTCCTCCTGGAGGAAACGTTAGGCGAACTCGGTCGGAGCGGAGAGCTTATCAGCCGTCTTGCCGCCTGGCACGAGAAGCAGCCGGACAACAAGGTCCTCAGCTACTTCCTGGCCGAGAAGTTTTTCGAGAGCAAACAGTTCGATCGTGCCGAGCAGTTGTACGCGGGGCTCATCGAGAAGTCCCCGACCTCCACCGCCTACCAGCGGTTGCTGGAGATTTATCTGAGCCGCAATGACTATGCGAAAGTGGCCGAGGTCCTGTCGGCGGTGGTCGCGAAGACCGGGTCGCTCGACGCGCTGGGCGACAGCCTCGCACTGCTCACCGAATCGGCAGCGGCCGTCGATGCCGTCATCTCGCGGGGGAATGAGGCGGCATCGCGTGGCGATCGGTCAGATCGCTCCTACACCCTGGCTGCCGCCCTGGTCTCGCTGGACGCCAAGAGGTTCGACTCGGCCGAGACGTTGATGAGATCGTCGATTGCTTCTTCTCCAGACTTGGCGGAGAATCTGTTGCTGATCTGGGGCGTCGACCTGATGTCGGCCGATCGCAACCAGGAGGCCGCCCGCGTCTTCCGCGAAGGCGCCGAGCGGGAGGGTGTCAGCGACGGCCAGCGTGCCTTGTTCAACCATTACCTGGCTGGCGCGCTGGAGCTCGACGGGCAGACCGACTCGGCGCTCCAGGCGGCACGCGAGGCCGTGAGACTCGACGAGGAATCGGCACCGTTCCGCGCGCGAGTCGCCTGGGTACTTTTCCACGCCGATCGGCTGGAGGAAGCGGCCAGAGAATACCGTTCTCTGATCGATCGATTCGATGGCAATGTGCAATCGGATCTGGCACGCGGCGCGGTGCGTCAGGCGCGAATGGTGCTCGCGACGATGTGTGTTGAGCAGCGTCGCATCGACGAAGCGGTCGAATGGCTTGAACAGGTCCTCGACGAATTTGTCCACGATCCGGGCGCCTTGAACGACTTGGGCTATCTTTGGGCCGAGGAGAACCAGCATCTCGAGCGGGCTCAACGGATGATCGAGCAGGCCGTCGAAAGCGATCCTGAAAATGCGGCCTATCGCGATAGTCTCGGATGGGTTCTGTTTCGCAGAGGACGATTTGACGAGGCCATCGCGGAACTGACCAGGGCCGCCGACATGGAGCCTGATCCGGTCGTGCTGGAGCACCTGGGCGACGCCTATTCAAAGACAGGCCAGGCTGACAAGGCCAAGGCTACGTGGGAGCGAGCAGCGGCAGAGTTTCAGCAGGCCGAAGAACCCAGCGAAGCGGCCAGGATTCGCGAGAAGATCGCTGGGAGCAAGTGACACAGTCGCCCGGCAGGTTGCCTGGTTTCCACGAGCAGCCTTCCGCCGGCTTTCGATGACGATCGACACGATGGACTGGATACAGGAGGAAGACCATATGTCCGGACATTCACACTGGGCGGGAATCAAGCATAAGAAAGCCTTGGTCGACGCCAAACGAGGTAAGCTCTGGAGTAAACTTTCGAAGGCGATTATCGTGGCCGCCAGGTCCGGCGGTGGAGATCTCGACATGAATCTCCGCCTTCGATATGCGGTCGATGCGGCCAAAGCGGTCAGTATGCCCAAGGACAATATCAGCCGCGCGATCAAGAAGGGCACGGGCGAGCTCGATGGCAACAACTTCGAGGAAGTCGTCTACGAGGGCTACGGCCCCAACGGGGTCGCGGTGCTCTGCGAGTGTCTCACCGACAACCTCAACCGCACCGCCCCGGAAATCCGCAAGTTGTTCGAGGTCTCCGGCGGGAAACTCGGCAAGGGGGGCTGTGTTGCCTGGAACTTCGAGAAGAAGGGATTATTTCTTGTCGCCGCCGACAAAATCGACGAAGACTCACTCGTGGAGATCGCCATCGAGGCGGGAGCCGACGACGTCAAGGGGGCCGGGGACAAGTTCGAGATCACCTGCCAGGTGTCGGAGTTTCGGACGGTTTCCGAGGCTCTCGCCGCCAAAGGAATCGAGCCTGAGGTCAGCGAACTGAGTTTGATTCCCAAGGAGACGGTCGACCTGGACGTCGATGCGGCCCAGAAGGTCCTCAGGTTGATGGAACGGCTCGACGACCATGACGACGTTCAGAACGTGTCGGCCAACTTCAATATCCCGGACGAAGTCATGGCCCAACTGAACACGGATTAGCGGTCTGCCAAGCCTGGGACTCCGGGTTGGAGTACCTAGTTAGAACGCATTGGATACCCTACAGCCGGATTCCGGACGGGAGCGTTCGCCCGTCAAGAAACCTCGCCCGCGCTTTCCAGCACGGGCGAGAGGATCGATCTGCCAAAACTCAACCTGTGCCTATTTCTCGTCTTCCCACGAGTCCTCTTTGTGCTCGATCTGGG
This sequence comes from uncultured Planctomycetaceae bacterium, assembly GCA_964429355.1. GTDB lineage: Bacteria > Planctomycetota > Planctomycetia > Pirellulales > Thermoguttaceae > JAAYAY01. The sequence continues at coordinate 11,523 of CAYSCH010000036.1, read as the reverse complement.
GCCAGTACTCGTCGAAATTGAAATCGGGGCTGTTGTCCAGGTCGTGACAATTCAGGCACCAGCGCGTTTTGTCGTGTTGCGACTGCTCTTTGGTCACAACCATCGCCGCCTGAAGCTTCTTTTGAAGCTCGGTGTCGGTTCCCATCTCGGCCTCGACGTGCTTCTCGCCCGGGCCGTGGCAGTTTTCGCAACCCACGTCGATCAATCCCGGCGTTTCGGCTTCGCTGAGGAAACCGGATTCATAGGGGAAATACTCGGTGGGGTGCCAACCGATGACATGGCAACTGATGCACTCCGGGTCAGGCGTGCGAGGCACCTCCAACTCTGCAAGGGTCTTCCACGCCTTGGCATGGCCCGACTTCTTCCAAACCTTGTAAGACGGTTCGTGACAACTTTCGCACTTTTTCGACCCGACGAATTTGCCGAGTTCCTTGGCTTGGGGATGCGGTACCTGGCGGATGCCCAGACCAGCCAGTCCGTCGCGTTTCAGTTGCTGCTGGTATTGCCGCATATACTCTTTCATGTCCCTTCAAAGCGAGAATCAAGCGGCACACGCTGGTACTGGATCTTGCCATCGTCGTAGATTCCCAGCACGATCGCGTGCATTCCTTTCTCGCCGACTTCGATGAGCTTGGAGCCGCCCGGGAGGGTCTCCATGGTTTTTGGGGGTTCCGGATTTCCGCCGGCGGTGACCACGATCTGAAAGTCGGGAAAAGCGGCAGCGAGCGCCTTCGATTCTTCCACTGAGGCATGGGCCAGCAAGACGAGTATGTCGCTCTGGGCCTTCAGTTTTGGCAAGACCTCTCGCAATTTCGGCTGGGGATCGGCCATCTCAATCTCGGAATTGTTGATCTCTTTCTGCCAAGAGGTCCCCAGTACCGAGGTGATTCCAATGCGCTGTCCGCCCGCCTCCACGATCCGATGGGTGGACGTCATGCCCATATCGAACCCCAGCACGGCGACATTTGCGGAAACGAACAGGCTGGGGAGCTCTTCAGAAGAGGCGACTCTCGACAACAATTCCCCCCCCGGCAGACGCAGATCGGACTTTCCCAAGCCGATGGCGCTATATCCCATATCTTTCATAGCGTCGACGGACATATGGAACTTGAGCTCGGCCTGTCGGCCGAATCCCTTGATCAGGCCTCCACAGTCGACCCCCACAACGGGCCAACCATCTGCCGTCAAGGTTTTGAAGAGGCTGTGGCGGCGAGTCAAGCCGCCCTTCATTCGCTCCAGGCCGGCACAACCACAGGGTTCCAGATAGCCGTCCTGCCGGCCGCTGATCAAGAGGGCGACTTTCGGTTTCTGCCAACCGACGAAGATCTCGCCGTTCTCGGCGACCGGATCGTAGTTGCCGCTATCCTTGCCCTTCGAGGCTGACTGGTTCGCGGGTTTTCCAGAGCTTTCGGAGGCCGGTACATCCGGGGTTGCCAATGGGGCGTCGGGAGACGGACTTCCCGCCTTGGTCACCGACCGGGCTGTAGGAAAATCGTCCGTTCCTTCGCGAAGCGGATTCTCCAGAAAGGACCTGCGAGCTTCGGACTCCGGTTGGCTGGCCTGCGGGCGGTTCGCTGCTGCCTCGGCAGGAGCCGGCGTTTGGGGCTGGAGGTTGGGTTGTTCCTGGGCCATTTGCGGCAGGGCAGCGGGAGTATTCGGCTCGGCTTCTTCGTGGCCGGGCGTTCCGGCGGGTTCCGCAAGCGTTTGAAGGGTCACCGTCGAAGGCGGATCGAGAGACGGCAGTGGCGGAAGTTCGAGTCTGGCCGGCTTCTCGTTGCCCGAAGCAGGAGATGGCGCCGGCAGGGCCAAGGCACTGTCAGCCTCGAGGGGCGTCTCATTTCGAATTTCCGCGGATTCCGCAGGCCCATCGGGGACCACTGCCTGGGCCGGCTCAGCCAGCGTCCCTTCCGCGGCGGCGTGACTTGGTGCCGTATCGTCATTGCGCGGCGTGGCAGAGGACGAACTGGTTTCGGCCACACAACCCGCGACCAGAACTAGAATCGCCAGAGTGGCAGGGAGAATCGCAAGATTCGGCGCAAAGCAGAATCGCGTACAAAGCATGGTATGCCTCGATGATCTATACATCCGTGTACACCCCGCCGAGCTGCAGGCTCGGCAGGCTTATCCACCAATCAAGAACTCAAGTTTGATGATGAGTTCCTTCACTATCGCATGGTTCGTCTTCAGTTGAACGAGCCCAAGTTTGTTGGGACCGAGAAAATTGCCCGGCGGGCTTCCCTCGGGTATTTCGATTTGAATCGGCGTAACCGCCACGGGACTGCCCGGTGGGCTGGTTTGTTCCCCGATTCGCACGTTCACATATTCCGGTTCAACCTTAGCGACCTCGAACTTCACTTCTTCTGGATGGAGACCTCCAACTCTTACTAGCAGATCTCGTACCGTCTTGCCTTTGCCCAGGGTACCAAGTCGAAGAATTCCCAACGTGGAGTTCCATCCACGGCCGAAAATGGAGACCTCGCTGGTCACCGTGCCTTCGACAGGAATGGTTAGCTCTTCAACACCTTTCAGGCTGGTCTTGACGCGGATTCTCCTTTGAAACGGCCCCGGAGGCAAGCCGGGTTTTATTGTGACCTCCAAGAGCTGGCCCGAAGTTGCGTATTTTTCCTCATTTATCTGATCTTTGGGGATCGGCGAGAACGAGACTTCGACGTGTTGCGGGTCGTCGATCTCATGACCGGTGATCTCCAGAGGGGTATCCAGGTAGCCGAACAGTTGGACCTTGCCCTGGGCTGCTGCTCCAGCACTCACCGAGCTGAAAACAAGAGTCTCCGGCACGACACGAGCCTTGGCGGTCATCTCACCGCGAATCCGCAGTTCGATCCGCGGTTTCTCCGGATCGTTTGTGAGTATGTTGGCGGTCTGCGCGTAGGGACCCACAATCGTCTTTCCACTCCATTCCAAGGTGACCGTGCCCGATTCGCCCGCCGGAATGACGCCACTGCCAATGTCGCTCAATGTGCATTTGCACGTGGTGCTTCCTTTTTTCAGCTCCAGTGGACCCTCGCCCACGTTGCGGAACACGAATCCGTGCTTCCCTGTCGCCTGACTATCCATCGCGCCGAAATCGTGCTCTATTTCATCTACCTCAACCGAGGGGTATTTCTGCGTGGAATCCACCACCGGGGCAAGGATTCCCCGTTCGAGTGAGGGCTGCTCAGCCAAGTGGTAGAACGACCAGGCTGCGAACCCCGAGCCAAAAGCCGCCCCAAGGATAACCGCCAGAAACAAGAGAATGATTGTGGTACGCATCGTTTGAAACAGGGGCTGAAGTAACTCTACGGAAGGGAAAACAATGAATTCCAGTATAACACGGGTTGGGCCGCGGGGCTCCACTCAATTGGGTGAGGCTGCGCGCACGTCGGGCGCAGAAATACTACGAGTCAGGCGGTGCCGTTGTTCTTCGGAAAGCCTCTTGTCGAGATGCGGGGTCGCCTGATCCAGTCGGAGGGCCTCGGTGGCCTGCCGCTGATAGCCGCTCCGATCGCCCGCCAACAGGTAAGCCTCGGAGAGACTTGCCCGTTTGCGGCAATCATTGGGATACAATCGAACGGCCGATTCCAGGAGTCGAATCCCCTTGGCAAGGCAATCGCGAGATCCACTGCGACGATACAATTCACAATAGGCCATACCGTACTGATGGAACAACGACGCCGATCTGGGAGCTCGCTGGAGCGCCTCCACAACCGCGCGGTCGAACTTGGCCGTTTCCGCCGCATTCGACTGCACGGAGTACTGCTGGAAAATGGCGTCTGCCAGGTGGGTGCGGGGTTCGATGGCCCAGGGATCCGCCGCTGCCGCCTTCGATAGCAGGTCCAGGGGATCTCCTTTCCCGGCGGAAACCTGGTCGACAAGGGTACGGGCGGTCAACGTTGGCCGATAGCCGGTGAAATAACAGGCGGCGGTCAGGGTCAGTCCTGCGGCGAGAACTACGACCCCAGCACGGGGGCCTACGGCAGGCTCCCCGCATCGGACCGTGTTGAGGGCCAAGGCCAGCAGCAACCACAGGCTGCCGGCAACACCCGGGAAGGCGATACCTCCGGCAAATAAAAGATGGATCAGAAGGACTCCTGCCGCCAGGGTCCAGAGCAGCGGTGAATCGTCACCCCGTGCGATCCACGGTCGCAAGGTCATAAGCACCCCAGAGCCCACGAGAATCCCGACTATGGGGACGGCCCAGAATGTGGGGGCTGCACTGACGACTGCCACTGGAATCGACAGCAACATTCCCACAAGTGCGCCGAGAAAGATCGTCGCGGAGTCCTTGTGTTCGCGATGGGCTCCCAGTGGCGTTGCCTGGGGTTCGGCGTCATCCCGCCGGGGTGATCGCAGAAGGCAAAAAGAAGAGGTTGCCGCTACGGCGAGGAGCGCCAGCAAGGCCGGTGTGCCTGCCGACGCCCAGATTTCGAGCAGGAAATTGTGTGGATCGGCGATCTCTTCGCTCGCTTCCGGCAGTTTGTAGGCCGTGTAGCGGAACTGGAAATTGCCGGGGCCGCAGCCCATGAGCGGCAAATCGCGGATCATCGCGGCCGAGGCTTGCCAGTACTGGAGGCGATAGCCGAGCGACTTCGGGGCTTCGCTGACCACTTCGATGTCGAGCCCGCCCACGCGGACGGCACCGCCGATCACGGCCGCAGTCAGCGACATGGCAGCCCCAAGGGTGACCAGCCCGCGGCGCAGGCGCGCGTGCGTCCGGCCACCGATCCACCAGGACGCGGCAATTGCCGCTCCGCCGCAGGCGCAGGCCAGATAAGCACTGCGACTCTTCGTCAGAAGCAGGCATAACCCGAGCGGAATGAGCAGTATGACAATCGCGAATTTCTGTCGGAGAAGGAGTCGCCTCGCAAAGACCGCAGAGATTGCCAGGGCGACGATCGTCCAAGGGGCCAGAAAACCAGCCAAAGAGTTCGTCAAGGCGAAGGTCGCTGTCGGCTCCAGGCTGGCCAGGCGTTGCTCAAAGGCTTGCCGTTCCGGCGATCCTGGCGGAAGCCACAGTCCGGCTTCGACGAGCCTCTCGTCGGTCGACTGTCGATATTCCTGCCGCGTTGCGGGGAATTCGAAGCCGTATTGGTAAAGCCCGTAGATCGAGACCACCACGGCGAGGGCAACCATCACCGCACCGACTGTCCGGCGCTGTCGCTGCGAGGTGAAGGCCTGTCGCGCCAGGAAGAATGCGATCGCAAATCCCAACCATTCCCAGAGCATGTTGAGAGCCGGCCTTGGACTCTCGCAGGCCATCGCCCACAGGGCGGCGATCGTGTGCCAGAGAACCAGCAGCGTCAGGGCAATGTCCGGCCAGCCCCAGCGGACTCGCGTTATGCTGCCGCGTGCCACGAAGGCGGCCCACAACACGAGAACGAGCAGCCACATCACGACCACCGTTAGTCCGTCGCCGGTGACTGCCGCCGACTCGCTTGGATAGAGCGGGCGCAGAACCACGAGCGCGGTCACCGCACCGGCCAGCAGGCGCTCGGCAAGCGGGCTCTCGTCCTGCCTGGCCAGACACGCCTCGCGGGGAGGCGGCGACGGTTCCTTGGCTCGTTTATTCCGCGCCATGGTCCTTGTCCCGAGCATTGCGCCGACCGGTGGTTTCCAGTATGCCGATAAGGACCAACACACAACTGTTGAGGATCACGATCACGGCAGCTCCCCCCACGTTGACCTGATGAAGGAGGAGGGCTCCCAATCCGCAAGTGGCGGTTGTCAGATAGATTGTGCCCACCGCCTGGGCCTTCGTCATACCCAGTTCAACCAGTCGATGGGAGAAATGGCTCTTGTCTCCTTCGAAGGGGCTGCGTCCTTGCCGCAAGCGGATGGCAATCACGGTCGTCATATCGTAGATCGGTACCGCCAGAACGCACAGCGGCGCGAGGATGGCATGGGGGGGTACTTTCTCGTAGCCGGCAAACGATGCCGTTAAGGTTGCCATCGCAATCAGGTAACCGATGAGGTAGCTTCCCGCATCGCCCATGAAAATCCGCGCTGGAGGGCGATTGTGCCAGAGGAATCCGACCAGTGCTCCCACCATTACCAGCAGGAACCCGGCGACAAAAAGCTGCGGCTGGTTCGTGATCGGATCCGGCGCAACCAGCATCACGGCAGCCAGCATGGTGGCAGCGATGGCCGCCACGCCGGCCGACAAACCGTCCATGTTGTCGAGCATGTTGAAAGAATTGATGAGAGCGACGATCCAGAACACACTCAAGGGAATGGTGAACCAAGGTGCATCGATGAATGCCTGAAGCTGCCATCCCGACAGGACCAGCGTAAGCGCAACAGTACTCTGAACGCCCAGCCGCAGCTTCCAGTCGAGGCCGCGCAAATCGTCGATCAGCCCAAGGATCATGAGCACCGTGCCGCCGCCAAGCAGCATCCATAGTTTGATCGCCTGATTCTCCAGGCCGGGAAGATGCTGAACAATCGCGGGAGGAAGTCCTTCAACCAGGAAAGCCGCATTGCCGCTGGCGATCGCCACCAGGAGTGCCTGACCGATGGAGAAGGGAACGACGATCCCGAGCCAGACGCCCAGCCCGCCGCAGGTCGGCATCGGTTTGCTGTGCACCTTGCGGTGGCCGGGCGAATCGACCATGCCAAATCGCGGGCCGAAGCGGCGGATCACGAAGACGGCGGCCCAAGTGATGAACATACTCGGGAGCACCGAACCGACGATGAGCCAGAGGACGATCACGGCTTGGCCACTCCTCGAATCCAACGATGCAGGTACTGCCGACACTCGGAGAAAAACGCCTGGTAGTCCTCGCGCCGGTAGTCGGGGAAGGTCCAGCGATGGTGCTCCCACTGCCCCCGTTGATAATACAATGTTATCTCGGCAAAAATCCCTTTGGCCAGATAGATCCGGTGGGTGAAGTCCTTCGTCGATGCCAGGATGAGTTTTCCCAGACTGAGGTATCCCGGATCGATGTTGAGCGGTCTGGGTTCCTCGGCACCGCGCTGGCGGGCAAATTCCAGTTCCCACGCGTTCGTTGTGAGCTTCGCCTCGGGCAATTCGGCGGCCTCGAAGCCGGGAGCGAAGGCCCAGAAAACCTTCTTCAGGTCCTCCCCCATCGTTCGGCGATAGTAGTCTGTCTCGCGGAAAGGAAACCGCGGACTTTCGAGGATCGGTGGGCCCCATTGCCCAGCGGCCCGATGCCTTGCCCAGTCGAGGGCATCGTCGTAGCGGCTGAATGCCGCGACGATCAACATGGAAGGGGGTGGAGATGTGGGATCACCCATCGTTTGGAGGACCGTACCGGGGAACCGTGCCAGGGGTACAAATTGTCCATTTTACCACGGAAACAGGGGAGTGCCTACAGAAGACGTTGGCGCGAAGTCAGGTTACGCCTCGGGCACCACCAGGTCGGTTGACTTGCGATCCATGGGGTCTCCGGTTCGGAGCCGCACATCGCCCTTTTGCTCGGCCACCGCGGCCGCGAATTGGGCCGGCGTGCGGACGGCTCGACGCCCCACGTGAGTGATGAGTGCGCCGGGGCGGAGGCCGGCTGTCCAGGCAGGGCTATCGGCCTCGACCTCGCTGACAACAACGCGGTCGTCGAAGAACTTCATCCCGGCGACTTTGCGGATTTCCGGATCGATGATGGCTGTGGTGTATTCCACCCGCAGCCCACGCCAACTCGGTTGTGGATCCGTGACGATCTTGGTACCACGGACGGGATACTTGCTCAACGTCACATCGATCACTCGTTCGTGCCCGTCGCGTAAGACGCTCAGTTTGGCCGTTGCTTCGACGGGCAGTTGGCCGACTTCGCGCACGAGGTCGTCGGCATTGTGGATTGGTATTCCATTGACGGAGGTCACGATATCGTCGATCTTGATGCCGAAGGTCTCCGCCCGAGCGCCTGGCTCGACCCGTTCGACACGGATCCCGTGCAGGCCTTGCCGAACCTCGGTTTCCGCCAACGCGCCCGGCTCGATTCCCAGAAAACCGTACTCGACCTCACGTCCCCGTTTCAGGGTATCGACCACGCGGCGAAACATCTCGTCCACTGGGTAGGCGTATCCCGCGGCTGTCTCATAGCCGGCGACGGCGGCCAGAGAGGTGGTCAGGCCGACCATGCGGCCCTCCAGATCGAGCAGGGCTCCGCCGCTTGTTCCCAAATTCAGTCTGGCATCGGTCTGGATCAGGGTACCAAAGTGGTGGAGCGTCGTCTTTCCGACCGAGTCGGCTTCTGTGGGCGCTGGGGGTGCCTTGCGGTTCAAGTTGGCCACGATTCCCCAACTGGCGCTGGCCTGTCCGTCGCGAGCGACGGCGTAGGGATTGCCCATGGCGATCACGAACTGGCCCCGCCGCAGGGTCGCGGCATCGCCGAATTGAATTGGGACCAGATCGTCGGCTTCCAAGGCCAGAACCGCCAGATCGCTCCGTGGATCAGCGGCCTTGATCCACGCGCGGTAGCGTTTGTGCTGGTGGGTAGTCACGAAGTACTCACTCTCCGGCTGCAGCGCGTGGTAGGCGGTGAGAACCAGGCCCCGACGGTCAAGGACCACGCCGGTGGCGTATTCGGTGGGAATGAAGTCGGCGTCTTCGGGGCCGGGGAGTTGGTGGGGCAGCGCGGGCATTCCAAGCGGGCCAGGCCGGATCTCGAAATTGAGGCTTTCTCCCGGATTCCGTTTATGGACCTGGGAAATGGCCACAATGGAAGGAGAAGCCCCCTCGATTGCCTTGACGAGAGCCCCCTGGACCGCGGCGACAACCGCGGACGCGTCGGGCTCCTGTGCCCATAGGGGCAGCCCTGTCAACAAGATGGCAACGAGCCCCATGCAGACTTTTCGGCCATCGGCGGCCATAAACACTCCCGCGATCCCTGCCGGCAAACCGGCGGGATGGCTATTCTTCTTTCGTGGTCTGGGATCGCGGCTGGACGAATTGTGTCGCAATGGCAGCACAATTCGGGCCTACTCAACGGGCAGCGGGGAGCCCTCGGTCATCCCCATCGCCGCGAAGATCTTTTCTCTCAGGTCCTGCGTGAATTTCTTGTTCTCTTTCAGGAAATCGCGAACCCGCTCACGTCCCTGACCGAGTTGCTCATCTCCGTAGCGGAACCAGGCCCCGGCTTTCGTGATGATCTTATGGGACATTGCCAGATCGAGCACGTCGCCTTCGTAGCTGATTCCATCGGTATGCATCATATCAAATTCGGCAGCCCGGAACGGGGGAGCCACCTTGTTTTTCACGACCTTGGCCTTCACTCGCTGACCGATGACCTCTTCGCCCTCTTTGAGCTGTCCGATCCTCCGGACGTCGATCCGGCAAGATGCGTAGAATTTCAGGGCACGGCCGCCAGGAGTTGTTTCGGGCGATCCGAACATGACGCCGATCTTCTCACGGATTTGGTTGATGAAGATCACCGCACTCTTGCTGCGTGAAATGGCCCCGGTCAGTTTTCGCATGGACTGGCTCATCAGTCGGGCCTGGAGCCCGACATGGGAGTCGCCGATCTCACCATCGAGCTCCTTTTGCGGCACGAGGGCCGCCACAGAGTCGATGACGATCACGTCGACGGCGTTGGACCGAATGAGCATCTCGGCGATATGCATAGCCTCTTCACCGCTGCTGGGCTGGCTGACCAGGAGCCCGGCCAACTCGACACCCAGCTTTTTTGCCCAGGAGGGGTCCAGTGCGTGCTCCGCGTCGATGAAGGCGGCGATGCCGCCGCCGCGTTGGGCCTGGGCGACCACGTGGAGGGCAAGGGTGGTTTTGCCGCTGGACTCCGGGCCGAAGATTTCTACGATTCTTCCACGGGGGATTCCTTGCCCCCCCAGGGCGAGGTCGAGCGACAGGCTGCCGGTGGGAATCCCTTCGATTCGCTTGGAATAATTGGCCCCGAGGGCCATGATGGCGCCCTCGCCGAACTGCTTTTCGATCTGGGCAACCGTGGTCTTCAGGGCGTCGTTGTCCTGGATAATAGCCGCCATGGCCATGCCCCTGCTGGCCTTGTCCGAGTCGCCCTTGCTTTTTCCCCCCTTGGTTGCATCCCCTTTGCTCATATCCTTCTCCGTTTCGACTGCCTTGGTCTGTTTTTTTGCCACGGTTGGCCTCACTTCTCTTTCGGTTACAGTCACCATCGCTCGCACCCTGCCATTTTAGTGGAATTGTTATGTCTCGCCAGCATCCAAGGGCCCCTGGGCGAAATTACCCCGAAACTCTGGACATATGCTCAGTATACGCATGTCCATCGACGAAAGCAAGACTGGTTCTTCAGGAATTTCAGGTTTTGAATCAATGTTTGCAGGAGGACTCACACGGGTCTTCCCACATCCCCCTGTTTGCGCATATTCTTGCCGAGAGCTCCAGGGCTGAGACAAAAGGAAAGCTAGGCTGCCTGGGTAGTATGCAAAGATTGGCAGGTGTCATAGGGCCTGATAGAACGAATTGCTCCGAGGCCGACAAGCTCATCAACAAAGCGTATCGCGCCGGCTGGGAAGTTGTGTGATCGGTCCCTGGTGAAGGGCTCGGCCTGCCGTTTCGACACGAGGAAGGGAGACCTTTGCGAATTCCCAGGTTTGGGGCGGCTCGCCGTCGAACGACAGCGAGCCGCCCAGACCGAGGTGGGGCCTTGCGGGATTTCCGGAGGAATTAGCGCGAGGTGCTCGATGCACGGGCGGAGCCAAAAAGCGCGGGCAAGCCCACGCGGCTATCTTCATGACGACTACCCTCTTGCGGGTCACGCGGCGGGTTACAGAGACAGGGCAAGTGCCGCAGTTTTCTGTTTCAGTGTTCGGTTTTTGCAGGTGAGGAGTAGTGGTCGGTGTGGGGGGTATCCGGGTCGAATTCGAGAAGGAGGGCCGCCAGTTTTTCGATGGCGCGCTCGCGTTGGGGGAGGGAAATTTCGTCGCGGAGCGCGTCGATGACGGCAGAGAAGAGTTCCAGCGTCTGTTCGGCGGTGAAGAGGTGAGGGGGTTGGGGAATGAAGTCGGTGGAGTTTTTGCGCTCGAGGAGCCAGCCGGCGGCGCGCCAGTAGCGGCCGTCGTCGGCCGCCTTGCTGATGGACTGGAGGAGTTTGACTTCGAGTTTGGCTTCGGCGTTGACGATTTCGTGGGCGAACTGGGGATCGCGGGCGGCGGTGCGGGCAATGGTGTTGGGTGCGCAGCCGACGCATCGAGCGGCGACGCGGCGGCTACAGCCGATCTCCAGGAGTGCGATGAGTCGTCTGCGCTCGGCGGGGCCTAGTACCGGAGGCCGGCCGCGATGGGGCGAATCGGCCTGGGGCTGGTCGGCGAGCTGGGCGGTTGCGGGGGAGGTTTGGTTGGGGTCGTTCATAGTAGGTGGTCCTTGGGGGACAGGGGTAGGGAGAAGGGATCGGGGAGCGGGGGGACAGGGGACAAAGAGCAGGGAGCGGGGAGCAAGGAGCAAGGAGCAGGGAGCAGGGAGCGGGGAGCAGGGAGGATCCCGGCAGGAGGCGCGGCATTTTTGGCGTGGCGGGTGAATTTCGGCACAAGTATGGGTGTGGGACAAAAAACTTGGACGGGGAGTGACGACGTAAGGTG
>CAYSCH010000035.1:36513-39982 GCA_964429355.1 uncultured Planctomycetaceae bacterium | reverse complement strand
ACGGACGTTTCGACCTTCACGTCGCCAATGCGGGCGCCCTTGGGGCTGCTTGCCAGGTAGACGTCGCCGCAGAGGCCGCGTCGGGCGACGCTTCCCTTGACCTGCCTGGCGGAGGCGGTGTCGCTGTAGGAGAGCATGACCGCCTTCAGCGGCATGGCGTCGACTCGGATGCTGAGGGTGTATGTCTTGCCGGGCTGGCACCTGGGGGTCAGGTCGAGCTGGCCGGACGGGAAGCGGACCTGGCCGACCGCCGTTCCATCGATGTAGACGTCGGCGAAGGAATTGACGTAAGCGGCCTGGAGCATGACCCGTCGGCCGGCCCACTCCGGTGGGATGGTAATTGCGCGCTGGTACCAGGCCGAGGTGATACCCCCAAGCCGTTTGCCGGCCCAATCTGGATGGGCGAAGACAGTTTGGCAGTCCTTCTGCATGTAGTCGGTGATGCCTGGCCAGCAGCCGGGGACCTTGAAGTGGCCCCAGCCGGCCTGGGGAACGGCGGCGGTGTTTTCAGCGGCCGGTTGCCACTGCCATAGCCCGTTGATGCAGATCTGGTCCCGGGTGGGGGTGGATTGGCGGAAGGCGTTTTCGAGACTCCATGCAACCTCGACGCCGGCGGGGAGCGGTACAATGTCCTGGGCGACCAGTGCAGGGTGCCCCAAGCTGGTTGCGAGCGATGCCAGCCCACAGGCTGCCATGAAGAAGGTTGGGGATGCTCGACGCATGGTCAGGCTCCTTGATGGAGAGCTGGGCAACGGGTGAACGATTCTGCCAATATTGCACAACCGCGGGAGTGCTGGGTCAAGAAGGGAAACCTGGGATGGGATCCGGTGCCGCTCGCGTCGTGTATGGCACCACCTGATTTGCTCGCTCCGTGCCTGGATTGGCATGCTTTCCAGGTGGTGATCCAGGCAGTCTTCTTTGGAGGGTCTCATGGCCACGGGTGTTCAGGAACAAAAGGGGAGCCAACTGGACGGCCTCGGTCGTTTGTGGCAGAATACTCCCGGCGATTCACCCCGCTTTTGGATGGTTCAACCGTTCCTTTTGTTGCCGGCCGATCGGGAGGTCATGGGGCCATGGCCAATCGCGACAACCACTACGAAGCGGCCTTCGAGGAGTTTCTCCGGGCTCGCGGCGTGCCCTACGTGGCAGTCGACGAGGCCAGGCGGAGTCTCCTGGCCGACGGCCGATCGATCAAGAGCCTGGACTTCATCGTGGCTTCGCCCGGCGGCGCGAGCTGGCTGGTCGACGTGAAGGGCCGGCGTTTTCCGAGCGGTGACGAGACTTGCCAGTATTGGAAGAACTGGTCTCCGCAGGAAGATATCGACAGCCTGGGGCAGTGGGAAAAGCTGTTCGGCGATCAGTTTCGCGGACTATTCGTGTTCGGCTACCATGTGCTCGGCGACCGTTCTCCCCTGCCGGTGGAGCAGTGTTTCCGGTTCCGCCAACGTCTCTACGCCTTTCTTGCCGTCCGGCTCGACGACTATGCCGTCTGGTCGCGCCCTATTTCCGATCGCTGGGACACGGTTGCCATGCCGACGGCCGTGTTTCGCCGGATCGCTCAGCCCGCCGAGGAGTTGCTGGGTACGCGTCAGGTGAGCGAGCGAGTGCCCGGGTGAACTTTCGGATGGATCATGTGGAGGGGAGTCCGCCCGGGCACTGCAGCTTCGGGGTCAGATTTCCCAGCCCTTGCGGTACGGGCGCTGGAGATACTGGTTGCCCTCCGGGCAGTTGGTAATCTGTCGCGTGCTTTCGTCCCACTCGATCGTTTTTTCGAGTTTCATGGCGATGTTGCCCAGGAGGTAGGCGGCCGTGAGGGGGCCGGCGTAGCTGAAGGGGCAACTCGGGCGGTCGGGATCGCCCTGGCGGATGCCGGCGAGCCATTCGGCGTACATGTCGTCGTAGCGGCGAAGGGTCCGGGGAACGTCGGGGAAGTCACCCGTGCCTTTGGCGCCGGTGCCGATGGATGCCTTGGTGCCGACGAGGAGGTGGCCGCCGTCGGGAACGCGGTCGAGACGGGCTTTTTCGGGCGACGGCCGGTTGCCGCCATCGTACCAGAAGACCTTCACATCGGGTTTGCCCTGGACCGCGAAGGTGAAACAAAGGGTGGTGGCCGCGGGGAACATGTCGGTAACGGGGCCCGACACCTCGACGATCTCGACCTTCTTGGGGGCCGTCAGTTCCAGGCCCCAGTAGGCGGGAGACCACATGTGGGGTGCAATGTCGCCGAGGGCTCCCGTGCCGAAATCCCACCAACCGCGCCAGACGAAGGGATGGTAGACCTGGGTGTGCTTCCACTTGCTTTGCTTGATCGGGTGGTTCTCGGGCCATGCCGCTTTGAACGGCCGCATGGGGGCCGAGCCGATGAACGATTCGTAGTCGAGACCTTCGGGAACGGGATCCTCACCGGCCGGCCGATCGAAACCCTGAGCCCAGATCGGCCGATCCGTCCAGAAGTGGGCTTCGGTGAGATCGCCCAAGGCACCGCTGCGGATGATTTCAACCTGCCGGACCGTGTCTTCACTTCCCCGCGAGGGGGTGCCCATGTGGGTTGAGAGCTTCTTCTCGGCCGCCACTTCCGCCATCTGCAGGGCTTCCATCACGTCGCGCGTGAGCGGCTTCTCGCAGTAGCAGTGAAGCCCCATTTTCATGGCCGGGATGCATGCGGGGGCGTGGTTGTGGTCAGGCGTGCTCACGGCTACGGCGTCGAGGTCTTTGGCCTCTTCGAGGAGCTTGCGGAAGTCGGTGTACTTTCGAGCCGCCGGGAAGCGGCGGCCTGCGTTTTCCAGCGCGCCGCGGTCGACGTCGCAAAGGGCAACGATGTTCTCGCCGTCGCCGGCCTTATCGCCACCGATACCAGCCAGGTTTGCTGCGCCCCGGCCGCCGGCCCCGATGATGCCGATGCTGATTTTCTCATTGGCGGCGTACGCGCGGGCGGATCGGGCGGGGAGGATGGTGAGGCCGGCAGCCAGGGCGGCGGTGGATTTCAGGTAGGTGCGGCGGGAAATGGGGCGTGTCATAAGGCGGGCTCCTGGGGCAGAGGAATGCGGAAAGCGGAAAAAGGGAGGGGCGAATGTCGAATCACGAATGACGAAAGAAGCTCGAAAGACCGAATGCCGAAAGTCCGTTCGGGTTTCGTGCTTCGTCCTTCTTTCGTCATTCGACGGTATGGTACAAATGTCGATCCTTTGCGCGGAATGACTACGATCAACTTTCTCGAAACTCGGAATGGATGTCGGGGTAGTGTTCTCTCAGAAACAAGAAAACGGATTTCGCGGGAGCACACGTTCTCACACACACTTGATCGCCATTCAGGAGCGTGAGATACAGGCCAGCCCGCATATCGTCAACAAGAATTTCGCCTATTTCATTGAGGTTGACCACTCCTTGTGACCTTGGGAACCTGGGAGATCTCCAACTGAGCTTGCCATCCGCGATTCTGATCACCCACTCTTCATTCTTGACAATCCCA
>CAYSCH010000035.1:26492-36503 GCA_964429355.1 uncultured Planctomycetaceae bacterium | reverse complement strand
TGTCAGAAGACCACCGCACAACATAAACAGAATGTTCATTGTCAAGATGAAACCGATGGAGAGAAAGACGGCAAACAAGAGCCAGAATAGGGTGTATAGGTCCCTCGCGCGACGCACGTGCTCATATCTATTCCCGCTGTTCATGACTACTGATTGCCGGAGTTTGATCCAACCACGAGCGCGGGCAAGCCCACGGGGCTATCATTGTGATGACGGAGGTGTCTTGAAGAGCGCAGGCTGAAGCCTGTACTCCAATAAACATGGCTTTCTGGTGCGGTTATGTCGGTTGGTCGTCAGTGGACGACTTCGGTAGGTAATTGGGATATGATTGTGCGGTTGGCGTTCAGTTGCAGTCCTTCATCGAGAGTCAGGCCGGCATTGGCGCCTTCGGTGACGGCGGCACGGAGGTTGCGGACGGCTTTGGCGTCACCGATTACGGTAACAGGCTTGCCGGCGTCGAGCAACGGTTGGACCAGATCGTTGACCGGGACCACATTGGCCAGGACGATATCCGTTACCGAGAGCGTGTTCTTTCGGAAGGCACTATCCATCAGCGTGACTCGGCCATCTTGGACGATTTCGAGCACGGTCGTGCTTGGGAGCACCGTGACCGGGTGGGCGAAGGTGCGCCCTTTGAGTGCTTCGCCGTTGGAACCGGCGAAACGTTTCATCATCACGTCCTTGTGGCAAGGTTCCATCCAGGCGGCGAAGGCGGAGTTCTCGGTGACGATCGTGACCTTGTGCCCGTCGACGGCCAGTTTTTCGGCCGCATCGGCGGCGCCGAAATGGTCGCCCCAGATGAGGACGTGCTCGCCGAAGTCGGCCGGCGGCTGCTTGCCCTCGTAGTGGAACTGGCAGCTTTCCATGCGGCAGCGGAGCGCGTCTTCAAAGGTCTTGACGAGCGGCAACCCGACGCCGGGCACGTCGGGCCGGGCAACTCGGCCGCCGGTGGCGAGGATCACGGCGTCGAATCCCATCAGTTCCTCGGCACCGGGACTGACCTTCATGCGCACATCGATGCCGAGCTGCTTGACTTGCAGCCGCAGCCAGTCGGCATACCAGCGCATCTTGTTCTTGACGGTCACCGGACAGCAGTAAAGGATCGCCCCGCCCAGCTCGCCCGTTTTCTCGAACAGGGTGACCTGATGGCCGCGGAGGGCGGCAATGCGAGCGGCCTCCATCCCGCCGGGGCCGCCGCCCACGATGGCAACTCGAAGGGCCTCTACGGCCGGCGGCAGATGAATGAACCGCTCATCGCCGATGGCAGGGTTGATCGCGCAGCGCATGTGACGCTTGATCATGAGCGATTCCTGCCAGCAGCCGACCAGGCAGGAGATACACTTGCGAATCTCCTGGGGACGGCGCTGGAAGGCTTTGTTGGCCCAGTAGGGATCGGCGATCATCTGCCGCGAGAGGCCGACCATATCGGTTTTGCCTTCGGCGAGGATCCGCTCGCAGTACTCCGGGTCGCGGAGGGTGTGGCTGGTGATGACGGGGATGGCGACGTTTCTCTTGACCTCTTCGGCCGTGTAGGTGTTCCAGCCCTGCTGGTAGTACATGGGATCCATGACGGTGCCCGGGGTCTCAAAGATGCCCGCACTGATATCGACGAAGGCGACCCCCTGCTTTTCGAACAACTTCGCGGCTTCAACCGTCTCGTCGAGTTCCCGGCCGCCGGGCACCCATTCGACGCCCGAGTAGCGGATGCCGACGGGGAAGTCGTGGCCGCACTTATGTTTGATTCTGGCAACGATTTCGAGGGGGAATCGCATGCGGTTGAGGAAGCTGCCGCCGAAGCGATCGTGTCGCCGGTTGACGTAGGGGCTCATGAATTGGGCGATCAGGTAGCCGTGGGCCGCGTGCAGTTCGACACAGTCGAACCCTGCCTGTTGGACCCGCCAGGCGCCTTCACCGAACTTCTCGATCAGATCGTAGATCTCCTCGACGGACATGGCCCGGATCGCCTTGCCCTGGGCGATCTGTTCGGCATAGACGACTTCATGGCCGGCGGAGCCGGGCAGGTCGACCAGTTGGTCGCTGGCCGACATGAGGTCCTTGCGGGGCCAGGCGGCCTGGCGGCCCGGGTGCTGGATCTGTACGGCGCAGCGAGCGCCGTGGCGGTGCATGGCCTCGGCCAGTTCAGCCAGAAAGGGAATATGGGGATCTTCATCCACCGAAACACAGGTGACCGTTGGCCTGCCCGTGTGGCGGTCGGGCGTCGATGCGCCCACGATGATCAGGCCGCAGCCCCCTTTGGCCGCCTGTTCGTGGTAGTTGATCACACGCTGGTTGACCGATCCATCGGAGTTGGCCGAACTGATGTCGGTCGGCACGTGGCACACCCGGTTGGGCACCTCGAACGATCCGATCCGAAGGGGCGAGAACAGGTGCGGGTAGTCAGGATGGGCCATGAGCGGAGCTCCTTGGGGGACAGGAGGCAGGGGACAGGGAATGACGAATGATGGAAGCCCGAATGACTGCGGTCTGGAGTATACTCGGTATCCGTGCCTCGTCGTCCTTTTGTCATTCGAATTTCGTCATTCATTCGTTCTTGTGCCCACATGATAGGTTTTTTTTCCAGCACAGATCCAGCTATTTCTCTATTTCTGTTGTGCCTTGGGATCGCGTTCCTCGAGAAGGGAATCCAATACTTCATGAAGGGGGAGGGCCGTCTTGACGGCGTTGTAGATCGGCTCGCACTGCTCGCGAAGGGTCTTTTCGCGAGAGTCCAATTCAGCGAGCACCCTTTCCAGCAGTTCTCGTTTGGTTCTCTCGGTAGGCAAGTGCTCGGTGACAATGCCCTCACGGGGAGGATTGCCGGAATCCACGCCACGCCAATCAATGAGTGTTACGTTCTCGAAGCGCGGAATCTGTTCGCGAGCAATCGCGCGCAGCGTATCGAGGTCCTCAATGACGGTGTCGCGGAGGCTTTCTGGAGACTCGTAGAGGGCGAAGAAACGACGTCGATTCGCCGCGTCGGCCCCGGGACTGCTCTGTGCTCCCGGATCGTCGGGCAATCCGGCAGTGTACGTGTAGCTGCGGATTTCGTCTTGTCGCACTTCGGCAGACGCGCAGTTGTATAACAGACGAATCGCCTTGGGCGATTCGGTGTCGAGTGAGAAAGCGATCGACTGTCTGTCAATTGATTGAACCGTTACCCAGGGGCCGAGGCCAAAAGGCTCACCGAGCCGACAATTGACCGAAGCGGCCCAGCCTTCGCTCGGTACCCAGCGGCCGCTGACGTAACCTCCGACGATCTGATCGTTCGTTTCGTCGCTGATACGTCCCGCCAGCCGAATTTCCAAATCGCGGTAGGGAAGAAGTCTTCGGATGAAGCTCGAACCTCGCACGTCCGCGGTTTGCCAACGGGCATGGTATTCGGGGCGAGGCATGTTGCGGACGTCCTTGTAGCCTTGAACGAGCCAATCGTCCGCGGCGATTCTCTCAGCCAGGTCATGAAAGATCCGCGATTGCCGCTTCAATTTCGGATTGGCGAAGGAGAGTTGCCCGAATTGCAGGATGGGGCGTTTCGATTGCGGCAGAAGCTGACTCGGATGCAAGGGAGGAGTCCTGGATGTTTGCAGTTCTCCCTTGTGCTGCGGCGGGGAACATGTGAAAACCGTTCGCGTGGAATCAGGATAGGTCGTGATGGTGGCATGCGTGAGGTCAGCGTTTCGCAACCAGTTCTTCATCACGCCGCCATCGCGATTAGGTTCCCGTTCACCCCGGTACTCAAAACCGTCGCCTTCGAGCAAGTCCGTCAGCCGCTTGGAGACGTTCTCGGCGAAATCGATCGTCAACCCCCGCCCGGCACTGCACGCACGGATTGGTTCGGTGTTCATAGTCGCGAAGAACGACTCTTTCAAGTACGAGACCGGAAACCAGTCGGGCAAGACCGCCAGTGTCTCGCCGAGTGTGGGCCGCGGCCGTGGATACTCGCGCGTCACCAGCCATTGGAAGACGATCCCGCTCATGAATCGTGAGCTGCCCGTGTAATCACTGAATGCGCACAGGACGGCGATCTCGGTCTCGCCGACCTTGCGCGTGTAGACGTGATAATTCTTCGTATGCGTCCAATCCTCAATGTCGCTCACCGAGAGCCCCAAGCGTTTTCCCAGGGCCTCGATCGGCTCACGACCTGCCACGACGCGATACCCGAGCCACTCGAGGTTGTAGTGGAATCGCTCCTGTGCCTGACCGTAATGAAGGGCCGTGGCCAGTTCACCCTGCCATGCCAGAACGACGTGCCCATCGTCGCAAAGGAACCGAAGGTGTTCCGGCGTACCTCGCAGGATCTTGATACGTCCCCAGCCAGCCAGGATCCGCCGCATGTCGACCGGGGCGACGGAGTTGGCCCGTGCTTCGTCACGAAACAACTCGGCATATTGGGGATGGGTTCCAACGCCGGCATCCTTCCAGACGGCGGCGACAGCCGGTTCCAGGGGCGACGAAGTCCGCCCGGACCGCCGGCGAACGATTGTCTCAACCGGGGCGGGTAGATTGGCCTGAATCGCGATCTTCGGAGCGATGTCCGCCGACACGATCGCGGATCGGCTGACATTATCGATCTCGTGATTCGGCGACCACTTTCCCTTGGGGCGCGACACCCGCACCGAAACAATTCCCTCAGGAGCATGGAACCCCCGGTAATGCGGCGCAAGACTGGCCGGATGAGAAAACGACTCAACGAAGGACGTTCCAGCCGGGCTGGTCAGCGTGATCTCCCAGTCGCCTGCCTCTTGATAGCAGGGAATAACGTGGAAACCGATGGCCGTGACCATCCGGCCCCGGCCGAAGCTCAGCGTCAGGTCGGGGAAGCTGTTGTTTCCCAGACTAGACCCCATCTGGGATGTGCCGCTCCTGATCAAGGTGGCACTCGTCTCTCCGAGACGGGACTCGTCCCAGGTCGCATACGTAACTTGTTCGAAAAAGAGCGGATGATCGAGCGGTGACGGCGGGAGATTTTCGAAATTGCTCGTGTGCTCGATCTCGGCTGCCTGCAGAAACGACTGCTGGTCGGTGAAGACCCGTGGCGACCAGCCGGGCCTGGCAGCGGGGGGGTCGGTGGCCGATGCCCAGACGGCGAAAAGGAAAGGACCGATCCAGGCAACTACGTTCTTCCCGTTCATGGCACCTTCTCCACCGGCCCCCACAACGTCCACCGGTCATGCATTCACATGCCCAATCTCTTCTTGCACTCGTCCAGGATGGCGACGGTCGCTGTTGCTCCGCACCGTGTCACGCCGGTTGTTCGGACCTCGAGGAGCCGGTCGAAGGTGCGTACGCCGCCGGCCGCTTTGACCTGCACGTTCTTGGGCGAGTGGGCTCGCATGAGTTTGAGGTCTTCATCGGTGGCGCCGCCGGTGCCGAAACCGGTGGAGGTCTTGACCCAGTCGGCACCCAGCTCGCCGCAGATCTCACAAAGCTTGATCTTGTGGGAATCCTGGAGGAAGCAGTTCTCGAAGATCACCTTGACTTTTGCCCCGCCGGCATGGGTGCAATCAATCACTTCCTTGAGGTCCCTGCGGACGTAGTCCCAATCGCCCGAGAGGGCCTTGCCGAAGTTGCAGACCATGTCGAGCTCGCGGCCGCCGTCCTTCAGCGCCTGCTGTGCCTCGGCGACCTTGACTGCGGTCGTGTTGCTGCCGTGGGGAAAGCCGATGACAGTGCTGGGCACGATCGTGCTTCCGGCCAGAAGTTCGCTGCAGCGTCTGAGGTAATAAGGCTTGATGCAGACCGAGGCCACATCGTACTTGAAGGCAACCTGGATTCCCTCCTCGAGTACCTCGTCGGGCATCTCGGGCTTGAGGAGGGAGTGGTCGATCATCTTGGCGATTTGCTGGTAGGTGTAGTCCATGAGAAGTTGTCAGTGGTTAAGGTTCGGGTAGGATGCGTTTTGATGCGCACGGGACTGGATCATCGATGGGCAAACTTCACTTGCCACGAAACTCTTCCGCCAGTTCGTTCAACAACTGCGTCGGCTCGGCGCCGTCGTGAACGACGACGCGGTAGCGAAGCACGAGGGGAGTGGCTTTCTTCAACTCCATGGCACCCGGGGCGACGATGCAGGGGTTGACCATGGCGATGGGGAGCAGGTTGTGCCAGGTGGAAGGCGGGTTCTTGGGGTGGTCGACGACGGCCACGCCGATCGTCTTGCCGCCTTCCAGGGCGATCACGTAGTCGTACCAGGGGGAGGCGGGCCAGTCGGTCTCGGGCTTGAGGTGATGGGGATTGGGAAGGTCGATCTTGCCTTGCGGGCCCGCATAGTAGGCCTGGCCTTCCTTGCGGCCCTTCACGCAGAAGCCGCCGAAGGCCGTCTCCATGAGGGTCACGTCTTCCTGGGGCGTGAGGCAATACTGCATGTCGATCACGGTCACACCCGCGGTGTCGTGCGTGGTCACGGTGGTTTCTTCGGCGATCATGACCTTGCCTTCGACCTTCCAGTCATTCTTCACTTCGAGAACGGCGTGCTCGGCGTCGGCCTCGGCGAGCTTGATCTGGCGGTTCTCGATGATCCGATTCTCGGTGGGGGCAAACTCGCCCCAGCCCCAGAAGTCGGCCGGTTTCTCCCCCTTGGTTGCATGCCAGGCGAGGAAGATGCCGCGGTGGTGGCGGTGGTCGCCGGGGGCGAAATCGACGGCCCGCTCGCCACCGGGTGTGAAGACCGGGTAGAGGCAGCAGACGCTGTTGGCGGTCAGGTTCGTTTCGGCCGGTTTCTTGGTCATGTAGCTGAACACGGTGCGGCCGCCGGGGGTCTTGACGATCTGTCCGTGCTGGTCGGGTGTCATCGTATACACGTTATTCTCCAATCGTTGGACGCGAATGTTGCGGTACCAGACGGGCTGTCCGTGGTCCTGCAAACCGATTCGACCGGTCCGGGCGAAATCCTTGATGGGCGTGGCGAACTTGTTCTCCGTGCCGTCGGGGTTCTCTTTTGCCTTGGTCCAGCGGTCGAGGTCCATGTGGACGATCTGCTGGCCGTTGAGTTCCACTTGAACGATGTTCTGACGGCAGGTGATGCGGAACTTGTTCCACTCGCCGGGTTTCTTCACCGGGTTGGCCGACGGGGCCTGGCAGTCGTAGACGGCACCGGCGGTGCCGCCGCGGGTGAGAGTGTCGCGGCCATAGGAGTTGCAGACCTGGATCTCGAGGCCCGTCGAGACGGGGTCTTTCATGTCGGCTGTGCGGAGGAAGACTCCGCTGTTGGCCCGTTCGGGGATCTTGAACTCGAGTTCCAGGACGAAATCGCCGTATTCCTGCTCAGTCCAGAGATATTCGTGGTTGTGTTCCTTGCCGTCGATTTCCTGCGCAAGCGCGATCACTCCCTCTTCAACGACCCAACCGCTGCCGGGCGGATTGATCCAGCCCGAGAGGTCTTTGCCGTTGAACAAATCGGTGAAACCGTCGGCGCCGGTGGCAACTGCCGCGCACAGCAGCAGGCACAAGACGCGAATCGTATGCAAAGTGTTTCGTATCATGGTGAGCGCCTCCGAATGCGAACGAATAGGGCCATAGGCCGAAACCGATCGGGATTGCCGAATTGTATAGTCTTCCTCGGCCGAGAGGCAGATCTACGTTCTTGCGATGTTGTTCACCACCTTCGGCGTTCGGCTCTGTCTGCCATCTCTGCCCAGGGTGCGATGCGCGAAACGAAGAAAGAACTTCGGTGTTAAACGGCCTATGGAGCGGAAAGTGGTACAGATGGGGTGGTTATTGTGGTTTGTTGCTCCAGGGAACCCAAGTGGGATAGGTCTCTTCTTCGGGCAATCGCGGCTTCGGCGGCGGCTGCGGGGCGGTGGCCGTGTTGTAGAAGACGTAGAGGCCGGTTTTGCCGGGGGCGACCACGTCGTTGTCGCCGTCGCCGTCCATATCGATCACGATCACCTTCATGCCCACCGCAATGGCGCCGTTAGGTGGCGGGTTGTGATTTGCTTCTCCCTGGATCCACTGCATGTGGCCGAAGGAGAGGATGTGCCGCTCGAACCGTCCGCCATGGATATCGTACCAGAAGGCGAAGAGCGGGTCGTAGCAGCTCACGTCACGGCCGTGATGGGCGAAGAGCCGCTTGCCGGTAACCAGGTCGGCTTTGCCGTCGCCGTTCAGGTCGCCCAAGGCCATCGTGTGGAACTGGCCGAAATCCCGTTCGGCCCAATGGGTGACGAAGGATCGCTTGCCGTCGGGATCGATATTCTGCTCGAGCCAGGCCAGGCCGTAGCTGTGGGAGGAGCCGGCGATAATGTCGCTGAGGCCGTCTCCATTGACGTCGGACACGAGCATCGGGTGGGAAGCGGGGTTGCGGCTTTCGGGCTGGTCGATCTGGTGGAACTGGTAATCGGCGTGAAATGTCCAGTCGTCCTCGGCCGGTTTTGAAGGGCATTCGTACCATCCGACGGGAGTGACGATATCCGTGCGGCCGTCGCCGTTGATGTCGCCCAGGCCGTTGCCATGCATTTCCCCTTCGGTGCCGACCACGTGTTCGATCAGCCAGGGTTCCTTGTCCACCGACTCGTACCAGGTCATTCCCTGGCCCGGTTCGAGGCTCCAGTGGTTGCAGAGGATGTCGTCGTCGCCGTCGCCGTCGATGTCGCCGTGGATGACGCCTTCCATGCTGAACGGCGAGTGAAAGCGAGTGGCCTTCCACTTGGTGCTGGTTTTGACCTTGTCGGGCCCCGGGTTCTCGTACCAGAAAGCGCCCTTCATCCGCATCCAGCCGGAACTGACGATATCGATGCAGCCGTCGCGGTTGACGTCCATGGCGAACTCGCTGTTGTCGTCGGTCTCGGGGCCGTTGGTTTCAGCGCCGTCGCGGAAGTCGGGATGCTTCTCCCATTTGGGCGCCTCGTACCAGTTGCGTCCCGCGACCAGGTCCAGATCGCCGTCGCCGTCCACATCGAGGGCCGAGGCACATTCGCAGAACGGACCGTACCAGAAGCTGTGGTTGGCCGGATCGTGTGCCGGACCATCGATCTTGACCGGGAAGAAAATCGGCTCCGCCCCCATTGCCGAGACCGCCCAGGTCGACGCCAGCAGCATGCCCACGATTCGAATGATGTTCATTTCCAGAACTCCCGACAGTACCCAGGTTGGAGGGAGGGTTCGGCTCCCTCGGTGCTGACCGGGAGTCTAGGGGACAGGGATAGCACTGTCAACAAGCCCACCGGCCCAGGAGACTCGACCCGTAGGCAGTCTCATGGCGGGTGCGTCTTGGGGGGCTGCGGAATTCACGAATTATGGGCCAGCTTTATGGATTTTGCGGTTTTTCTCGATTTCGGCGACTCTGCGGTCGATAAACAACGGCGTCATGTAGAATCACACTCGGCACGCGAAGAGCCGGATCTGCCCTTCTATGACGTTCCATGGTGCGCCGGTTGAGCAAATTCCCGACGCGGATCGAACAGGAGATAGTTGAGTCATGAAACGGACACTGGCGTCCTTGCTGATTGCGGGACTATGCGTACTTGGATCCGGTTGTACGCACTGCGGCTGGTTGTACAGGCCCTTTGGGCCCGGCACCCTGTGTACGGGCGGACCGGGCGATGGTTGCGGCGGCTGTGGCGCCCCGGCATGTAGTTCCTGTGCCGCCCCGGCATGCACCGCTTGTGCGGAGCCAGCGGCCGCGTGCGACTCGTGCGGCACAGGCTGCCCAAGCCCCTGTGGTTACGGCCCGATCACCTGGCTGTTGGGGGTATTGAATGGCGGCTACTGCGGCGATGGCTGCGGCGAGATCTGGTGGGGCGATTTTCACGGTGCCCCACCCTCGTGCTGCGAGCCCTGCAATCGATTGGGGCAATGGACCGGCAACTGCGGAGGCAGCCCTGCCATGAGCAGCGGTGAATGCTCGAGTTGCGGTGGTGGATGCTCAAGCTGCGGCGGCGGAAGCACGATCGACTACACATTCCAACAGCAGCCGCGAGTATTGGCCGGAAGTCCCGCCAAGGTGACCCGAGTCAGTCAAGCCGCCAGGCCGATCTCGACCGTGCAGCGCTGACCGAGCGAATCATTCCTGTCTTC
>CAYSCH010000035.1:0-26414 GCA_964429355.1 uncultured Planctomycetaceae bacterium | reverse complement strand
ACCTTGGTTGCAGTCTGCAGATTCGTCGAGGCAGCGAGCTGGAACCGCGGGAAGCGTCTACTTGGCAGGGGCGAGGGACTCGAAACGTCCGAAGACCATGCGGCCGGCGCTTGTCTGCAGGACGCTGGTGACCGCGATGTGCACGTTCTGCTTGATGTGGTCGCGGCCCCCCTCGACAACAACCATCGTGCCGTCATCGAGATATCCCACGCCTTGGCCGGGCTCTTCTCCGGCTTTGACGATCCGCACCTCGATATGTTCGCCGGGGAGAAACACGGGTTTCAAGGCGTTGGCCAGATCGTTGAGGTTGATGACGCCCACGCCGTGCAATTTGGCGACCTTGTTGAGATTGTAGTCGTTGGTGATCAGCTTGCCTTCGAGGTGCTTGGCCAATCCGACGAGTTTGAGATCCACCGGCTGGCCGGCGAATTCGGGCAGGTCGCGATCGTAGATCCTCAGATCGACTTCGGGATTGTTGCGCAGGCGATTGAGGATATCCAGACCTCGCCGTCCGCGACTACGGCGAAGGCGATCGGAACTGTCGGCAATGGCCTGAAGCTCGGTGATGGCGAATCTCGGCATCACAAGCTGGCTGTCGAGGGCATCGGTTTCCACCACATCGGCAATGCGGCCATCGATTACGACACTCGTGTCGAGAATGTAGGGCCGCCGTCCCTTCACCTCCTTGGAGAATTCGATATAGGGGATGATGAAGCGAAAATCATCCCGCGTCTGCATCAAGAGACTGATGCAGATATAACACAACATAGGGGCGAGGATCAGTTGGATCACCGGCCGGATCCGATCCAGTTTGTCGGGATCGGTGATCATCAGAAAGGGAGCAACAGCCAGCCCACCTACGTAGGCGAGAAACAACCCCACGATGAGGCCGAAATAGATGGCAGAAATTGCGTCCAATCGCTTGCGGGAGATGACGCAATCCACGGTTACAATGCCGGCCGCGATAAGGGGAATGCCAACGACAAACCCCCACCATGCAGTAGCCGATTCTTCGGTCAACCCGCCCACAGTGGACAGGAAGATCCCGACCCCGATCGAGATGATGATGAAGACAATGCGAAGTATGACCAGAACCATTACCGGATCCTCAGGTGTAGGGAAAGGATGACATCACGACAGATAAGAACTGCTTATGACACCCTCGGGTCACCGGTGTTTGTTCGGATCATCTTCAGCCGACGCAGCCCAAAACGCCATCAAAACGGCCTGTTCATGAAGACAAAATGTAATTCCCACATTGTAGGGGAAGAGGGGTAGCCATGCAAACGGTCGGCCTGATTTGGCCGTTGTTTTGCCAAGAATCCCCTCGACCAGACTAGTTCATCCTACTTCATTGAGGTCCCTTCAGGGAGCGGGACCCCCAAGTGGAGCAGCCATGGAGTCGATTCCAAGCTCAGGTCGAGTCTTGGATCCGGGTGGACAGAACCTCCCAAAGGGAATCGAGCGATTGGGGAATTACCTTTACACCCGCCAGGGTGGGCATGAAATTGGTATCACCATTCCAACGGGGGACGACGTGCCAGTGAAGATGCCCAGGGAGCCCCGCACCACCGACTCGCCCCAGATTGAGTCCCACATTGAACCCTTCAGCGCGAAGCTCCTGACGCAAGAGGGCAACCAAACGAGTAATTGTGGCGGCCACTTCCAGGTGTTCTGCGGGGGTGAGGCCTTCGAGGCCCCCAACATGGCGACGGGGCGCTACGAGCAGGTGGCCGTTGTTGTAGGGGTAGCGGTTCAGAATCGTCAGGCTCGCTTCCCCTCGGGCAACCACGAGGCGACTTCGACTGTCGGGGTCGGCGACCGCCTGACAGATGAAGCACTCGCAATCGGCATCAGGCAAGAAGTCGAGCGGCGTTTGCGGGACCGATGGCCGCTGGTCGGTGGATTGGACATAGCTCAACCGCCAGGGGGCCCAGATTCGCTCGTGCTCGCCCACAGAGTAGGATTCCTTCGGGTGTTGGGGATTGCTTTTCCGGCATTCCCCAGGAGTTTATCCGGTTCGAGCGGATTACGCAAGTCGTTCGTCAGAAAGCACTTGGGCATATCACTTGGGCAATGCTGCAAATGGCAGCCAGTCGGCGGGGCCTTGGCTTCAAGTCGGCGCATCCAGGCGGTCGAAAAAGGGATGTGAGGGTTTGCCGATTGGGCAAGACGTACCGGCTTGCCCGGTGGTCGCACGAATGGGCAGGGCCGGCTATGCTGAACTACCTGGAAAGCGATGCCTGAAGCGAGCCTGCAGCACCCCCGATGGAATTGCGATGGACTTCCGCGTAAGTCTCGACATTTTTCGCGGTCCCTTGGACCTGCTTCTGTATCTCGTGCGCAAGCACGAGGTCGAGATAGTCGATATTCCGATCGCTGCCATCACGGACCAGTTTCTGGAGCACCTGACGGTGCTCGAGCAGCTTGACGTGAATTCTGTGGGCGATTTCGTGGCGCTTGCCAGCAAGCTGATCGAGATCAAGTCGCAGCAGGTTCTTCCGCGAGCCGACGAGATCGAAGAGGAGATGGAGGATCCGAGGAAGGAGCTCGTCCAGCAGCTTCTCGAATATAAGAAGTATCGCGACGCTGCGAGCATTCTGGAAGAGCGGGGGCGATGGTGGCAGCAGCACTATGCCCGTCTGGCCGACGATCTTCCGCCGCGCCGGCGGAGCCTGGCGGACGAACCGATCCACGAAGTGGAACTGTGGGATCTGGTGAGTGCTTTTGGGCGGATCATTCGCGACAGCGAGTCGACCAAGCCGTCGAGCATCGTTTATGACGACACCCCGATCCATGTCCACATGGCACGCATCTACCAGCGTCTGCAGACGGAACCTCGGCTGGCGTTCACCGAATTGTTTGAATCGGGAATTCACAAGTCGTCGGCGATCGGGATTTTCCTGGCCATTCTGGAACTGGTGAAGCACCGGCGAATCGAAGTCGAGCAGGACGACCTGTTCCACGAGATCTGGGTGCGGTTGCGACACGACGCCGAACCCCTGGATTTCTCCAGTGTCGACAACTACGATTACGAGCCTTCTCAAGCGGAGTAGGGGCAGGATCGGATCCGGCAGTCTTGCCGGCTCATTCAGACGGGGGAGCTTCCTGCCAGTCTCGTCGAGCCGTGCCGGAGGACGAGTGCGGGCGAGTGCACGGCAGGATGAAGGTCTGATTGTGAGCCTTGGAACAATGGAATTGTGGAATTGAGTGAAGAAGACCGACAACGCAGCACTCGCGGTGCGAAACGCGGCCACGAGGCAGGTGGGCTGGATGGGCCCTGCGCCGAAGCGGAATTGAACGACCAGCCCGTGCGCCGCATGACGCACAAGGATCTCACGATCGAGGGCTATTCCCGAGCGGCGGTGCAGACCTATTGGCGGATCCCGGAGTTCAAGGTTGGCTTTGATCTGGGAAGCCAGCCTTGGTCGTTCATGGGCACGCCCACGTGGTTCGTCAGCCACACGCACATGGACCATGTCCTGGCTCTGCCCGCCTACGTGGCCCGTCGGCGGATGATGAAAATGGATCCGCCAACCATTTACCTGCCCGAGGCGGCGGTGGATCCGGTCGAGAAGATTCTGCGGCAGATGAGCCGGCTGGATCGCGGCCGCCTGCCGTGCCGTCTCGTTCCGACCAGGCCGGGGGATGAGATCACGCTTTCTCGCGAGCTGGTGGTCACCGTCTCGGCGACGAAGCATACGTTGCCTTCGATGGGGTTCGTCGTCTGGGATTGCCGCCGCAAACTGCGAGAGGAATTCCACGGCCTGCCGGGGGAGGAGATTCGCGACCTGCGGTTGGCCGGCACGGAAGTCACCCACGAGGTTCGCGTGCCGCGATTTGCCTACCTGGGCGACAGTGCGCCGGAGGGGCTCGACAACTGCCCGGCCATGTACGAGGCCGAGGTATTGGTTCTCGAACTGACCTTCGTCTCGCCGAGCCATCGCAAGGAGAAGATCCACAAGTTCGGCCACATGCACCTCGACGACCTGGTGGAACGGATCGATCGATTCAAGAACCAGTTGGTTATCGCCTCACACTTCAGCACCCGTTACCAGACGCGGCAGATTCGCCAGATCATCGAACGGCGGATCCCGGACATGCTCAGCGGACGTTTGAAGCTCTGGCTGTAGGAAGTGCTTCGGTCGGTGCCCGCTGGCGGCCCTGCCGCCCTGAGCGGCTTCGGCTACTCGTCGAGCGGGAGCAGCTTGAAGATCTCGCTGGGGATGTGCTGGGTTTTCATGATTTCCCGAGCCTTCTGGACAATCTGGGGTTTCTCGGCGGCGAGGTCGTGCTGCTCGCCGATGTCTTCTGCCAGGTTGTAAAGTTCGATTTTGAGCGGGTCGGGGTTCTTCTTTTGCGTCATGTTCTGGCGGACGGCCTTCCACGGACCGATGCGCACCGCCTGCTGACCGCCGTAGGCAGGAAACTCCCAGTAGAGGAAGGCGTGTTTCTCCTGCTTGTCGGGCTCGCCGAGAAGCGTGGGAAGGAAGCTGATGCCGTCGATCTCTTTCGGCGCTTCGGCTCCGGCCACGTCGGCAAGGGTCGGCATGACGTCGTAGAAGGCGGAGGGAAGATCGGAGGTCGTGGAGGGTGCAATCTTGCCCTTCCAGCGTGCGATCAAGGGAACGCGGATACCGCCTTCATAGAGGCTTCCCTTGAGTCCGCGCAAGGGACCGACGCTCTGGAAGAACTTGTAGTCGACTTCGTCCTCGATGTGAGTCGTGCCGTTGTCGGAGGAGAACATGATGAGCGTGTTTTCGTCGAGACCGAGTTTTTCGAGCTGGGCCGTGATCTGGCCGACGGACTTGTCGAGGCGGCTGATCATCGCCGCGTAGGCGGCTCTTGGGGTAAAATTGGGTGTATAGCCGCCTTTCTCTCGGGTGAAAGGCGGGTCGTCCCACTTGCCCAGGTAGGGTTTCAGGTCCTCGTCGGGAATGTGGAGGGCCACGTGGGGGATGGTCGAGGGGAAGTAGAGAAAGAACGGTCCTTCCTTGTTCGCTTCGATGAAGCGGAGGGCCTGATCGATCATGTGGTCGGGCGCGTAGTCCTGGCCCTTGAAGGAGGCGTAGCTGGCCGGGTCGTTGGGATCGGCACCCTCGGCCAGTCCCGCGTGCCCGGGCACGGGCGGATCGTTTTTGAGGGGATATTTCCGGCCATTGAGCCAGAGATGAGCCGGATAGTAGCTGTGGGCGTGGGCCTGGCAGTTGTAGCCGAAGAAGAGGTCGAAGCCCTGCTTGTTGGGATCGCCGGTGGTACCGAAATGGCCCAGCCCCCACTTGCCGATGGCAGCGGTGGCGTAGCCCTTCTGTTTGAGCACCTCCGCGACCGTAACTTCCGAGTCGGGGATGGGTTCCTGGCCGGGAAATCCCGTCCCGTACCGCTCGAGCAACTCGTCGGGGAGATTGGCCTGACGGTTGTTGCGAACATAGGCGTGGCCCGAGTGCTTGCCGGTCATGAGCACGCAGCGCGACGGGGCGCACACCGCGTTGCCGCAGTGGTGGTCGGTGAACCGCATTCCTTCACGGGCCAACCGGTCGATGTTGGGGGTCTGGATCTTTGTCTGCCCGTAACAGCCGAGTTCGGCATAGCCGAGGTCGTCGGCGAGGATGAAGACAATATTCGGGGGGCGGCCCGTCTCTGCGGACGGAACCGACGAGGCCGACACGGCCAGGAGCAAAAGTGACAGAAGGAAACGAGCCATGCAAAACCTCCCCGGTGAGAAGCGGCCAATCGACGACACACCGACGGTCAATTGTAGAATGGGGCGCGGCGCCTTACAAGTTTGCGGTGTGCGGAGAGGTTGCCGCCTCGGCGGTAGAATTCTCAGGCCGGTTTCTCCGCGGTATCGCCGTCTTGCCGGTATTCGTCGAGGAGTTGCTGCAACTCTGCGAGCTCGTTTGCGCTGGGGGGGCGAGCTTCCAGGAGGGTGGTCATCAGGGCGGTCCCGCTGCCGCTGAAGATTCGTTCGATGAGGTCATCGACGATTCGCCGATAAGTCTTGCGTGGGCCGGTGGTGGCTCGAAAGAGAAAGGCCTTTCCCACCGGGCCTTTCTCTCGAGCCACCAATCCTTTGTCGTGGAGCCTTTTGAGCAAGGTGCTGACGGCCGCATGCGTCATGGGACGATAGCCTTCCATCCGCTCGCGGATATCCCGAGCGGTGAGCTGGCCGTGTTTCCACAAGCAGGCCAGCACTTCCAGTTCGGCATCCGGCAATTGGCTTTCGTCCATCCTTCGACCACCCTCACCGACTCGGCTCACAGGAGGTGCGTTTCGGCTGCCCTCGCCCGCCACGCAATTCAACCAGCCCCTCTAGCCGATTCCTATCGTGGAGTATATCTACGCGCGTAGATAATGCAAGATGTTGGCAGGTCTCTTGGGGCGGATTCTCCAAAAAAGGCGTGCCTGTTATCGTCGGCCCAGTGCGAGAGGTCTGGCTGCAAGCCTCAAACTGTTCACTGAATTGGAGTTGCGTCAAGTGGGTCACCCTAGAGTGGGATGGGGCAAGCGGCGTTCTCTTGGGCAGAGGGATTTGCTACCATTCCCGCCCCGTGTTTGTGACGTTTTCGGTGAGTGGATTCCGGCGGACTGGAGGCGCAAGCCAGGAGGCTCTCGGCACGAATCGTTGCTTGCGTTTGGGGTCGGTGTGGGGTGCCGCACCCCGGTTTCGTCGCGAACCGCGTGTTG
Organism: uncultured Planctomycetaceae bacterium; assembly: GCA_964429355.1. Lineage (GTDB taxonomy): Bacteria > Planctomycetota > Planctomycetia > Pirellulales > Thermoguttaceae > JAAYAY01. The sequence goes on along the minus strand of CAYSCH010000035.1, from coordinate 19,727 downwards.
TTTCAATCAACCTTGGGAGTGGCAACTCGTTGACTGGCGTCCGCCGATCCATTGTGCTGATGTGCCTTTCGGGATTCCTTTGTACTGGGGGCTGTGCCAGGACTTGGACCAGGGAGCAATTGGACTTGCCCGATCGCTACACGATCGTGCGCGATCAACTCGTGATCCATTGCGATTTCGAGGTTCCGGCTCGGCATCGGCTTTTGGATGAACTGACTGCCCGCCGGGAAGACCTGCGTCGGGAACTTGCGTATGCTTCGAGTGAAGAACCGATCCACGTGTATTTGTTTGAGGATGCGGATCAGTTTCGGGAGTTTGTGCGCAAGGAGCATCCGGATTTCCCGAATCGCCGCGCGTTCTTCGTGGAAACAGACACCCGGCTGGAAGTCTACGCCCATTGGGGAGGCTATGTGGGCGAGGATTTGCGTCACGAGGTGACGCACGCCTATCTTCATTCGGTGCTCCCCAATATTCCGCTCTGGCTGGATGAGGGGTTGGCCGAGTATTTCGAGGTACCCCGCGGACGGCACGGGCTGAATCGGGATCACCTGGCCCAATTTCTTACCAAGGAGGCCCCGGGAAACTCGCCGGCCGGATTGTCCGTGACTTCGTCCCTGGAGGCACCTGATCGACCGGTTAGTCTCGTTCGATTGGAGTCATTTCACCCCGGTCAGTCTCTGTGCCAGGAAGACTATGCGGAATGTTGGGCTTGGGTACACTTTCTTCTCCAATCGAGCCCGGAAGCGAAGCTGCTTTTGCGAGAGTATCTCTACCGGCTCCACGTGGACGGTTCGACGGCCCCTCTGTCGTCGAGGTTGGCCTGGCGATTCGGATTGACGGCAGACCAGTTGGCCAACCGTGTGGTGGAGCACGTCTTCATGACGGCCCAGAATGCCCGTCATGCCGAGTCGGCAGGTACCGATTTGGGCCGGGACGGCGTCTGAGGGTTACTCTTTCACCGCCCTTGAGGAGTCTTGCAGGGACCGGATCGTCCACGGGCTGAGGACGAATCACCGCCGGAGTGGCATCCTGCCCGCTCTGGCCGAGAAGAGAGGGCCGCCCTATATTGAAGGTGATTGTCACGAGGCGTTGAGTCGTTTCGGGCCTTCTTTCTGAACATTGCGGGATTTCGATGAACCTGAGGGGGGAGGTGAGCTTTTTGGTAAGGATTCGCGACCACCAGGCGCGCCCACCCGAAAGTGTGATGAGCGGGCCCTGAATGGATCCGGTCGCCGGCCGACCTTTCAGCGACTTCGCTTGGTTTAAGCGTTACGTGTTCTCTTTTCCGTCGGCCAACTTGCCAGCTTTCCGTTCGATCTCCACTGATGCCGCAGATTCGACCGTTCACCAACCTTGACCCACCGGCCGTCACCGAGATCTGGCAGCGTTGTGCCAGTCAGCCCGGGCTGACGTTGCCGGTTTCCGTGGATTCTTTCGAACGGCTCGTTTTCAGCAAGCTCTACTTTCCGGAAAGTCAACTGCTGCTGGCGTTTGAAGGGGGCAAGCCGTTGGGTTTTGCCCACGTAGCCTTCGGTCCGAACGCGGAACGCAAATGGATTTCGACGGAGACGGGCGTGGTGTGCATGTTGCTGGTGTGCCCCGAATGCCCTCGTCGGGAGGTGGTTGCACGGCAGTTGCTGGATCGGTGCGAGCAGTTTCTGAAGGCGAAAGGGGCAAAGGCCGTTCAAGGGGGAGCGGCACCTCCTCTGGCTCCGTTTTATGCGGGGCTGTACGGCGGGAGTATGCCGCCGGGCATCTTCACGAGTGACTCGTTCAATCAGGAGGCGTATACGGCGGCGGGGTATGTGGCAACGAGCCGCATATCGATCTGTCGGCGAACCCTGTCCGACTTTCACGCGCCCGTTGATCGACAAATGATGCAGGTTCGCCGGACGTTGAGATTGACCCCGCTGGTCGATCCTCCGTTGCGTGATTGGTGGGAGGCGATGGAGGTCGGAGACTTCGATCTGACTCGTTTCGAACTGGCGACGCGAGGCGATCCAAGACCGGTGGCTTCGCTCACGGTGCGTGACATGGGCCCGCCTTCGCCGGAACTACCCGGTCCGGCGGCGGGGATCGTCGATCTGTTTGTGGACGAATCGCACCGGCGCCAGAGCGTGGCCACTTTTCTGCTCGCGGAAGCGTTCAAGCAGCTTGTGCAGCAAGGGATCGGCAGCGTGGAGGCCCATATTCCGGCCGATGATCCGGCAGCCAATGCCCTCTGCCGCAAGCTGGGGCTTCAAGCGGCTGCCGAAGCGGTTCGGTTCCGGAAGATGCTGTAACTGTTCAGTGTTTCTTGAGCGTTACTCCCACGCCGGTGCCTTCCTTCAGGAGGATGTCAGTGTAACGGGCTCGACACGCAACATTCGGGAGCCAAGTCGCGTTTTCGGACAGCAGATGGCTCTTGGCGCGTTTGACTTGGGTCATTTCCTGCCAGACAGTCGAGGAATTCTGCCCTTGGACCTGCGGCGGTGCTGCATGGCCGGCAGGAACAGGAAGCGATTCGCGTCTGCTGGCAGTGCCAGCAGATGTGTCGTCGCTGCAAATTCTCACCGGCCTTCCAGTTCGTTTTCCGTCCTCGACAAGACCGGAGGTATTCGGCAACAATACGCTCGTTCCGATCGAGCCCAGCCGTTGCCCGCAGTGCACGTCCGAACTGGGGGCGGCGAAGCGGGCCAAGGCACGCGGGGCAACGGAGACTGCGGAAGCAGCGTTGTGAACCACCACTCCCTACACCGTCAGGAGCGACAGCATGCATGCCAAGATCGAATTGCCAAAGGCATTTTCTGTGCGGGATGAACACGAGATGCTGCCCATTCAACACCTACTGAGCCGGATGAATCCGAAACTCCTGGTCCGCGAGGTGGCGACGGGCGTCCATGTGCACGGGGGCGGCACGGTGCATTGGGGACTCGTCTACCTGAACGGCGAGCCGCCAAGCCAGAAGAAAGTGGAGTTCGCGTTGAGGGAAGCGGGGTTCGATTTCGCGCATAATGTATTGACGCAGGCAGCGATGATCTGGACATATCACACCAAAGGCGAGAACAACGGATAGCCACGAATTGCCTGGCGGGTTCTTGACTTACCGAAGAGACGATTCGCTCTCCATTCCGCCACCGATGGAGAGACATGGCCTCCACTACCAGCTATCATTGCTAGCGGTGTATTCCAGCACAGGGATTGACAGGCGATCCCGACGGAGTATCTTGTCGAGGTTCGTCGAAAATATGTCCTACCGGAGCAGCGGGCACACTCAACCGGATTCCTGGCGTTTCTCGCAAACCTGGTTTCATCTGTGTGGCGCCCGGAAGATCAAGTTCCTCCATAACCCAGAAAGGAAGCCCATGCACGTCTTTTCTCTTGGCGAAAACGAGGCTGTTTTCATTGGCGAAGACATCATCGTCCGGGTTGTGGCGATTCAAAACGACAGCGTTGAGATCGAGGTTCAGTATTCCGGCGGGGTACCCGGAAAGGAAGGGCACGAAGAGTATCAACTAACAACAGATCCTGCAGGGAAATCAGCTTGGGTCTGGTGACCTGAATTTCGCTCACTTCGTGAAAATCACCGCCGGCGTTCATTCGAGCCGCGGCTAAAACCACCGGTTGTGCGCAAATGTGCCCGTGGGAGACTCTCCCACTTTGTCCGGGCTCCAAAGGTGGTGCGCATTGCCGGCACCTCCTTCCGCAATTCTTGCCTTCCAAGGGCGCGGCCTAGCACCGTTGGAGGGGCGCACGCCCACTGGCGTGCGCCCAGGTATCCTCTAGCTCCTCTAGCTGAAAAGTGTTTGACCCGCTGGGCCTCTGCGGTAGAATGACAGGCGGTCACGCGGGCCAGAACTTGGGCAAGGCGTTTCTCTGTATCTGGGAGTGTCTATAGGAAGCGTTTCAGATTGGCTTGGCTTTTTCGCTGCCCGAAACGAGTCGAACCCGACCGGGACTCGTGCGCGGGAGAGTGTTGACCAGACCGGCCAGCTTTGGGCTAGTGTGTCGTTGGCGGTCCCTGCCTCATCCTTTATCTCTTCACGTGCAGTTTCCAGCCGCGGTGCGACGGCAGGTCCGACATCGATCCCAATCGCAGGCGAGAATGGCCATCTCCCGCGATCGGCAATGGATCTGAGGATCGTTCGATCAACACCTGTGGCAATTCCACGGTGGCCATCGTCGCGCTGCCTCTCATCAGGTACTGAACGGTTATTCGTTGAGCGATCCTTGGCGACGTTTTTCGGGCGTCAACTGGTGCGAGCGCAATCTCTCTCCCATTTCTCGTCCTCCATTGACGGAGGTGGATGAATGAATGGCGACATATGTTTAACCCCGGAGTGTTTCGTGGGAATTGCCGAAGCAGCCAAGGAACGTCTGCAAAACAGCCCGTACCTGCCCTTGAGGAAAGTCTTGTGCGAATGCGAGTGGGGAGTCTTGTCGCTGCGAGGCCACCTGCCCAGCTTCTACCAGAAGCAGCTTGCCCAGCAGGCGGTGTCCGATGTGAAGGGAGTGAGCCAGATCCTCAACGAAATCGAAGTCGATTGAATCAGGGCCACGTCATCAGGACGAGAATATAGAATCCCAAGTGGCAGTGTGCAGAGCGGGTCCCCAGGGTTGTGCCGGGAGAGGGAGAATATGAGAGCTGCGTATATTGAACAGCCGGGGCCGGCCGAAAACATCCGCTACGGCGAACTGCCGGACCCGCGTCCCAAAGAAGGACAAGTGCTGGTCCGGGTTGGGGGCGTGGCCGTCAACCCGATCGATACCTATATCCGCAGCGGGGCTATCGACGTGGGGCAACCCATGCCTTACGTGGTCGGCTGCGACCTGGCGGGAATGGTTGAGGCGGTGGGGCCGGGCGTCGAGCAGTTCCGGGTGGGGGATCGGGTCTGGGGCTCCAATCAGGGATTGATGGGGCGGCAGGGAACGTTTGCCGAACTCGCCGTGGTGGATACCTGTTGGCTCTACCGGACGCCTGACGGCGTGAGCGATCGCGATGCGGCCGCCACGGCCCTGGTGGGGATCACCGCCCACTTAGGGCTGGTTCGCAGCGCGGGGGTTCAGCCCAGCGAAATCGTGTTCGTCCACGGCGGCAGCGGCGGCGTCGGCTCGTGTGTAATTCAGATCGCCAAGGCCTGCGAGGCCAAGGTGGTCGCCACGGCGGGGAGTGAAGAGAAGGCCCAGGCCTGCCGGGAGTTGGGTGCCGATCTGGTCATCAACTACAAAACGGACGATGTGGACGAGGCCCTGAGGACTTTCACGCCAGACGGCGTCGATGTTTGGTTCGAAACCTTGCGCGAGCAGGACCTGGTACAGGCGGTTTCACATCTGCGGATGCGAGGCCGGCTGATCCTGATGGCAGGCCGCGACGCCAGGCCGGTTTTTCCCGTCGGTCCCTTCTATGTGAAGGACTGCAGAGTTCTGGGATTTGCCATGTTCAACGCCCCGCCGGAGGAGCAGCGCCGCGCGGCCGAGGACATCAACATCTGGCTGGCTGAAGGCAAGTTACGCGCGAAAATCGGGCGAGTGATGAAACTCGCCGAGGCAGCGGCCGCCCACCGGCTCCAGGAAGACAACACGCTCCAGAAGGCCGGAACCCTGGCCGGAAAGATCGTGCTGGAGCCATAGGCTCGTGGAAGACCACGTGCTCGCCCCCTCCTGCCGCAGTCGTTGTCTGTAAGTCAATGCCCTGCCCGGTCATCCTGGTCTGCAGTCCGGCAGAGATCCTTTTCGCTTGTGTTCGGCCCCGCCATCGCGCTCGCTGAAGGACCGGCACCCTTGCGTGGCGCCGGAATTCGAGGTCTACTGGCAGCCGTTTCCTGAAGACTTTCCATAAACGAAGCACCACCATGGCCAGATACGGTTTTCTCGGGCTGGGAATCATGGGGCGCCGGATGGTGTCGAACTTGATTAAGACAGGGCACGAACTGGTGGTCTGGAACCGTATGCCCGGGCGATGCGGGCCGCTGATCGAGATGGGGCTGCCCAGGCGCGAGTTCCCGCCGAGGTGATGAAAGCCGGGTGGCCGCTCGCTTTCAGAGTGGCTGGGGTCGAGCGATAGCAGGTCCGGGAGAACAAGACCATGTTCAGAATTGAAACGCGAACAACCGGTGTCGGACAGATCTGTAATCCCAATTTGGAATCGGCTCTGAAGGCTGCTTTGCTGTCGGCCCTGCTGCTGTTGCCCGGCGCCGTCTGCCTCTCCGCCGAGCCGCAACCGTTTGGCCAGATCGAGCGCGTCGATCCGCGGTTCGACCAGATTGTTCCACCTGACACCACGCTGGAAAAGATGGCCGAGGGCTTCGAGTGGTCCGAGGGTCCGGTCTGGGTCCCGCAAGGCGGCTACGTGCTCTTCTCCGACATCCCCAACAATGCCGTGATGAAGTGGAAGGAAGGGGAGGGGATCAGTACGTTTCTCAAGCCCGCCGGCTACACGGGTACCGTGTCCCGTGGCGGCGAACCCGGTTCCAACGGGCTCGTCCTGGACAGCTCCGGACGCCTCGTCCTCTGCCAGCACGGCGACCGCCGCATGGCCCGGCTCGAATCCGACGGCCGTTTCACCACCCTCGTCGACCGTTACCGTGGCCGTCGGCTCAACAGTCCCAACGACGCTGCCTTCAAGTCCAATGGCGACCTCTACTTCACCGACCCGCCCTATGGCCTGCTCGGTGAAGACCAGAAGACGATCGGCGAGCTCGGCTTCTGCGGCGTCTATCGCCTCGGCACCGACGCCCGGCTCACACTTCTGACCGACAAGATGACCCGGCCCAACGGCATCGCCTTCTCCCCCGACGAAAAGACGCTCTACGTCGCCCAGAGCGATCCCGAGCGGGCGATCTGGATGGCCTACAACGTCCTGCCCGACGGCACGATTGACGAAGGGCGGGTCTTCTTCGACGCCACCGACTGGGTCGGCCAACTGAAGGGCCTTCCCGATGGGCTCAAGGTCGACGCCCGGGGCAACCTTTTTGCCACCGGTCCCGGCGGGGTCAACGTCTTCGCCCCCGACGGCACCTTCCTCGGCCGCATCAACCCGGGCGTCGCCACGGCCAACTGCTGCTTCGACTCCGACGGTGCGACACTTTACATTACGGCCGACATGTTTCTTTGCCGCGTCAGACTGGGAAGGCAATAGGTTGCAGAGCCCCAAATCCAAGTCTAGGTCCGCCCCCCTCCCCATGAAAACCACCCGCTTTGCCACCAGCCTCTTCTCAGTCCTCCTCTTCACCAGCCTCTCGTTTGCCCAGGAGAAATCCGTAAGCGTGGCCCTGATTGGCGACTCGACCGTCACCGATCAGGCCGGGTGGGGCAAGGCCTTTGCCGGCCGATTCAACGACCGGGTGAAGGTCCTCAACTTTGCCGCCAGCGGCCGCAGCTCCAAGAGCTGGCACGACGAGAAACGCCTTGCGGAAGCCCTGAAGGCAAAACCTGATTTCGTCCTGATCCAATTTGGGCACAACGACCAACCCGGCAAGGGGCCCGAGCGGGAAACCGATCCGGCCACCACCTATCGCGGCTACCTGAGAATCTATATAAACGCCTTGCGGGAGATCGACGCCGCGCCGATCCTCGTCAGTTCTGTCACCCGTCGGCGCTTCGACGAGAACGGCAAGATCCAATCCAGTCTGACCCCATGGGCAGTCGCCGCCAAAGAGGTGGCCGCCGAAACGAAAGTTCCCTTCATCGATCTCCACACAGCCAGCATCGACTACCACAACAAGATCGGCCCCCAGGAGAGTATGACCTTCAACCCCGAGCCGGACGACCTCACCCACTTCAATCCAAAAGGTGCCGAAGCAATGGCCAACCTCATTGTGGAGCATCTTCGCCAAGCCTGCCCCATCCTCGCCCGGCATTTGAAGGAGTGACACGTGCCGTGCAGTAGCGATGTCCGCAGGCCACTCATCAGACCGATGAGGAAACAGGACGTGAAGACACAAATCCTTCTGACAATTCTCCTCGGCCTGACGGCCCTCACACGCACTCATGCTCAGAATACGCTCAACGGCAGCACGACCGTTGTTTTCGCCACCGTGGAAGAAGCCGCCCGAATCCTCACCGCCCAGGATGACTTCGTCCGCCGCATGAGCCCCTTCGATCGTGCTGCCCGAATGAAAACAGACCGCGACGTCTCCGAAGACGAGTATCTGAGCTTCGTAGGCAAGAGCGTTCTTTCCTGGAACAGCGCCGAGCAGCAGAGGATTGCGGCGGCCTATCAAGAGATCGAGACAGAACTCAGGATCCTCTCCGTGCCCCTTCCCTCGCGGCTGTTCTTCATCAAGACGACGGGCGTGGAGGAGGGCGGAGCCGCCTACACCCGGGCCAATGCCGTTGTCTTCCCGCAGGGGGTATTAACCTTGCGCCGACCCGAAATCAGCAAGTTGCTCGGCCATGAACTCTTTCACGTCCTATCGCGGGCCAATCCGGACCTGCGCGAGAAGCTCTATGCAGCAATCGGTTTCGTGAATTGCGGCGAGGTGGAATTGCCGCCGGCGTTGAACTTGCGGAGAATCACCAATCCCGACGCGCCGGCAAACGACCATTGCATCCGCGTTCAAATCAACGGACAGGATCACTGGGCCGTCCCCATCCTCTACTCCAGCGTCGAGAAATATGACGTGAAGCGGGGCGGTGAGTTCCTCCACTACCTCCAGTTTCGACTGCTCCTGGTCGAACGCAGCGAAGACTCGTCCACAGCCAAACCACTCGAGAACGGTCAAGGTCCGATCCTGCTGGAACCCCATCAGGTCTCCGGCTACCTGGAGCAGGTCGGCCGCAACACCGGTTACATCATCCATCCGGAAGAGATTCTGGCCGACAGCTTCAGTCTCCTCCTGCTGCGCCGGCGCAACATCCCCTCGCCGGAAGTACTCGAGAATCTCGAGAGAATCCTCAAGGAGCACAGCCCGTAGCCGCTATCTCACGCCGTAATGGACGCCCACGAGATCCGCACTTTCGTCCGGCGCATGGCTGCAATCCAGTCTTCAGCCAAGCCGCGACAAAGTATCTGTGGCCCTGGGACGCCGTGTTCACTCATCCTTGCCAACTCTCGGCCTTACCTCTACCATTAGCGGTGCATTGACTGGGTATCTCGCCGGCTCTGCCGGCACCCGCCGCGTTGCCTCGCGGCAATCCCCACTGAGGCTCACTCCTGCCGACGCCTTCGGAGCCTGAAATGGTCTGGATCTGGCTTGCCTTTATCGGTTTCGTTCTCTTGATGCTGGCGCTCGATCTGGGTGTCTTCCACCGGCACTCGCATGTTGTTTCCGTCAAGGAAGCGCTGGTCTGGTCGCTCGTCTGGGTCCTGCTCGGGGTGAGCTTCTCCGTATTCGTTTACTACGGCTACGAGAACCATTGGCTGGGCATGGGCCTGGAGGTCGACTCGGTCGATGACCAGGTCAACAACGGTGCGTCGGCCACGGTCAAGTACCTGACCGGCTACATCCTGGAGAAATCCCTCAGTGTCGACAATATTTTCGTCATCGCCATGGTGTTCGGCTTCTTTGCCGTGCCCCCTCTTTACCAGCACAGGGTCCTGTTCTGGGGTGTGCTCGGGGCGCTGGTCCTGCGGGCTGTCATGATCCTGGTTGGGGCAAAGTTGATCGCCGAGTTCCACTGGATTCTGTATGTCTTCGGAGCGTTCCTGATCGTGACTGCCGTGAAGATGTTGGTGGTCAAAACCGACCATACCGACCCGAACCACAACATCGTCGTGCGCACCGTTCGAAGGCTTTGGCCGGTGACGGCCCGTTTCCACGGCGAGCACTTCCTGGTTCGAGCCGGCTCGGCCGCGTCGCACGAGGCCGAGGTTCCGGAGGCGGCCGTGCTGCGCGACGAGGTCGTCGAGCGGACCAAGCCGGGCACGCTGATGATCACGCCGCTGGGCATTGCCCTGGTGATGGTCGAAACCACCGATGTGATCTTTGCCGTCGACTCGATCCCGGCCATCTTTGCCATCACGGCTGACCCGTTTCTCGTCTTCACCAGCAATGTGTTCGCCATCCTCGGCCTGCGGTCGCTCTACTTCGCCCTGGCCGGCATGATGAACAAGTTCCGCTATCTCAAAGTGTCGCTGGCCCTCGTGCTCCTGCTGGTCGGCCTGAAGATGCTGACGGTCCACTGGCTCAAAGAGCTTTTTGGCAAGAACTTCAACTTGTACCTGTTGGGCGTCGTAGTGGCCGTACTGGCCGCCGGCGTAATCGCTTCGCTCATCGTCGGCCCGCGGAAGGAAACCAAAACTCCTCACTCAGGAGACTGATCTTGTGAGGAGCCTCCGGTCCTTCTGTGTCGATCGTGACGGTCTGCACTTGCTTCCCCCCCGTTGTGGCGTGAAAAACCGGGAACCATCCCCCTTTTGTCAGGACTCCCGAGGGCCTGTTCAGCCTAGAATTGACAATTAGGGTTCCAACGAGCGCATTTCGGAACGATGACGAGAGCTTCCTACGGGCAGGGATTGTGGGGATCGCCGCGGGTCTTGAAGACGCTTTGAAAATTCGGCGCTGTGCTCGGCACCGTCTTTTGATAAGAAGCGATTTGACGACCACCGCGAAAGTGTCGCGCGGGCGGGAACGAATGCAGTCGTTGCAGGCTTGAAATCGGCTCGAAAGTTCCCGTCGCCTTCTGTCACCCTGTTGGGTTGTGTTGCTTTCACTGCCGGCAAGGAGAAACATCCAGTCATGTGCGGAATTGTCGGATACATTGGTCCTCGAGAAGCATCCGAGTTTCTGGTTCACGGCCTTCGCCGCCTGGAGTATCGTGGTTACGATAGTGCCGGGGTGGCCACCATCGTGCCCCACAACGGGATTCACACCACAAAGTCGACGGGGCGTATCGACAATCTCGACCGTCTGCTTGCAGAGGTGCCGTCGCCTGGAAAGATCGGCATCGGCCACACGCGATGGGCGACCCACGGGGCGCCGACCAACGAGAATGCTCACCCGCATCTGGGCGGCGACGGTACAGTGGCCGTGGCCCACAATGGCGTGATCGAGAATTTCCAGGTCCTCAAGGATCGTCTGATTGCCGAAGGTTACGAATTCCGCTCCCAGACCGACACGGAAGTGATTGCGCACCTGATCGACAGTTGCCTCCGTGAGATCGCACCGGGCCAGGATATGGCCTCGGCGGACTACGAACCACTGATTTGCGTGGTGCAGAAGGCGTTGGCGCAGGTTCACGGCACTTATGGCCTTGCGGTGTTGTTTCGCGACTATCCGAACGTGCTCGTGGCGGCCCGTCTGGGCAGCCCGTTGATTGTGGGCATCGGCGCCGGCGAATACTATGTGGCCAGCGACGCTTCCCCGCTCGTGGGCCAGACCGATAAGATTGTTTACATTGCCGACAACGAAGTTGCCTTGATAACGACCGACAAGATCCGATTCGTTCATCGCGACCAGGGACGCGTGCGCCACAGCGTGGAGATCCTGGAAATCGAGTGCGGCGACGTCGAGCTCGGTGGCTACCCGCATTACATGCTCAAGGAGATCTTCGAGCAACCCGAGGCGATCCGCAACGCCATGCGTGGCCGCCTCGATACCGATGCGGCTACGGCGCGGTTTGGCGGCCTGAATCTCAGCCCCCAGCAACTTCGCCAAGCCGACCGGCTGCTGCTGACAGGCTGCGGAACGAGCTGGCACGCGGGACTGGTGGGCGAGTATCAGATCGAGGCTCTCGCCCGCATTCCGGTGGAAGTGGAGTACGCCAGCGAACTGCGCTACTCCAATCCGCCTTTGGGGCACAGCTCGCTGCTGTTCGCCATCACCCAGAGCGGCGAGACGGCCGATACCCTTGCCGCCCTGCGCGAGATGAAGCGAAAGGGCTATCCTACCATGGCCATCTGCAACGTCGTGGGGAGTACGATCGCCCAGGAAGCCGACGGCGGCATCTATCTCCACGCCGGGCCCGAGATCGGAGTGGCCTCGACGAAAGCCTTCACCTCGCAATGCACTGTCCTGGCCATGCTGGCCCTGTATTTCGGCCGCCTCCATCATCTGGGTTACGACGCCGGTATCCGTGCCATCGAACACCTCCAAGAACTACCCGACAAGGTCAGCGAGGCCCTCCAAACCAACGAACGAGTCAAAGAAGTTGCCGAGAAGTACGCCGACTGCAACAACTTCCTTTACCTGGGGCGGCAATTCAATTTCCCGGCGGCGCTCGAAGGCGCCCTGAAGCTCAAAGAAATCAGCTACATTCACGCCGAGGGCTACCCGGCGGCCGAAATGAAACACGGCCCGATCGCCCTGGTCGACAAGAACACGCCCAGCGTGTTTCTCATGGCCAGGGACGCCGTCTACGACAAGGTCATGGCCAACATCCAGGAAATCAAGGCTCGTGGCGGGCCGGTCATCGCCGTGGTCTGCCAGGGCGACGAATCGATCGGCAAGATCGCCGACGACGTGATCGAGGTCCCCGCAACGGCTGACTTCCTCCAGCCGATCGTGTCGGCTATCCCCCTGCAATTCCTCGCCTACCACGTCGCCGTGGCCCGGGGCTGCGATGTGGACAAACCCCGTAACCTGGCCAAGAGCGTCACGGTCGAATAGCGAGCCGAAGATCCGCTCGGGGAATTTCGGTTCGATCCCGATGCCGTTGTCGAGAACCTGGACCAGAACCATGGCTGCCGACAACGCGGCACCGATCTGATTGCCTTAGCTTAGACTTCGTCGAAAAGGAGGCAGAGCACTTCCAATGCGTTGATCGCCTGCTCGGTCGGCCGAACGCCGCTGGCTTCCACGCACTGTTCCCACACGTGAAGCGCATACCGAAGATACTGCTCGCGAGACTGGCCGAGGAGATCGTACCCCAATTCTGATTTTACGCGGGGCCAGGCCTGTTGAAGCTCGGCCAGAGAAGAGACGCTCCCCTTGATCGCGTCATAGACAAGGTCGTCGAGTGCTTCGAGACTCGCCACGACTTCCGGATTTTCGGTGGCGAGAGCTTCCGACGGGCCCGGATCGCGCTGTTCGGCAGCCGGCGTGCCCTGGAACTGTGGATGGGGCGCGTGAGCCGTCTGTGTTCTTCCCGGCACGGTTTTGGCCGGTTCGCACTCGTGCGGCGAGGCTTCCGGCGCGTCGCCGGATGTCTGGCCATCGCCCCGGGGCGGCGCCAAGCCGGGCCGCGGAAACGTGGCCTTCGGGGCAGCGCCCCGGGCACCGAGTTCTTCCAGCAACTGGAACCCCAGAGCGTTGACCTGATCGAGGGACAGCTCTGAGGACTGGTTGTCGAACCACCGGCTCAACAGAGAGATCCGGCCCGTCTTGAGGATCTGCCAGATCGCCTGCGGCCAGCCGTCGCCAGGTGCGAACTGCCAATCGTCCTTGCTGGCCAGGTCGACGAGGGTCAGGTTTTCATTCTGTCGTGCGCGGCGCCGTTCCTCGAGGTCATCGCCAAGGGCCATCAGTCGAAAGGGACGCCGGGCAGACGAACGCAGGCCGGTGGAAAACGAAAACTCCAGGCGGATCTGCGGAGGCAGACAGTTGAGCAGGGCGGCAATGGCCAGCTCACCGCCTGCCGCACCCACGATCGCCATGGACTGGCACTGGAGGGCCGCCTGAACCAGGCAGGCGATGTGCTCGGCCCCAAGCTCGCGGCTGGATCGAGAAAGGAGAGAGGGATCGACCGCCGGGGCCCGTCCGACGAGAGGCACCGACTCCAGTGTTTGGGGGACATTCTCGTACTGAGTCAGGAGACCGCTTCCGGACGCCGCTCGCACGAGTGCGAAGGGGTTGTTGGCGAAATGCCTGAGTGTCTCGGCGGAGACGACCAGGTACTGGGTGTAAACGCGGGTTCCTCGCCCGCTGTATTCATTGCCCGAGGCCGTGGTTCGGCCTATGCAATAGTTGCCGCTGGGCAGCCGGAAAAAATTGGTGCTCGAGGCATGCCGCGAATTGCCCAGCAGCGAGCCGTGCGACGGGCCCCACGCCGAGAGTGTGCGGCCATCCTCTTCCGAGATTCCGCAACTCCGCGCGACCAATTGATATCCGGCCGTCCGGTTGGTTTCGGCGGACGTGAAGACCGCCTGTTCGACGAGATTCATCCGGGTACCTCAGAAAGCAAGCTCAGTGTTTGATTTTGTTGAGGTGCCCCAAAAGCCATTCGAAAGGCTCGATGATGCCGTGCGGCTCCACGCGTAAGGGAACCTGGACGCGGCCGTCGTCGAAGGTATCGCGCCACGCGCAAGCCCCAGCGACCCCGGCGGCGAAGAACTTGTGGTGGCGAAACCGCTCGTGGCACTGCTCCCAGAGTCCCGTCGCGTGGGCCCTCGCAAAGGCCTCCGGATCCTCCATGCATTTTTCGTTGCGGTCGGCCTTGGTGAACACGATCCCGATGGGCCGTTTTGACCAGTCGTTGCCGCGCCGGCTGCCGAGTTCTCCCAGGTAGCTGGTGAGCTTCATGGTGAAGAACTCCTGATCCTGGGCTCCTTCGACCAGCTTGACGGCGTCTACGAGAATCAGCGCCCCCGAGCACTTCTGCAGGAAGGAACTGATCACCCGAAAACTGTGGGGATGGTCCATTTCTTCAAGCAGCGCTTCGCCCGCCATGTCGGGCATGATCAGATCCAGCGGATTGCGCAGCCCGGCGGTTCGCACCTGGCAATGGACCCAGTTCCAATGATCGGGTTCGTTGGGTGTCTTGCCGGGAAAACCGCACCGCGCCAAGGCGCCGACGGTTGCTTGCTGCAGGTTGATCGAGAACGCACCCCTGGCCAGCAGCCGCGTGCTGCCCGACCCCCGGGAGAGCATGTCCATGAGCATCCCGAGGTAGACGGTCTTGCCGACGCCGCTGACGCCCATGGCGGCCACCATCGTGGGTGGGACTTTCGTATTGTCGGCCTGATGGGCCAGGGCCATGGGGGCCGAGCAATAGCGGCAGTACTCAGCGTCGAAGTTGTTCTGCCCGTCGCAAATGTAGCACGCGATAGGCACGGCATACTCGACGAGCCTCGCCGATTCCAGTGGAACAATGACTCCTTTCGTCATGCGCTGACCTCCTCCGGCACTTCCTCGTTCCGGTTTTCTGGTAAGGACTCGCGGTACAGGGTCAGATCCGACACGCTCAATGCGCAGCGGAATCCGATGTTGCGCCGCCGGGCCATTTGAACATCACCACTTTGAAACTGGCACATTGCCTGGTTGTCGAAATAGGTGTCGAAGGCTCCGCCCCGGATACTCTTCAAGGGAGATTCGGAAATGAATTCTTCCGGAGGAAAGTAGCTGGGTGCATAGTCGCTTCGCGTCCATTCCCAGACATTTCCGATCAGTTGATACACTCCACCGACACTAACCCCTTCCTCGTACTCGGTCACCGCGACCGTATGCCCTGGTCCGGTTCCCCACAGGTTTGCCTTGGTACGATCCATGGTGTCACCCCAGGGGAAGCGACGTTGCGAGGACTGGGTTTCCGAAAGTTTCACGGGCCAGACTCCGGCCTTGACCCACTCCGCGTCGGTGGGGAGCCGCTTTCCCGCCCAACGTGCGAAGGCGGCTGCTTCGTACCAGCAGATACCCACGACCGGATGATCTCCCTCGCCGGCACCACAATAGCCATTCGACCAGAATCGCGGGCCCGGCTGCTGGGTCTGATCCACGAAGTCGAGCACTGCGGGCCAAATGGCCGTGTCCCAGTAGGTGATCTGCTCGTACCCGCCGGAGGCCACGAATTCGTAGAAGTCACGATTCGTAACGGGGTGGCGATCGAGGAAGTACGGAGTCACGCGGACGGCTCGTTGCCGGGGATGCCAGAGGCTGTCGCTGGAGCGGGCTCCCTGCTCCGGATCTTCGGCATCGCCCAGAATCACGGTTCCGTCCGGAACCAAAGCCATCTTGTTCTGCAGGATTTCGAGCGTCGCCTCAAACTGATGCTGCTCCAGGTCTCGAGCCACCTGGGGACGGAGCAGCAGGGCGTAACGCCCCTGGGCCAACATCTGGGCCACAAGCGAGTCGGGGTCGTTGCTTTGTGCCGGCTTGAACAGCCGCGGCTTGTGGTCTGCGACGGGGGCTTTCGGCTGCCTCTTGCCTCGCGCGATCGCGATCACTCCGACTGCCATCCCGAATACGAGGCAAACCGATCCGATGGTTACCCACTTCCCGTCGGCCAGGATCTGTCCGCAGCCAAGGAGCGCAACCCCGGCGAGAACAGAAACGGCGGGAACAAGCAGTTTCAGCAGCCTACCCATTAACGCACCTCGATCTCGCCTCGGTCCGCGTGTTGCCCTTGACACGATTGAACCGAGAGCGGCCTTTCGTCTGGTTTGCGAGTGGCTCGTTCATTCATGTTCGCAATCCTCATTTCGCTGCCGGTTTCGCTTTGCGCCGGCGTGCCAGGTCCTTCTGAAGAATCTCGAACTGGGCCATCACCGAATCGAGGACGGGATCCTGCGCATCCTCCGATTCGGCCGGCTCCGGCGCGATCGGAATCGGCGTTGCGGCAACGGGAGCGGCAACCGCTCCCCGCTGCCCCAGGGACTGGAGCAATTGCCGCATTTGCCGCAGTTCCTCAGCCCAGTCCTTCCGTTCGCTCGACGCCCGTTGGCGTTCATTGTCCAACGTGTCGGCCAGTTCTGCGGCCCGATTTCGGACGGCGTCCAACTCCGTCTCCAACGCCGCTCGCTCCTGGGCCCAGGCGAAACTCTCCTGTTCGATTCGGTCCATTCGGCTGCGTATATCGGAGTCGGCGGCGGAATCATGGGGCAGCGATACTTGAGAAAGGAGCCCCCGCTGCGATTTCAGTTCCTCACGAGCCTCCGCAAGTTCTCGGCGCGTGGCCGCAAGATCGTCGGCCATGCGAACGATATCCGCACTCGTCGAAGCGTCCGACGACTGAGCAGTTCGCCACGCTTCCCGCTCCTGACGCAGGCCGGCAAGCATCTCCTGCAGCGGTTCGTAACCGCTTGCGGGGTTGCCGGATGATTCTCCGAGCCGCTCGGATAGTTTCTCGATCCGATCGAAGACGGCCTCCAATTCTACCCGCTCCCGGCTGAGGCGTTCTTCCGATTGTGCGGCTGACGTCTCCAGAGATGCGCAAAACGAGGCTCGCTCCGCCTCCATGTTCTCCAGAAGCTTCTGGAAATGGTCCGTTCCTCCTGCGCTGGCAACCGTGGAGGTCTCCAGACGGTCGGTCAGTTGCTGAATCCGTTCGAAGGCCGTCTCCAGGGCCTGGCGTTCCCGTCCGAGGCGATGTTCATTTTCCGACCGGTGGGTCTCCTGCTCGCTCCTGTTCGAATCGATCCATCGGCCGTGCCTTGCCATCTCGTCGGCCAGACAGCCCAGTTCGCCGAACATAGCGCGCAGAAACTCCTCGAGACGCTCGTGGCCGGCGCACAATTCCGCCACCGTTTTCTGAAGGGCGGATGTATCGATCGTGAGGAGAGAAGATTCGGCAGACACAGCGGCTCTGGATGTTGTCGGTCAGTGAAGTCTGTGGGGGTCTTTCGCGCCACCGATCGGGGTGTCTTCCGGAACGGAAACGGCACCTCGGAGATCTGGGCCGGCAGTCGCAGGCTCGCGGTTCATTCCGACGCAGGGCCGGACATGAGGATGTTCTACGGCACTTTCCCGGCAGACGTCTGGTGGTTGGGTTCCGTTGATCTTCGAATGTTCGGCCTTCCTGCACACGGGCGTGGATGGCGATCCCGGTTCAAGACAACTCTACGTCGGGTCTCTCGGGGGAGCAAACGGCCTCACGGAACGATTTTCCGGCCCGAGCCCGAGAGGCTCGCTGCCCCGCGCCGCGGGGTGGGGTGGTTGAATTAGAGGGGTTGAGAGGCTTCTGCCCCATCGGCACGCCGCAAAAACGGCGACCTCGGTACGATCCCTTGCGATATCTCTTGCGGGCGACTATCTTTGCCCATGGCCGGGGCGTCGGCAGACCGGCGTTTCCTTTCCACCTTGACTGCGAAGTCTGTGAAGGAGCTGACTTGATGTACAACCGATACACGCCCGGCATCTGGCAAAATCGTTTTGCCCGTGTCTTGCTGGGAGCATTCGTGGCAGGGATGCTCTTGTTACCGCCCCTCCTGCGAGCGGATCCGCCCCAGGAGACCCCCGCGGCAGGAGCCGGTGCCGATCCGCAGCCGGCGGGTGTTCTGACGGGTCTGGACGTTCTCCAACGCGACGGTTTCAAGCAACTTGCTGGCCGTCGGATCGGGCTGATCACGAACCACACCGGTGTCAACCGTGATGGAATCAGTGCGATCCAGTTGCTTCACAATGCCGCGAATGTCGACCTGGCGGTGGTCTTCAGCCCCGAGCACGGGCTGGAGGGCAAGCTCGACGTGAGCGGAATCGGCGACACGGAACATGCCGAGACGAAGACCAAGGTCTACAGCCTCTACGGCAAGACTCGGCGCCCGACGCCCGAGATGCTCGAAGGCCTGGACGCATTGGTCTTCGATATTCAGGACATCGGCGCCCGCTTCTACACATACATATCGACCATGGGCGCCGCCATGGAGGAGGCAGATAGGCACAAGCTGGAGTTCTTCGTTCTCGACCGGCCGAATCCGATCGGCGGTCTGTGCGTTGAGGGCCCACTCCTCGACGACGGAAAACAGTCGTTTGTCGGTTATCACCGGTTGCCCATCCGCCACGGCATGACCGTGGGCGAATTGGCGCGAATGTTCAACGAGGAATTGAAGCTGAACCTGAAGCTGACGATTGTCCCCGTGGAGGGCTGGTCTCGGGAGCAACTGTTCGATGCCACCGGACTGGCCTGGATCAACCCTTCGCCCAACATGCGGAGTCTCACCGAGGCCCTGGTCTATCCGGGGATCGGACTGCTGGAAACGACGAATCTCTCGGTCGGACGCGGCACCGAGACTCCCTTCGAAGTTTTCGGGGCACCATGGCTCGACGGAAACAAGCTGGCCGAGGCCTTGAAGGAGGCCCATACACCAGGCGTTGCCTTCGAGCCGATCACCTTCACGCCCCAGTCGAGCAAGTTCGAAGGCGAAGCGTGCGGCGGAGTTCGGGTGCTGGTGACCGATCGTTCGAAACTTGAGCCCGTGCGGGTCGGACTGGAAGTGGCCGTTCAGCTCCGGCGGCTCTATCCTCAGGATTGGAGGATCGACGACTACGCGCGCCTGCTCGGCAACGATGCGGTGCTCAACGCTCTGCGTGACGGAAAAACCGCTGCCGAAATCGAGGCTGGCTACCAGGCCGATTTGAGAGGATTCCTGAAACGGCGGAAAGCATTCCTGCTATACTGATCGATAAATCGCCAACCGGCGGATCGGTACGGCGAGCCCGAACCGACGGAGAGCTGAAAGTAACAGGAGAGAACCCATGGGACGGTACGGATTGTGGTTGAGCGTGGCGGGCCTCTGTGCGGTCCTGACGGGCTGCAGCGATCGACGTGAATCGTCGGCTCCGTCCCCAAAGGTCGATGCCCCGCCCGCCGTTGTCGACGAAACGCCGCCAGCGAAGGACCCGGCCTCGCAAGCCGGGACGCCCGAACAGGATGCTCCCGACTCGCTGGAAGCACTCGCCAAAGCAGGTGCCGAATCGACCAAGGATGGTGACGGATTCGTAGCGGAGGTGAGCTTTCGGGGTGCATCCATCGACGATTCGGCCCTCCAGTCGTTGACCGGATTGCGGCGAGTTCGATCGCTACTCCTCAACGAGACGGCAGTGACCGACGCCGGCATGGCAATCCTCGGCAAGATCGCCACCCTTCAGAATATCGACCTTCGCGACTGCGGAGTTTCCAGCGCCGGCTTAGCTTCCTTGGCCTCTCTCGAGGATCTC